>NZ_VFVS01000019.1:0-158242 GCF_006442215.1 Mesorhizobium sp. B2-3-11 | reverse complement strand
CTCCCCTACTCCCCTACTCCCTCCCTCCGGGCAGCCTCCCGCAGGTCAGTGATCACCACGCGCCGGTCCTGCCGCCGCCAGGCGAGGTGGATGGAAACCATGCGCCCGAACCATGGCATGTCGCGGAACAGGATCGAAGCCGGCAGCGATGCCGATGTGCGCGGCCATCTCGCCACCTTGCCGCTGATCAAGGCCGGCATGATGGACATTGCCGCGATCGTGCCGCTCAACCCCTATCCGGGGTTTGGGCCGAAACGCTGAGGCTGACGGCCGCGACAACCGAGGCCGTCAGCCAGGCGCGACAAAGCGCCTTGCATGTCATCAAGCCACGCGGCAGGCTGGTGCTGCCGCTTGCCGAGGTCAGACGAGCCTTCGTGCTGGCGGCGATAAATCGCAATCGATGAAGGTGCAAAATTGCATTCGACTGACTATCTCGGCCGCCTGTTCGGCCTCGAGGGCAAGCATGCCTTCATCACCGGCGCCAGCCGCGGCCTGGGCCTGGCCTTCGCGGAAGCGCTTGCGAGCGCGGGCGCTCGCGTCACGATCGGCGGCCGCAAGGCCGACGATCTGAAAGCGGCCGCAGACAGGCTGCGCGCCGCGGGCCATTCGATCGCTGAAGCAGTGATCGACGTAACCGACACGAAGTCGGTCGACCAGGCGATCGCAGCGGCGGAAACCGGCACCGCACCGATCGACATCCTGGTCAACAATGCCGGCATCCAGCGACGGGCGCCGCTGGAGACCTTTAGCGACGCCGACTGGGACGCGCTGATGGCCACCAACTTGGACGGCGTATTCAAGGTGAGCCGGGCCGTCGTAAAGGGCATGATCGCCCGCCAAAGGGGGGCGATCATCAATGTCTCCTCGGTGCAGAGCGTGCTCGCGCGCCCCTCGATCGCGCCTTACGCGGCGAGCAAAGGCGCCATCACCATGCTGACCAAATCGATGGCCGGCGAATGGGGCCAGCACGGCGTGCGCGTCAACGCCATCGCGCCGGGCTATTTCATGACCGAGCTCAACTCCGCATTGGTCGCCGACGAGACATTCTCCGCCTGGCTGACCGGCCGCACACCGATGCGGCGCTGGGGCGAAGTGAGGGAACTCGCGGGGGCCGCCGTATTCCTGGCATCCGGCGCCGCCAGCTTCGTGAGCGGACAGACGCTGCTGGTGGATGGCGGGATCACCAGCGTCCTGTAGGCGGCACGCCGTCACCAAACAGTCACACTAAATCGGGCATGCCATGCTAGAAATCGCGCTTGGCCGCCCCCGCAACCCCGACCGCATCAGAGACCGGCGAAGCCGCCATGAACATCGCCCTCCCCTCCGAAGGCACTGACCTGTCGCCTTATCTGCCCGATGAACGCGGGCTGTTCTTCATCTATCACTTTACCACCGAGGGTGTGCGTACCAGGGATGCCGCCGCCGCGCACTGGACATGGCGCAGCTACCAGCTTTCCGACATGCGCGCCCGTCACGAGATCGGCGCCGATCAGGCGTTGCCGGCGCCGGTGCGCGAAGCCTTCCTGAGCGCCAGCCATGGCTGCCACATCGATCTCGAGGATGACTGGCTCTATGGCGATCTGCCGGACCTGCGCCATGACTATTCGGCGGAAGCCGGCGGGCTTGGTCATTTCCGCTTTGCTCTCAACGATACGATGCTGGTCGGCGCCCGCAAACAACCGCTGCAATCGGTCGACAACATCCGCAAGGCGATCGAGAACGGATCGCGCAAATTCCGCTCTCCGGCCGAGCTGATCGAGGCTGTCGTCGGCCAGTCGTTCGACGGAATGGCCGCCGAACTCGCGACACTCAGCGACAGTCTCGACGGCATCGAGGACCGTATCGTCTGCGACGCATGGCACAATGAGCGGCAAGCGCTGGTCGATGCACGCCGGCACCTGGTGGTCATCCATCGGCAGATGGCGACGCTGACCAATCTGTTTCGCCATCTCGATCATTCGCACCGCAACGACCTGCCGGATTCGATCAACGACATGGCGGCGCGGCTGTCGCACCGCGCCCAGACGTTGCACTATGATGGCGAGCAGCTGCAGGCGCGCACGCGGCTGCTGCAGGACGAGCTGATGGCCAAGCTGACGACGCAGTCGAACCGGCTGCTCTATGTGCTGTCGGTGATGACGGCGGTGCTGTTGCCGATGACCATCATCTCGGGCCTGTTCGGCATGAATGTCGGCGGCTTGCCGCTGGTCAACACCCCATTGGGCTTTTGGGTGGTCACGGCCGTATCGCTACTGATCGCGGGCGTGACCTATCTTTTCGTCAGGCGGCTCGGACAGATGTAGCCCGACGCGCCGTCGCCAGCATGGACCATGAATAGATCGCAAGCGCCGTCCAGATCAGGGCAAAGGCGATGGCCTGCGTGGTGCCGAACGGCTCGTCGAAGATCAGCACGGCGATCAGAAACACCATGGTTGGCGCGATGTACTGCATGAGGCCGATGGTCGATAGGCGCAGCAGCTTGGCGCCGAAGGCGAACAGCAGCAGCGGGACGGCGGTCACCGGCCCGCAGCCGATGAGCAGCGCGGTGTCGGTGCCACTGCCGGAGACGAAATGATCCTGTCCGGTGGCGATCAGGAAGATGATGTAGCCCAACGCCGGCACCGACAGCAAAAGCACTTCGAGCAGGAAACCCTGGCTGGGACCGATCGGCAGGGTCTTGCGGAAGAAGCCGTAGGCGGCGAAGGAAAACGCCAATGCCAGCGACACCCAGGGCAGCTTGCCGCCCTCGATTGTCAGCACGCCAACGGCAACCGCAGCAAGCGCCACCGCCGCGATCTGCAGCCGATTGAGGCGCTCACCGAGCAGCAGCGCGCCGACGACGACGCTGACCAGCGGGTTTATGTAATAGCCCAGCGCGGTCTCGACGGTGCGATCGACGGCGATCGCCCAGACATAGATGCCCCAGTTGACCGAGATCAGCGCCGCCGTCAGCGCCGCCATGGCGATGGTGCGGGGCGAACGGATTGCCGCCTTGAAGTCCGCCGTGCGGCCGGCCCAGATCAGGACCGCCGCGGCAATCGGCACCGACCAGACGATGCGATGTGCAATCACCTCGGCAAGCGGCAGATGCGCCACCGCCTTCATGTAGAAGGGCAGCAACCCCCACAAGAGATAGGCACCCAGCGCCAGCAAGAAGCCGCGGCGGGCTTTTGAATCTGCATCGGGGGTAATTGCTTCTGCGGCCATGGCCCTACGCTATGGCCCAGTAACCTTGGCAAGACCATCGCAAAGTTCTGATGGATCAATGGACTTTCGCTGATGGTTCAAACTTACTCCGCCGCCACCAGCCCCGCCATCTCGCGGTTCTTCATCAGCTTGTAGATGATTGAATCCATCAGCGCCTGAAACGAGGCATCGATGATGTTTTCGGAAACGCCGACCGTCCACCAGCGGGCACCGGTGCCGTCATGCGATTCGATGAGCACGCGAGTGATGGCCTCGGTGCCGCCATTGAGGATACGCACCTTGAAGTCGGCGAGTTCGAGATCGGCGATCTCGTTCTGGTATCTGCCGAGATCCTTGCGCAGCGCGACATCGAGCGCGTTGACAGGGCCATGGCCCTCGGCCACCGACATCTTCTCCTCGCCTTCGACCAGCACCTTGACCACCGCTTCCGACACGGTCTTCAACTGGCCATTGGCATCGAACCGGCGCTCGATCATGCAGCGGAACGAGGTGACGTGGAAGAACTCGGGCAGGCCATGTAGCATCTTGCGCGCCAGGAGCTCGAAGGAGGCGTCGGCGCCCTCATAGGCATAGCCCGACGCTTCACGCTCCTTGACCACGGATATCAGGGCATCGAGCCGGTGATCGTCCTTCGGCACATCGATGCCGCGCCGCTTCAACTCGGCGATGAAATTGGCCTTGCCGCCCTGGTCGGAGACCATGACACGGCGTCGGTTACCGACCGATTCCGGCGGCACATGCTCATAGGTCGCCGGCTCCTTGGCCAGTGCGGAAGCATGGATGCCGGCCTTGGTGGCGAAGGCGGACGAGCCGACATAGGGTGCCTGCGCTTCCGGGGCGCGGTTCAGCAATTCGTCGAAGGCGCGGGACAGCCTAGAGATGCCGGTCAACGCTTCAGCTGAAATTCCAGTCTCGAAGCGGTCGGCGAAAGCCGGCTTCAACGCCAGTGTCGGCACGATCGAGATCAGATTGGCATTGCCGCAACGTTCGCCGATGCCGTTCAGCGTACCCTGCACCTGGCGCACGCCGGCCTCGACGGCGGCAAGGGAATTGGCCACCGCCTGGCCGGTGTCGTCATGGGCGTGGATGCCGAGATGCTCGCCCGGAATGCCCGCGGCGATGACCTTTTCAACGATTAGCCGCACTTCCGAGGGCTGCGTGCCGCCATTCGTGTCGCAAAGCACAATCCAGCGCGCGCCCGCATCATAGGCGGTCTTGGCGCAGGCCAGCGCATAGTCCGGGTTGGCCTTGAAGCCGTCGAAGAAATGCTCGCAGTCGACCATCGCTTCCTTGGTCGAAGCGCCCGCCGCTTCGACCGAGGCCTTGATGGATCCCAGGTTCTCGTCGTTGGTGCAGCCGAGCGCCACGCGGACATGATAGTCCCAGCTCTTGGCGACGAAGCAGATGGCGTCCGACTTCGATTGAACGAGCGCCGCCAGCCCCGGATCGTTGGAGGCCGATACCCCTACGCGCTTGGTCATGCCGAAGGCGACGAACTTTGCGCGTGCGGTGCGCTTTTCCCGGAAGAAGGCCGTGTCGGTCGGATTGGCGCCGGGATAACCCCCTTCGACATAGTCGAAGCCGAACTCGTCAAGCAATTTTGCAATCGCGATCTTGTCCTCGACCGAAAAGTCGATGCCCGGCGTTTGCTGGCCATCGCGGAGCGTGGTGTCGAAGAGATAGAGACGCTCGCGGGGCATGGTCATTTGCCTGCAAACTTGTCCGTCGCGCGGATCAGTCGGTCGAGGATGCCCGGCTCCGAATAGGCATGGCCGGCGCCTTCGATCAGATGAAAGTCGGCCTTGGGCCATGCCTTGTGCAGCGCCCAGGCGTAGCGCGCCGGGCACGGCATATCGTAACGGCCATGGACGATGGCGCCGGGGATGTCCTTGAGCTTCCCGGCATCGCGCAGCAACTGCCCCTCCTCCAGCCAACCGGCGTGGACGAAATAATGGTTCTCGATGCGGGCGAAGGTGACGGCGTAGTCATCCTGGCCAAACGGACCGCTGGTTTCAGGCTCCGGCAGCAGGGTGATCGTCTCGCCTTCCCACAGGCTCCAGGCGCGGGCGGCCTCTATCTGAGCCTTGCGATCGGACCCGACCAGCCGCTTGCGGTAGGCACCCATCATGTCGCTGCGCTCGGCCTCCGGGATCGGCGCCAGGAAGCGCTCCCATTTGTCTGGGAACATCTCTGAGACGCCGAACTGATAGTACCATTCGAGCTCCGCGCGGGTCAGCGTATAGATGCCGCGCACCACCAGTTCGCTGACGCGATCAGGGTGTGTCTCGGCATAGGCGAGCCCCAGCGTCGAGCCCCAGGAGCCGCCAAACACCAGCCATTTATCGAAGCCGGCCATTTCGCGCAGGCGTTCGATGTCGGCAACGAGATGCCAGGTCGTGTTGGCCTCCAGCGAGGCGTTCGGCGTCGACTTTCCACAGCCGCGCTGATCGAACAGGATGACATCGTAAAGCTTGGGGTCGAACAGCCGCCGGTGTTTTGGCGAGATGGTGCCGCCCGGCCCGCCATGCAGGAACACGGCCGGCTTGGCGCCTTTGGTGCCTGACCGCTCCCAATAAACCCTATGGCCATCACCGACGTCGAGCATCCCCGAGTCGAACGGTTCGATTTCCGGATAGAGGGTGCGCAAGCTCATAGTTTCAGGCCCTGTTGCGGCCAATTGGCCGTTTCGTGATCAGGATGTTGGAAGGAGATGATCTGCTCCTGCCGCGCGTAATAGTCGGGATCATCGTGGACAGGCTGATCGAAGATCGTCTCCACCCAAGGCAGCCGTGCCGCGTAGTTGACCTGGATCCGCGGCGCCAGATCCGAGCGGTCGTCGAAGGCGCCGATGGCGATCTCGAGCCCGCCGGGCTGGCGATAGGTCAGCGGCGTGCCGCAACGGGCGCAGAATCCGCGATCGATGTTGACCGAAGACTGGAAATAACTTGGTTCTTCATGGGTCCATTCGACGCCGTCCTTGGGCACCGTCACCAAGGCGCCGAAGAAGGAGCCGAACTGTTTCTGGCACATGCGGCAATGGCAGATGGACGCGCGTCCAAGCGCCCCCTTGATGCGGAAGCGCACGGCGCCGCATTGGCACCCGCCGGTTCGGACGGTCTCGGTCATGGTCTCTCCTCCGGCGGCCATTGGTCGGTGTCGTGGTCGGGATGCTGATAGGAGACGAGTTCGGCGAGATAGGGGGCCGAGCCAATATCCGCCATCGTATCCTCGCCCGGCAATCGCGGAATGGAATCCACATAGGGCAGTTTTGCTTCCGTGCCCCATTGAATGGTCGGCGCGATACCAGCCGGATCGTCGAAGGCCGCGATCGCCAGCGCCATGCCGTCGGGCGCCTCGAAGGTCAGCGGCGTGCCGCAGTCGGCGCAGAAGCCGCGCCAGGCGGCATTGGAGGAACGGAAACGCTTGGGCTCGCCGCGCGTCCAGTCGACCTTGGCGCCCCGCACCGAGACCAGCGGCAGGTAGAAATTGCCGCTCGCCTTCTGGCACATGCGGCAGTGGCAGACCGAGGCGTCGCCAAGCGCGCCTTCGACGCGGAAGCGCACCGCGCCGCACTGGCAGCCGCCGGTGTAGACCGGCCGGTTGTCGAGGCTCATCGGTTTTCACTCCGGATCATGACAGACCGCCTCGACATTGTTGCCGTCGGGATCGAAGACGAAGGCGCCGTAGTAGTTGGGGTGATAGTGCGGACGCAGGCCCGGCCCGCCATTGTCCCTGCCGCCAGCTGCAAGGGCGGCGGCATGGAAGGCGTTGACCTCGGCGCGGCTGCGCGCTGTGAAGGCGACGTGCTGGTGATCCCGGGGCTTTTCCCTTGCCGCGCTCAGCCAGAACACCGGCCGGTCGCGGCCATAACCGCCGACCTTGGTGCCGCCGGTATATTCCTGCGGCACCATGTAAAGCAGCGAGGCGCCCAATGGCGCCATCGCCTTGTCGTAGAAGGCCTTGGAGGCATCGAAATCGGAAACGGCGATGCCAAGATGATCGATCATGGAACGAGCTCCTCCGTTGCTGGTTGGCTTGCCGGCATCACAGCATCGGCCAAACCGGCCACGATCACGATGTGCTGGCAGACATTGTCGATATCGCGGATGACGTCGTCATTCCAGAAGCGCAGGATGGTCCAGCTCAGCGCTTCAAGCTTCGCGGCACGCGCCGCATCCATCTCCGAGGCTTTGGCCGTTGCATGTTGGGAGCCGTCAATCTCGACGATCAGTTTTCTGGTCGGGCAAGCAAGGTCGACGATGTAGCCAGCGATCGGCATCTGGCGCCTGAAAGCCAGCCCCATAAGGCGATGTGCACGTATCTCATTCCAAAGTTTGAGTTCGGCATCGGTCATTGCCTTGCGCATCTTGCGCGCATTGCCACGATTAAGGGGAGATACGAGATGATGGGTCTCCATTCCCGCCATTAGCCTCACCGCTTGATCTCCCACGTCGTCACGCGCTCGCCGGTGACCGGGTCCTTGCCGTCCTTCAACTGTACACCTTGCGCCAGAAGTTCATCGCGCACGCGGTCGGCCTCTGTCCAATTTTTCGCAGCGATAAGCGTCAGGCGCTCGGCAATCGCTTTGGCGACCACGGTGTCGTCCACCTTGATCGCGCCAATATCGAAGCCAAGGAAGGTGAGCGCGGTCTTTAATGCGACGGCGGCGGCGTTGTCGCCGCTACCGTCAAAGTCGGTCGCCTCGCCGGCAAGCTGGGTGAGTTGCTGGAAGGCCGCGTAGGTCGCAAGATCATCCGACAGCGCCTCCACGACTTCAACCGGCAACTGACTTCCCGCGGCCGGCGCCAGATCCGCCGCGCGTTTCCATTTGCGCAGCGTGTTTTCCGCCTCCTCCAGCTTGCGCACGGAAAAGTCGATCGGTTCGCGGTAATGCGTCATCAGCATCGCCAGCCGCAGCACATCGCCGGGCCATTTGCGACCACCAAAAGTGTCGGTCTCCAGCAACTCGTGGATCGAGTAGAAATTGCCGAGGCTCTTCGACATCTTCTGGCCCTCGACCTGCAGGAAGCCATTGTGCATCCACACATTGGCCATGACCGACGTGCCGTGGGCGCAGCGCGACTGGGCGATCTCGTTCTCATGGTGCGGGAAGATCAGATCGAGGCCGCCGCCATGGATATCGAAGACCTCGCCGAGATAGGCGGCCGACATGGCCGAGCACTCGATATGCCAGCCGGGCCGGCCCCTGCCCCATGGACTTTGCCAACCGGGCTCCTCCGGCGACGACAGTTTCCACAGCACGAAATCGCCGGGGTTCTTCTTATGCGCGTCGACGGCGATGCGGGCGCCGGCCTGCTGCTCGTCGAGATTGCGTCTCGACAATTGCCCGTAGTCCGGCATCGACGCCGTATCGAACAGCACTTCGCCTGCCGCGACATAGGCATGGCCGCGCCCGATCAGGCTTTGAATCAAGGTGATCATGTCAGCCTTGCCGTCGGCGCGGGGCTCGACGAATTCGGTGGCGCGCGGCTCGACCGTCGGCTCCAGGCAGCCAAGCGTCGCGACATCCCTATGGAACTGATCGGCCGTTTTTTCGGTAACCCGCCGAATCGCTTCGTTGAGCGAAAGCGCCCCTGAAGCGATCTCGCCGCCGAAGTCCCGCAAGGCGCGCGCGTTGATCTTGTCGTCGACGTCGGTGATGTTGCGCACATAGGTGACGTGCGTCTCGCCATGGAGATGCCGCAGCAGACGAAACAGCACGTCGAAGACGATCACCGGCCTGGCGTTGCCGATATGGGCGAAGTCGTAGACGGTCGGGCCGCAGACATACATGCGCACATTTCGCGGATCGATCGGCACGAAGTCCTCTTTCGTGCGCGTCAGCGTGTTGTAGAGGCGCAGGCCCTGCGATGCGTCAGACATTCCATGCCTTCCCGGTTTCAGAACTTCTTGTCTGGATGGAGCCAGCCCAGCGCCGAGGCGCAAATCTGGCTCCAGCCTGCTGGCCGGGGCGTTTGTCCAATCTGGGGAAAGATGAGGCGAAAACGTCCGGACCAGCGCGAGGCTAGCCAATAGTGCAAATGCCACAAATGGCGAAAGACGTTTTCATGGGCGGCTTTATCGCCTTGGCAGGTGTTGCCGTCAAGTCGCTGATCCCGGGAAAAACGTCGCAAAGACTGGCAAACGCATCGCCCGATCACACGGAATCAGCCAATGAAACATTTTATTAAACATGTCGGCACAGTCATGAAACATTCGCCGGCTAGATCACCAAGCGTCACGATTTGGTCTGATTCAGCGACCAAATCGCATACACGAAAACGTTATCTGGGAAGAGAAACATGCCTCGAAGCAAGCAGGAAGCCAACCGCGCCAAGCAACCGGCGCTGACCAACCACTATCGTGCGATCGGCCCGGCAGCTATCGTCGCCGCCCTTCTTCACACCGCCAAGAAGAACAAGCCGGCGCAGAAGATCGTATCGCCCCGCGCCGCCTGAAGCGGCGCTCCAGCCGACGCAATTGCCGGCACCGAGGGGCACGAACAAGCGCCCTGATTTAAGTCCTCGACGGGCTTCGCTAGAACAGCGTCATTTGACTGTCGTCCGCGCCGAGTTTCTTGCGCCTGGCTTTCTCGGGCTCAGGTCCGATCTCGCCCCTCTCTTGTATCTCCGGTCCGGTGTTGGCGACCTTGTTGACGAGGTCGGAGACAGGAATCGCCTCGAAGAAATCGGGCCGCGCCGGCCGCAGCAAATCGGCGATCTCGCGCGGTTCGCGAGTGCGGCAATCCAGCCAGCGGGCAAAGTCGGGGATATCGATCACTACCGGCATCCGGTCATGGACATGGGCGATGTCGGCATTGGCGTTCACGGTCAGGATGGCGCCGGTGTCCATCTCCGAGCCGCCCGGCTCGGCATAGGTTTCGATCAGACCGGCAAAGGCGACCAGCCCGCCATGCCGCGGCCGGATCCAATAGGGTTGCCCCTTCTTGCCTCCGGTCTGCCGCCACTCGTAAAAGCCGGATGCCGGCACCAGCGCGCGCCGATGGCGCATGGCGGCCTTGAACGAGGCCTTTTCGATCGCACCTTCGGAGCGCGCGTTGAACAGCAGCGGAAATTCCCTGGTGTCCTTGACCCAGGCGGGAAGGAGGCCCCAGCGCACCAGCATCGGCTGCCGGTCCGGCAGGTTAGAGCCTGGAGCCCGGGGCGCGCCGGCGGTCGCCATCAGGACCGGCTGTGTCGGCGCGATGTTGTAGCGGGCCGGGAAATCCTCCAGCTCGGCAAGGCCCAGGAAGGCGGCGGTCTGGTCCGGCGTGGCGGTCAAGGCAAAACGTCCGCACATAATGGAGCCTTTCGAATGGTTCGGCTTCGAAAGTGGCTATGGAACCGGTGTTGCGCAACCGGTAATGCTTCCCCTTACCGGGCGGTCCACAACAGACCGGTCCTCGAATGAGCCTGATCATGAACGAAGCACGCAAGACACTTCCCGCCGTCTCGGTCGCCGTCGTGCGCGGCGACAGCTTACTCCTCGTGAAACGGGCACGGCCGCCTTCGCAAGGGTTCTACGCCTTTCCCGGCGGCAAGGTCGAAGGCGACGAGACACTGGAGGACGCGGCACGGCGTGAACTGATGGAAGAGACCGGCTTGCGTGCCACCGGTTTGCGCCCGCTTCGGGAAATCCACATCGACGGCAGGGATGACGGCCACCCGGTCGATTATCTCCTCACGGTGTTCGGCGCCGCCTATGCCGGTGGCGAGGCCGTGGCCAGCGACGACGCCGAGACAGCTGCCTTCTACACACTTGAAGAGATGACCCTGTTGCCGCTTGCCGGCTCGGTGTTGGCGGTCGCCGAGGAACTCCTCGGTCACATTCAAACACGCTGACGCAGCACTGAAAAATCGCCTTGCAGGCGACAAATTGTTTCGTCACAACGCTTATGTTGTCTCGCCAGCCACGATTTAGGCCGTTCGGCGGACCATATCGGCTTTGGGCTTATGAACCGTCCGTCAATACTCCTCGCCATTTGCCTTGCCGTCAGCGCGGCCGTCCCGGTACGGCCCGCGTTCAGTGCCGAGTCGCCGTTCGAGCCGGGGCTGATGCGACTGGCGGAGGTTCTGGGGTCGCTGCATTTCCTGCGCAATCTGTGCGGGGAGAAAGGCGACCAGTGGCGGGGCGAGATGGAAAAACTGCTCGATTCGGAAAATCCCGATCCAGAACGCCGCGCCCGCTTCATCGCCAGCTTCAACCGCGGCTATCGCTCCTTCGGCGGCACCTACACCCAGTGCACCGCTTCGGCCGCTGAAGCCATCAGCCGTTATATGAAGGAAGGTGAGACGCTGTCGCGCGACATCGCCTCGCGTTATGGCAACTGAGCATCCATCAACAGATATTAGGCGCGTCGGCAAGGATCGTCGGCATATCCTACTTGTGCCTGTCCATGTCTTGGTGCAATTCTGATGTTGCACTTCTGCAACAGCGTTAATCAAACGTTACCACGCGAATGCGGAATTAACTCAAACTGAAGGTTTTCGCCCCGCAGGCCGGCCTAATCGGCTAAGTTTGATCCGGGTTGAAACGCAGCTTCGCCAAATACAATTGGCCCCTGTAAAACGCGACCAAAAAAATGTCGTATTTACAGATACTTACTTGGCGCTGCTTATGAATGGAACAGATCAAGCCTGATCCACCACTGATGGGTTGCCGCTTGAAAGGGTGGACATCGCTTATGGAACATGCTGCCAACGACATCGACGCGCTGGTCAGGGAAGAGAAGCGCCTGACGGCGGTTGAGAGCCACAGCGAAGCCTGGGCGGAAGGCCTTTCGGCCGGCATCGAGCCCGAGATCATTGCCGAGGCGGCGCTCGAAACGGCATTCGGCGAAATGCTGCGCGCCAACGGCGAAACCTCGGCCCTTGCCCTGCTGGACCGTATGCGTGAAAAGGTGATTGCTGGCGCCTTCGAACCCGAGCGGCTGCGGCACTGAACCAACATCAGGTTCTTTGACGAGTAGATGCCGACCGGGCACCATGCCCCGGAGCAGGGAGATAGGGGCAGTGAATTTTCCGATGTCAGGCAGGCCGAAGGGCCTTGTCCTCTACATCCGCCACGCTGCTTGCTGTGGCGCGATTGCCTTGGTGACGTGCCTGGCCAGCAGCCCTGCCTATGCGCTGAGCGAGATCAAAAGCGAAGAACTCCCCTCGCCGGTCACACCCTCGACGGACGACGACGCGTCGTCGCCCGCGGGCGCGATTCCCGTGCCTGGCCCGCTGGGAACGCCGCCTTCGGCCAGCCAACCGGCCGCTCCCGACGCCGCGGAGCCGGACATTCCGTCGGATGGCGGCAGCAACAGGCCGCGTGTCGATCCCCAGGCGCCCTTGCCCGAGGTCGTCTATGACCTCGGCAAGCTGCCCGAGTCCGTGCGACGCATGCATGACCTCATCATCGAAGCTTGCAAGAGCGGCGACATCGAGAAGCTCAGGCCTTTAATCGGCAAGGGCGACAGCATGACCCAGCTGTCGCTGGCCGACATCGATGGCGATGCCATCACCTTCCTCAAAGGGCTGTCCGGCGACCCTGACGGCCAGGAGATCCTGGCCATTCTGGAGGAGGTGCTTAGCGCCGGCTACGTCCATGTCGATGCGGGTACGCCACAGGAACTCTATGTCTGGCCGTATTTCTTCGCGCTGCCGCTCGATAGGCTCGACGCCAAGCAGCGGGTCGAGCTGTTCAAGATCGTCACCGCCGGCGATTTCGACGACATGAAGCAGTTCGGCGCCTACATCTTCTACCGCGTCGGCATCACGCCCGCCGGGCAATGGACCTTCTTCGTCGCGGGCGATTGAAGGTGCCTGCCTGCTCGCGGGCGAGCAGCATTGTAGACAATGTTGCCATTAAGCGGGCTGGCGGGCTATGCAATGATGTCAGCATTCGGCCAAATGCGAATGCTTTCGTTCGAAGAAACGAGATGGCATCGCTAGCCTTATCAGCCTGCATCTGCAGAATCTCGGCTGCGTAACTCAGCTCTACCGTTTCCCGAAGCTTGTTGACTACCCACGCAACCTTGTGCTGGACATCCTGTCCATATGTAGCCTGAGCCTTCGCTACGGCGTCGTTCGGGATCTCCCGACAGGCACTGACCAACATCCCAAGATCAATAGCATCGCGATAGCCGACAGCACGGTCTTGGCATCGGTCGGCATTCGCCAATAACTTCTCGGCGAACATGTCCGAGGGGATCAAAGAAGGTACGTTTGATCTTCATCGAAACGACCTTGTAATGAGATGCGGGCTTCACGAACGATTGTTTGCAGCTCTGGAAACTCGGCGGGGTCAATCATAGGCGCGAATTGTGCTTCATAGTGCTCTGAACATAGTGCAGAGCGCTTAAAAATCAAAGACGTGACGCGTCGGCGACCTGACGCGTCCGCGATGGCCGTCTAGCCGGGCAATGCCTCGGAAAACTCCACCGCCCTGCCCTGGCCGGGCGTAACGATTTCGCCCTCCCACATGACACGCTGACCGCGAATGACCGTGCCGACCGGCCAACCGGTCACCTCCTTGCCGTGATAAGGTGTCCAGCCGGCTTTCGAGCCGGCTTGCGCGTTGGTGATGGCCTCGCGCCGCTTCATGTCGACAATGGTGAAGTCGGCGTCATAGCCGGCGGCGATACGGCCTTTTCGGGCCATGCCGAAGATGCGCTGCGGGCCATGGCTGGAGAGATCGACGAAGCGCTGCAGGGTCAGCCGGCCGGCGTTGACGTGGTCGAGCATGATCGGCACCAGCGTCTGCACGCCGGTCATGCCCGAGGGCGAAGCCGGATAGGGCTTTGCCTTCTCCGCCAATGTGTGTGGCGCGTGGTCGGAGCCGAGCACGTCCACAATGCCCTGCGCAATACCATGCCAGACGCCGTCGCGATGGCGCTTGTCCCGCACCGGCGGGTTCATCTGGATCAGCGTACCGAGCCGCGCATAATCGTCGGCGCTCAGCGTCAGATGGTGCGGCGTGGCCTCACAGGTCGCGACATCCTTGTGCTGTTCGAGGAACAGGATTTCCTCGACGGTCGAAATGTGCAGGACATGGATGCGGGCACGGACGTCGCGCGCGATGCGTATCAGCCGTTCGGTGCAGCGCAAGGCGGCGATCTCGTCACGCCAAACGGGATGCGATGACGGGTCGCCCTCAATGCGCTCGCCCAGGCGCTCGCGCAGCCGGAACTCGTCCTCCGAATGAAAAGCGGCGCGGCGGCGGGTATTCCTCAGGATCGACGCGACGCTTTCGTCGTCCTCGACCAGCAGATCGCCGGTGGACGACCCCATGAAGACCTTTATTCCGGCAGCTCCCGGCAAACGCTCGAGGTCGCCGACATCCCTGGCGTTATCGCGGGTACCGCCGACCCAGAAAGCAAAATCGCAATGCATGCGGCCGCTGCCGCGCCGGACCTTGTCGGCAAGCGTTGCCTCGCTGGTTGTCAACGGGTTGGTGTTGGGCATCTCGAAGACGGCGGTGACACCGCCGAGCACAGCAGCCCGCGATCCCGTTTCCAGGTCTTCCTTGTGCTCCAGTCCCGGCTCGCGGAAGTGCACCTGGGTGTCGACGACACCGGGCAGGATATGAAGGCCCCGGCAGTCGATCGTCTCGCCGGCCGAGGCCTGGCGCAGATCGCCGATCGCGGCGATGCGACCGCCCTTCATGCCAATGTCGCGCAACCCCTCGCCGTCATGATTGACCACTGTGCCGCCTGTCAGGATGAGGTCATAGGTCATGGTGATGCTCTCTTGCGGGGGGAGTGTCAGCGGCTTACGTAATGGCCAACCGTTTTGCAAGATCAGGCTTCTATCCGCTCCATGCCCTTTGCCCTGCTGAAAAACCGCGCGCTTATCTCCGTCTCCGGCCCGGATGCCGAACATTTTCTGCAAAACATCCTGACCACCGATCTCGATGCGCTTGGCAATGGTGAGGCCAAGCCGGGCGCGCTGCTGACGCCGCAAGGCAAGATACTGTTCGACTTCCTGATCTCACGGGCAGGAGAAAACGCCTTCCGCATCGAATGCCGTGCCGACGTTTCAGACGATTTCATTCGCCGGCTGATGCTCTACAGGCTTCGCGCCAAGGTCGAGATTGCCAAGTCGGAACAAACGCTTGTCACTGTCGCATGGGGAAAAGAGTCAATCGCCTCAGAAAATGATTCAACCGCAGTTGCCGACAGGCGCTTTGGCTACGAAGGCGTCACGCGCTTCCATGCCGGCACAGCGGAGGCCGGCGACATCGCCGCGTGGCAGGCCTTCCGCATCGCCCACGGTATTGCCGAGAGCGGGTCCGACTATGCACTCGGCGATGCGTTCCCGCATGACGTGTTGCTCGACGAGATGGGCGGTGTCGGCTTCAAGAAGGGCTGCTATGTCGGCCAGGAGGTCGTGTCGCGCATGCAGCATCGGGGCACAGCCCGGCGGCGCGTGCTGATCGTCCAGGCTGGGCTTCCTCTGCCCGCCGCGGGTGCCGAACTCACCGTCGGCGGGCGACCCGTCGGCACGCTCGGCTCGACCGTCACCCTGACCGGGCTCGCCATCGCCCGCATCGACAGGGTCAAGGCGGCGCTCGACGCCGGCCAGCCGGTCTTGGCGGACAACGTGCCAGTGACGCTCACCATCCCCGCCTGGGCCAAATTCAGTTTCCCGCAGGAAATCGCCGGCGCGGAGGAAGCCTGATGGCGGCAGACCGCGCCGGTGCGCCACCACGCGCCTGGCAGCGCATGCTGTCCGGCCGCAGGCTCGACCTGCTCGACCCCTCGCCGCTCGACATCGAAATTTCGGACATCGCCCATGGGCTTGCCCGCGTCGCGCGCTGGAACGGCCAAACCAGCGGCGAGCACGCCTTCTCGGTGGCCCAGCATTCACTGCTGGTCGAGGCGCTGTTCAACGAGCTGGTGCCGCAGGCTTCGGCCGACGACCAGTTGGCGGCACTGCTGCACGACGCGCCGGAATATGTCATCGGCGACATGATCTCGCCATTCAAGTCGGTGATGGGCGGCAGCTACAAGGACTGCGAATTGCGCCTGCAACGCGCCATCCATCTGCGTTTCTCGCTGCCTCCCGAACCGGCCGCTGCCCTGCGCAAGGAGATCAAGCGCGCCGACCAGATCGCCGCCTATTTCGAGGCTACGCTGCTCGCCGGCTTTTCGACCGCGGAGGCGACCGAATTCTTCGGCCGCCCGCGCGGTTTTTCAGCCGAACGTTTCGACTTCACGCCACGCTCGGTGATCTGGGCACAGAATGCGTTCCTGAAGCGGTTTTCGGCGATCGAGACCTCAAGACATCACGTTGCGACATCTGCGCTAGGGTAGAAAACGCTAAATTAACCGAAAGCGTCAACAGTGTGGTGTTCGATCAAACACCGCAGGGGCGCCTCATGCCCGTCGTCAAGGATGGTTCGATCGTCCCGGAACGGGTGGCCGGAGGCGTGGAGCGGTCGCGCCGCATTGAAGATGAGCTGCGCGAGCAGAACGAACGTTTTTCAGCCGCTGTCGAAAACATGTCGCATGGCCTGTGCATGTTCGACGCCGATGAACGCATGATCATCTGCAACCGCAACTACATCGACATCTTCCACCTCGACGCCAAGCTGATACGGCCAGGCATCCGCTTCCTCGATATCCTGCGGCACAGCGTCGACCTCGGCGTCGCCTCGCAAAGCGCCGACGAGCTCTATGCCATCCGCAAGCCCTATATCGACCAGGCGAAGCCTTCGACCTACGAAGAAATCCTGTCGGACGGCCGCATCATCCTTATCTCGCACCGGCCGCTGGCTTCGGGCGGGTGGGTCTCGATCTACGAGGATATTACTGAACAGCGGCGCGCCGAGCAGGATCTCAAGGAGCAGCATCGCCGCTTCGACGCAGCGCTCGCCAACATGTCGCAAGGCCTGCTGATGTACGACGCCGACGGCAAAATGATCGTGCGCAACGGGCGTTTTCTGGAACTGTACAACGTCACGGCGGCCGACTTCCCGCTTGGAACGACGCATCGCGACGCGCTCGAACGACTGCTGGAACTCGGCACCTACACGAAGATCGACGTCGACAGCGAAGTCGCCAAGACCGAAGCCTGCCGGCGGGCGGGAAAAATGCATTCGACCTATCGCCATCTTGCCGACGGCAGGACATTTCTGGTCGTGCGCCAGCCAATGAGTGGCGGCGGTTGGGTGGCGACGTTCGAAGACGTCACGGAACGCCGCCTGGCCGAAGAGCGCATGACCCATCTCGCGCATCACGACATGCTGACCGGACTGCCCAACCGATCGATGTTTCGCGAGCGGCTCGACCTTGCGCTGGAGGATGTGGCCGCTACACCGCTCGCGATCTTCTCGCTCGACCTCGACCGCTTCAAGGCGGTCAACGACACCTGGGGACACCCCGCCGGCGACTGGCTGTTGAAGAGTGTGGCCGAAAGACTGCAGCGCTGCCTGCGCAATGATGCAGATATGATCGCCCGTTTCGGCGGCGACGAGTTCGTCGTCATCCAATCCAACTCCGAGGGCATTGCCGATGCCGAGAAACTGGCGAAACGCATCGTCGAGGCAATCGCAAAACCATTTCGCGACAAGGGCCGGGACATGCATGTCGGCGTCAGCCTGGGCATCGCCGTTTTCCCCGCCGACGGCCGTGACGCCGACACGCTGCTGAAGAACGCCGATACGGCGCTCTATCGGGCAAAGAACGATGGGCGAAACCTCTATCGCTTCTTCGAACCTGGAATGGACGCCGTGGTGCAGGCCCGCCGAGCGCTTGAAGTCGATCTGGAGGTGGCACTGCCGCGCCAGGAATTCGATCTTGATTTCCAGCCCATCATGAACATCGCCTCGGGCGAGATCATCGGCGCGGAGGCCTTGATGCGCTGGCATTCACCAGCGCGCGGCAGGGTGGCGCCGGACGACTTCATTCCGGTCGCCGAAGAGACAGGACTGATCGTGCCGCTTGGCGAATGGGCGCTGAGGAAAGCCTGCGCGGTGGCGGCTAGCTGGCCGCCGGGTTTGCGCATCGCGGTCAATGTCTCGGCGGTGCAGCTCAAAAGCAGCGGATTTGCCCGCAGCGTCATCTCGGCGCTGGCTTTTTCCGGCGTGCCGGCCGGACAGCTGGAACTGGAGATCACCGAAACCGTGCTGATGGACGAGAGCAAAGCCGTGCTGAAAACGCTGCGCCAGTTGCGTGAACTCGGTATCCGCATTGCGCTGGACGATTTCGGCACCGGCTATTCCTCGCTCGGCTACCTCAGACGGTTTCCGGTCGACAAGATCAAGATCGACCGATCATTCATCCGCGACATGGGCAACCGCGACACGGCGGCGATCGTTCGCACCATCATCGGGCTGGGTGCCGAGCTTGGCATCGTGGTCACGGCAGAGGGCGTCGAAACCGAGAGGCAACTCGACATGCTGCGCGACAATGGTTGTGTCGAGGCGCAAGGCTATCTGATCGGCGTGCCATCGAAGCCGGCCGAGATCCAGCGCCTATTGAAGTCGCGTGCGACGCGCAGCCAAACCGGCTGACGGCATCGGGACATGTCAGCTCAATGTTTCCAGGTATTTCTCGTGGAAGCTGACGTAGCCGGGCTCGACCACCTTCAGATGCCGCTCGATCAGCGCGTGAAACCGCGGCAATTGGTGAAACGGCACTCCGGGATAGGCATGATGCTCGGCATGGAACGGCATGTTCCAGGCCAGCTTGCGCACCACCCAATTGGTCAGCGTGGTTCTTGTGTTCTCCAGCATGTTGGCGACGAACGGACAGCGGCCATGCTCGGCCAGCAGATACAGGCGCAGGAATGGCTGCCCGAGTAGTGCGGGAATGATCCAGACATAGAGCAGCACGGTGAGCCGGAAATAGACAGTGAGCAGAATGACCACAGCGTAGAAGGCAATCATGGCGCGCGCCTCGGCCCGTACCTTGGGTCGACCTTTCGGCGGCACATAACTCTCCTGACTGCCACCACCTGCATTGGTGTACAGCGTCTTGACATGCCCCCACCACACCGGGAGGCCCGAGACGTGGACAATGTATTGCTGCAAGGTCTCGGGTTTGGGGAAAGCGAGCTCGGGATCGTTCTCCAGATCCTGCGTGTATCGGTGGTGAGCGAAATGGAAGTAGCGGAACCAGTCGGCCGGCAGCGCGATCGCCAGGCTGCACAGCCGCGCCACGCCGTCGTTCAGCCGCTGTGTTTCGAAAGCCGTGCGGTGAACCGTCTCGTGCAACAGCGTGAACAGGAACACGATCAGAATGCCCTGCGGCAACACCAGCAATGGCCAGAACGGCACCTTGGCCGCGATCAACGATCCAATGATGACAATCGCGCCCAAGTGAGCGCCGAGCTGGAACAGGCCCGCTACATCGGATTTGGTCGTCAGGCGATTGCGCTCTTCCGGTGTCAGTGACGCGATGATGTCGCGATGGTCCATCGGCTTCGATCCAGGCTGGATATTGACGACGACCATTCTAGTGGCAAAAAAGCTTTCCAAAAACGACGATTCCTGCGATTTGGATAAGGTAAGCTTATCTTATTGGGCGGCAATGGTCACATCTCCATCCCTGAAAGGGCTTCAGGCTTTCGAGGCCGCGGCACGTACGGGCAGCTTTGTCGCGGCGGCGGAGGAGCTGTCGGTTTCGGCCGCCGCCGTCAGCCAGCTTATCCGCATCTTGGAGGAGCAGATGGGCCGCAAGCTGTTTCAGCGGGTCAACCGGCGCGTTGTCCTCACCGAGGCCGGCGTGGAAATGCTGCCGCGGCTGACCGTGGCCTTTCAGGAGATCGGCAGCGTCTCGCGCGAGCTTGCTGGCGACGCATTCCGCCCGCGCCTCGTGGTATCGGTGCCGCCATCCATGGCCATGGGTTGGCTTTCGCAGCGTCTGGCCGGCTTCGTCGCAAGCCATGGCGCCGCCGACATATCGCTCCGGGGCGATGACGACCCGGTGCCGTTCGACCGCGAGCTGATCGACATCAGGCTCTCCTACGGACCGCATTATCGCGAGCATCCGACCAAGGACATTGCCAGGGATGCGGTCTACCCCGTCTGCGCGCCAAAGCTTGCCGGCATGATCAAGGCGGGCGGCGAGCCGCTCGCCGGGCTGCCGCTCATTCACACGGATTGGGGACCGACCGGCGCATCGTTTCCGTCCTGGCGCAACTGGTTCGAGGCGGCGGGCGCCCAATCTGGCCGGGCGGTACGGCGCGGGCTCTCGGCCAATTCGTCGCGCGCGGCCCTCGACCTCGCCATTTCGGGGCTGGGCGTGGCACTGGCGCAAGGGATCTACTGTGCCGAGGCGGTGGAGGACGGCCGGCTGGTCCGCCCCGCCAAGAGCGCAATTGCCCTGCGACAGCCCTATTGCCTGACCGTCCCAGAGCGAAGCGCGAGGCGCGACGTCGTGGCCGCGTTCCGCGATTGGCTGATCGATGAATGCCAGCGCGCCGTGGGCTCGCCGGCGCTGCGCTGACCGGGTGGGGCCATGGTCAGAGGTGCGCGCTCAAGGCCGCCACCATGTCCTTGTTGGCCGCCACGGGCACGATCTCGAATTCGACCAGATCAGCCCATTCGATGACCCATCGCTGCAGCAGCGTGACGTCATCGGTCTCCACCAGCAGGAAACAGCGGCTCATATCGGCCGCGATCCAGCTATGATGCACAACAAGCTCCTCCGGCTTCAGGCGGCCGCGGTCGCGGAACCGGCGATAGATTTCCTTGCGATCGCAGCCGGTGAAATCCTCGATGACAATGAACTGCATGTTTCCCCTCGGTTGATTACCGTCCCGGCCTGTCCAGCCGCTCCAGGAACCACTGCGTCAGCCGCACCCAGACCTCATCCTTCTCGCCGGAATCCTCCCAGCCATGATCGAGGTTGGGGTTGTCGTTGACCTCGATGACGAAGACGCCGTCCTTGGTCTCCTTGAGGTCGACCCCATAGAGACCATCGCCGATACAGCGCGCAGCCTTCACTGCCGTCTCGACGACATGAGGCGGCGTCTCCTTCAGCGTGAAGGTCTTGATGCCGCCTTGGTCGGGCTTGCCATTGGCCTTGTGGTTGACGATCTGCCAGTGCTTCTTGGCCATCAGATAATGCACGGCAAACAGCGGCTGGCCACCGAGCACGCCGACACGCCAGTCATATTCGGTCGGGATGAATTTCTGCGCGATCAGAAGATCGGAATCCTCGAGCCATTCGGTGGCAAGCGTCTTCAGCTCCTCGAAATTGGCGCATTTCTTGACACCGCGCGAGAATGACGAATCCGGGATCTTCAACACCAGGGGAAAACCCAGCGTCTGCGCCGCGAGTTCGAGATCGGAGGCGCCGGCGATCATCACCGTCGGCGGCACCGGCACCTTGTTGTAGGCCATCAGTTCGTTGAGATAGACCTTGTTGGTGCAGCGGATCATCGACAGCGGGTCGTCGATGACAGGCATGCCTTCCTGCTGGGCGCGGCGGGCGAAACGATAGGTATGATTGGAGATCGAGGTGGTCTCGCGGATGAACAGCGCATCGTAATTCGCGAGCTTGGCGAGATCCTTCCTGGTGATGGGCTCGATTTCGACCCCCATCTTTTCGGCGATCTTGGCCCAGTAGCGCAGCGAGGAGATTTCCGAGGGCGGCAATTCCTCATGCGGGTCGACGAGCGTGGCGAAGGTGTACCGCGCCGGCGTGCGGCCCTTGGTGTCGCGCCACTCACGGTTGGTGTAGGTCTCCAGGCACTGGATGAAGCTCTTTTCCTCGTCCTCGGTCATTCGCGCCAGCGGGTGGAAGCCGATCTTGCGGATCGAAGCCCATTCGGCGTTGTCCTTGATGTGGACTTCGAGCGCCGGCGCCCGGAACCAGTCGAACAACAGCTTGGCAAAACGGTCCCAGACCTTGGACGGGCCGATGCCGAAGAAGATGCAGACCTTCGCCGGGAATATACCGCCGAGATCCTTGCGGCATTTGTTGAGCGCCAGTTCCAGTTCCGGCAAGGCGTGCTCGTAGAGCTTGCGCTCCGACAGGTCAATCATCGTCTCGACGGTCGGGATGACCTTGTGGCCGCGCGAACTTGCCAGCAGTGACGCATAATAACCGCGGCTCTGGTAGCCGTAGTTGTTCGACAGGTTAATGACCTTCGGCCGCTGGCCGCGGAACAGCGAGGGATGCGCGAGATAGTCACGATTGGTGATGATCTTGTGCGGTGTCGCCACCTGGTCGAGATCGCTCTGCCTGCCGGTAAGAATGACCCAGGTCATTATCTCTTTCCCAAAGTGATGGCGGCACGCAGTCCGTCGCGACCGAACTGCGCCATGTTCATGAAGATGCCGTAAGGCACGGGAATGTTGGCGGCATCAAGGATGGTTTCCTGCCTTTCATCCTCGACCCACGGATCGTGGATCAGAATATGATCGCCATCATCGCCGATGGCCAGCACCCAGTGCGGCACCTTCTTGCCAAACATCAGGAAGCCGCTGATCAGCACCAGAACCAGTTTGCCACCAGCGAGAGCCGCCCTGATATCGTCGATGGTGAACGGACGGTAATTCACCGGGATGCCGTAAAGTTCCGCTCGGCGGCGAAAGTCGACCTGTGCCAGTTCCATGACCCGGCGCTTCTCCTCGCTGCGCACCGATTGCAGGAACAATGCGCCGTAGAAGGAAACGTAAATCTCCGCAGCAAGCCCGCTTTCGTACCCCGAAACGGCCAGACCGAATGGTTCGCAGCCGCCTGGTCCAGACATCATGAACACGGTCGTTGCCTCGCGCCAGAGGCGGATTTCCATCACCGGGTCGGGTACGAAGCCACCATCGAAATTGGCCATGGCCATCATCAGGCAGCATGGACCGCAGGTGAACTCGCAGGTCTGCTGGTAGAACGGCACCCTGGTGGCGACCGGAAGGTCGCCGCGCAGGGTTTTTTCATAGCGTAGCGCCGTCGCGCCGTCTTCGTAGTACCCCGGCTCGCGGCCAATCTTGCGGTAGCCGGCCTGCTCGTAGATATGGATGGCGCGGCCATTGTCCTCGCGCGCTTCGAGACGCAGCATCATGCGGTCGTGTTCGAAGGCTGCCTCTTCGGCCGCGGACAGTAATTGCCGGCCTATGCCGAGCCCGCCGAAGAACGGTCCGACGGCTATGGAATAGAGCCGCGCCACCCCACTGCCCTTGCGAAACAGCACGATCGCATAACCGCCTACGCGGCCATCGATTTCGGCGACCAGCGTCTCGGCGGTCTCCCGCTCGATGAACTGGCGGAAGGAGCGGCGGGAAATGCGGTCGCTCGAGAACACGGCTTTCTCGATGGCGGCGAGATCATCGACGTCTGACGCGCGGGCCTTGCGGATCTCGGCAGGCATGCGGCTTGAGAAAACCTCGATTGCGTTGCGGAAAACGGCCCCGGTCAAAAGCGTCGCAAACACCGGCCGAAGCGCCGGTATTCATCAAGCGCTATCGCTCCTTGATTAGGGCCGAATTGTGACAGTTTCCGCCACGACAGGGAAGCTGGCAAGCTTTGAACGCAATCGCTGTTTTCAAGTCAGTCGGCCGCGCAAGTTCGCAACCGGCTCAACTGGCCAGCCCGGCTAAAAGCTGGCCATACGCGCTCTTGGCCACGACCGCCAATTGCTCGCGCGGCAGCGAACCGACGACGGCACAGCCATAGCCCTTGTCCAGCCAGTAGACGGCCTGCGGACCGTCCTGCGCCGAAGCGTAGGTACCCTTGGCATTCTCGGTCGATTCCGCCGTCACGAAGAGGGATATGCGCTCGCCCTTGTCGTCTTCGTAAAGCAGCATCGCGGCCTTGCTTTCGCCGGCCGGCAGCAACCGGCCACCAACCAATTGGAAGCCGTTCGCGCTCAGGTCCGGCACCACCAGATTCAGGCCGATCCGGTTGGACAGCCAGGTCTGCAAATGATCCTTGTCGCTGGCCGGAACTTCCACCGCATGCCGCTTCTCGGCGGCATAGATGACGTGGGCGGCGATCGCCTGTTCGGCGAGCTGATCCTCCGCCGGATCCTCCTGCCCGAGGCCGCCGATGCCGGCAAAGTAGCCGCCAAATCCGCCCGTGGCGAGAAGCACGGCCGCAGCGGCGGCAAGCCACCAGCGTGAGCGTGGCACCACAACCTTAACAGGCGCTTCGCCGAGCACCACCTTGCGCAGGCGCACTGGTACAGCCTCATCCAGTACGCCGGCAAAAGCCGAGCGCAATGCCTCCCGGTCGGCGGTGAAGCGGGCGCTCCTGGCCTTCATCTCGGGATTGGAGTCGAGCCAGGCATCGTAGGCGGCACGTTCATCGGGCGGCAGTTCGCCGTCGAGCGCCATGTGGATGTCCCGTTCGGAAAAATCGCGGCGGATCATTTCTCGACGATCCTTATGGCTCGGCGGCGTGCTGTGTCGTCCAGCAACCCACGCAGTTCCTCACGGCCACGCGCGATGCGCGACATCAGCGTGCCCGCGGGCACACCCAGGATGTTGGCGGCTTCGGCATAGGAAAAGCCCTCAATGGCGACCATGACCAGCGCCGCGCGGCGATCCGGGCTGATCGCCTGCAATGCGTCGATGATCTCGCGCGAAGCGATGCCCTCCAACTGTTCGGGCGGCTGGGCAACCGTCTCGCCCGCCTCCAGCGGCAGCATCGCCGCTTCGCCGCGGCGATTCACCTTGCGCATCTGGTCGATGAACAAATGATGCATGATCGTAAACAGCCACCTCCTGGGGCTTTCTCCTGTCTGCCAATTGTCGAGCCGCAACAGCGCGCGCTCAAGGCAGTCCTGAACGAGATCGTCGGCAGCATCGCGGTCGCGCAAAAGCGAGCGTGCGTAGCGTCGCAGGCGCGGTATTTCGCCAAGGATTGCTGCCTTCTTTTCGTTCATGACCGCTGGTTCTGAGGTCGCCCTTGTTGATCTCGATTGAACGCGCCTTCCCGGCACGGCGCAAGCGGCCAGCGCGAAGCGGTCCACCGCTCCGGTCACCCAAGCAACGAGATAACGCCGGCGGGTGCCGGTTTATTCCCGACCGGCAAGGAAAACCAATGATCGCAGGCGATTATCCTTTTTCCTTCGCCGCCCGCGTCAAAAGCCGCTGGTAGAACAGGCCAATGCCGATCAGCACCGCACCCAGACCGATAAAGGACAGCGCCCTGAGCACACCCTCCAGTTCCGACATGTCGAAGAGGAAGACTTTCAGTACGGCAACCGCGATCAGCCCGGCCGAAGCAATGCGCAGAACCTGCGATTTCAGCCAGACGCCAGCCGTGAGCAGCGCCACGCCGATCACCAGCCAGAGTGCCGAATAGGTATAGGTCTCCAACTGGCCAAGGCCACTCCACAAGCCGATGAACTCACCCTTGAACAGGCGCCTCACCGACAGCGTGGCATAGGCGAAGGCAAGCAGCGCCGCCACCAGCGCCAGCATGGCCGAATACCATTTCGGCCGCTTGCCCCTGCTATAGAGCGCTAGACCGCCGGCGGCGACGGCCGGCAGGAGATAGGCCAGGAACAAAAGATTTAAGACCGGAATCCGGCCGGTCGATTCGTCGGTGAACAACGGATTGAGCACCAGGAAATGCTGGATGACGACGAAGGCGACCGAGACCACGCCCACCGCCATCGAACCATAGCGCAGCACCGAGCTTGGCGAGCGCCTGTCGATGGCGATCAGGATAGCGCCGGCACCGATGGCGATCAGCGTGTAGATCGCTTGTTCGGCGAGCGTCGGCGCATCGCTGTTGATGACGCCGCCATGCATGGCGTGACGCACCAGCATGGCGAGCGTCAGCAGCGCGAACAGTGCCGCCGCCGCCTCCATGGCGAGGCGCGGTCGGCCATCGGTGGTGTTGGCGAGCTGCCAGGCCGCGAAGCCGAAGGCGAGCGCCGGCACGCCATAGCCCGGCAGCAACCAGTTGAAGACTGGTGTCATTGACAGGAACTCGGCGCCGACGATCGTCGGGTCGAAGGCGACGCGGCCAAGCACCGCGATGACGGCGGCGACTGAAATCCAGCCGAGCACAGGATAAGAGCGCCAGCGCGTGGCGAGCGCCGGCACGATTGCCGTGGCACCGAGCAAGGTGGTGGTCCAGCCGGAATCAAAAGCCATATGCAGCATCAGGAGGCCGGCGACCGCTGCGCCACCCAAGGCAAATGACACTGCCACGCCGCCCCTGAGCGGCGGTTCCTCAGCCCGCGCGATGCACTCGCCGCCGGCGGCGAAGACCACGACCAGCAGGGCCGCAACGGCGGCATAGACAAAGTCACGGTCGAGATTGCCGAAGGTGAACCAGAGCGCCAGCAGGATGACCAGAGGTGCGATGACACCCCATGCAGCCCACGAGGCTGCTCGGATCTGCGCCGAGGCGGCGAAACGGCGCGCGGCCCAGAGACCGGCGGCAATGAAGACTACGCCAAGGCCGATGCCAAGGCGCAAGCTCAGCACGTTGGCCGTGGCCAAAGGCACCCCATCAACACCCAGAGCGCCGCTCGAAAAATCGGAAGCGATAGAGGTCGGCGGGATAATGCCGAGATAGATCAGCACCGTCGCCAGTCCGGCGGCATAAAGCAGTGGCAGCGCCAGCGGGCGGTAGAGCGCGACCGCTACCATCACCATAAGCAGCACCGCGCCCGGCAAGGCATCACCGGCAGCGGCGAAGACCAGGTCAACCGAGAGGCCCAGCGCCGAGAAGGCGACGAACAGTCCAGGCACGATGGACGGCCAGTCAAAGGATCTTGCTGGTCCGGTTCCGTCGCCGCGACTGCTCAGCCAGACAAGGGCCAGCACAGCCAGCGTCACAGTGTCGATGAACAGGATCGCGGAGAGGTTCGCGCCCGGTGCGTCGGTCATGTAGAGGATGGTCCAGATGCCGGTGCCGAAAAAGGCGGCCGCCATCAGCGCTTTCCAGTCGCGCATGCGGGCGATAACGCCGGTGGCGGCGAGCACGATTGCGAGATAGCCGAACAACGCCCAGGGATTGGGCGCCTGCGAAGCGATCAGCACCGGCGTCACCATGGCGCCGACGAGACCGATGCCAGCCAGCGCCTGGCCATGGACGAGAGCGGCGGCGATGGTGGCAATGCCGATCGCACCAAGCAACGTGAAGGCAAGCGCCGGGCCGATGAAGCCGTAAACACCATGGGCGGCATAGACGGTGCCGAACAGGATGAAGGCACCGGCTGCCGTGAGGATCGCCGGAATATAAGCGCCGGCAGCACCTTGCACCGGCACCTTGAATCCGGTGCGACGAATGAACTCGCCGGCGGCGACCAGCACCAAACCGAGCACGGCCGCCATGATGAGCCGCACGCCGGGACCGAAAATGCCGGCCTCGATGGTGTAGCGGACCAGGAACAAGCCGCCCAGAGCAAGCGCAATGCCACCGACCCAGACCGCCCAACGCGTGCCGAGCGCGGTTTCGACGTCGGACTGGCGAGCGGCTTTGGCGACCGCGGCCGGCGCGACCTCTGGCGTTTTCGGTGTTGCCTCGGGGGTGCTCCAGGGACCGGGCACACTCTCTGCGGCCGGGATTTCCGCCTCGGTGGCCTGTACCGGCGCGGGCTCGCTGATTGCTGCCGGGGCGATATCGGCTGGGGGCGCGGCCACCGGTGCCGTGTAGGCCTCGCCTTCGGCCGCTTCCTGTTCCGACGGCCTGGCCGCGAACGGCACCGCGCCCGGAAGCACGAGACTGCGCAACGCGCCAAGTTCGCGCTCGATCAGGCCGATCCGGCTCTGCTGGCGCGAAATGATGACGAACAAGGCGATGATGGCGACAAGGCCGATCAGGCTTTCAAACATGGCGGTTCCCCCAAACCAGGCCAGTGTTCACTGACGTTTCGTCTCATTGACATTCAAATGCGGCGGCCAAACGGCTGAAAACTCAACGTGCCGCCAGATTGGCGGCTGGAAATATCGAACATGTCTCGGTGCCGAAAGCCAGCAGTTTGCCGCCGGCGTCCTTCAGCGTCGCTTCCGAAACGGCAAGCGTGCGGCCCTTGTGGACCACCTTGCCTTCGCAGACCACCTCGCCGGTCCTGGGCGTTATCGGCCGCGTGAGGTTCACCTTGAACTCCGCGGTCGTGTAGGCCTCGCCCTTGTCGAGCAACGTCTGTACTGCGCAGGCCAACGCCGAATCGAGCAGCGTGGCCGCCCAGCCGCCATGAACGCCACCCAGCGGGTTGAGGTGACGTTCGTTCGGCACGCCGCGGAATACGGCGCGACCTTCTGATACTTCGGTCAACGCGAAGCTGAGCTGGAAGGAGATCGGCGGTGCCGGATATTTGCCGTCGATGATTCGCTGAAGCAAATCCAGGCCGGTGTATTTCAGGATGTCGGCGTGAGGAATGGTGCCGAGGCCGAGCGGCGAGACCCGGCCTGGATAGAGTTCGATTTCGCTCATCTGAGGATTTCTCTGGCCGCGTTCTCTCCAGCGATGGGCTTGTGCGCTGCGTGGTGCTTGCGCAACGCTGCAAGAAAACCGGCGCGCGCGTCGGGCTGATCGATGCCGCGCGGCTCGTAGACATGGCGGGTGAAGAAGAAACCGGTCAAGCGGAAGGCATCCGCGATCGCCGCATGATTCGCGCGCAGGCCGGAGCCGCGCTGCAGAAATGCAGGCAGCACCAGCATCTTGTCGTGCCACGGCGCCCCAGCTTCACGCGACACCGCGCGTCCCGATTTCGGCGAGACATAGGCAAGGTCCTGTTTGGTGCCGGTGGCGGCGCATTGGCTGAGATCGAGGCCAAAGCCGAGTTCATCGAGGATCAGAAGTTCGAAACGCGCCACCAGCTCCCCGGCGGCGTCGGCATCGTCCAGGTGGACGATCATCACCGAAAGCGCCTCGTAGAGGCCGCCATGGGCGTCACGCTCGGGCAGCAGGCGCAGATGCGCCGCCATCGTCTGAAGGCCGTAGACGGCGATGGCACTGTCCATCAGCCGGGAGGCGTTCATCTCGATCGCTTCGGCCTGGAAGGTGCCCAGATGCTCGTCGAGGCGCGCGCGCCACAAGAGATCGACGCGATTGCCGGGCTGGAGAACGGGTTGCAGCTTGCGCGAGCGGCCGCCGCGCACGAGGCCGAGATGGCGGCCATGGGCACGCGTCATCACCTCGAGAATGGCGCTGGTTTCGCCATGCTTGCGGGTGCCGAGAATGATTCCCTCGTCGCGCCATTCCATATCAGGAGCTTTTCACCGATCGGGTGGCGAAATCAAGGTATGGGCCTGCCGCCTTGGCCGGCTCTCGCAACAACGCGTAAAAAAGCCGCCCGCAGCGATGTGCTGCGGGCGGTCTGGTAAGGTCAGTCGATCCGTTAGAACGAGCGCTGGAAGCGGAGAATGCCGCCGACACTGCTCTTCTTGTTGGCCTTGGTCCAGTTGCTGAAATCTGCGTCGTCGAACTTTCCAGCATTGAGGTAATCGACTTCAGCCGTGACGGTAAAGCCGGGCACAACGGTATAGGCAACGTTCGCGGCGATGCCGAGATTCTTCCAGTCGTCATAGGAGATCTGGGCGTTGAACGAGGTCTTGTCGTTGAACTTGTAGGTGCCGCCACCCCAGATCGCCCAGTTGCCGCCCCACTGTTTGTAGAAGCCGCGACCGTGTGCATCGATGGCGTTGTTCGCATCGTCGGTGAGATTGTCGTCGGTGCCGTAGCCACCCATGATGAACAGCGACAATTCGTTGGTTGCCTTGACGTCGAGGCGAACCTTGCCAGCGACTTCTTCATAGTTGCTGTCATAGGCCACGACGCCGGTGAGCGAACCCCAGTCGCCCTTGTACTTCAAACCGCCGACGACATGCGGAACATAGCTGTCGATGGTGCCGACCTTGCCAGCACCCTCTTCGAGCGAGACCAGCCCCGAGAAGCCGTTGCCGGCGTCGAAGTAGTACTGAACGACGTTGCTCTCCTGCCCGCCATACGGAACCAGCGTGTCCTGGATGACGTTGCCGGCATAGCCGATGAACGTATCGAAAGCCGTATCGTCCTTGCCGACGCGCAAGCCGCCGAGCTGAATCCAGGCGAAACGCAGCGAGAGCGACTTGTTACGACCCGTCCAATCGTCGGCGCTGGAGGCGGCTTGATTAGTATAGTCACCGGAGCTGTTGCCGTAGTTGAAGCGGGTCTCGGTGTAGGTCTTCAGGGTACCGAGCTCGGTCTCCTGACCGGTCCAGGTCTTCAGCGTGAAGCGGGTGTTCTTGTAGTAGGTCGAATGAGTGGTGCCGGCGTCCTGATGATCCGGGACGTGGTTGACGCCATCGAGCGAGCCGGCATCGCCGACACCGATGTCGTAACGGACATAGCCGCCGATGCGCAGGCAGGTCTCGGTGCCCGGGATGTAGAAATAGCCGGCGCCGTAGACGTCACAGATCTTGACGTATTCGGCCGGTTCCGGTTCGGCGACGACGACAGCGTCCGCGGCGCGTGCGCCGGACACCGCGATCAGTGCCGCGGCTGAGCCGAGAAGGAGGCTCTTGATGTTCATTTTCTGACCTCTCCAGTCAAGTTAATAAAATGGCTTCCGAATTGTGGCTGGCGGATATGTTTTCCCGCCTCACCCCCACAATGAAAAAAGGCTCGCACTGCGTCCCCTTTTCGCGGCGAACATACCCACCAATCTTCCGCCTTCAATGACAATTCCGCGAATATGCCGGATTCACGCCACAGATTAAATCGGTGTTGCACAAATAACACTAACCGGCTCATGTCGATTTTCAAATCGGCACAAATGGCACATCGTCGTTTTTATGTAATAATCCCTGATATCTTTTACTTTATACTGTAAAATTTCCATTTTATTCCATTATTTTCAAGTCAATTGCGCACGCTGTCTAACAAAATGTCGAATGAGTTATTTTTCAACATCAGATTCTCAAGTCAAATCTGGTCAATTTCTTGAGCGCTCGGCCGACGAGAGGCCCACGCGAAAGCTGCCGGCGACAGCAGGTTTTTTGATCCATCAGCGCCGCCCGATGACGGCGCCACGCGTCTCGCCTCATGCCTGGCGCTCGCGATCGATCAGCACAGCATCGATCACTCGCCACGATTCTTCGATCTCGGCCGAGGCCACGTCTATGTGCCCGGCGGCGGTGATCAATGCCTTCCATAGCGCCCAGCCGCGCCCGCGCGCCCAGGTCGCTTCGTCTGCCGCGAGGCAGGCGCGAAAAGTGTCCCGGCTTTCGCCTTCGAACAGCGTCCAGGCAATTGCCAGATCGCAGGATGGATCGCCGACACCGGAGGTGCCGAAATCGATCACGGCGCTCAACCTGCCCTTTTCGACAAGGAGGTTGCCCCGGCTGACATCGCCATGGAACCAGACGGGCGGACTTTCCCAGGCCGCGGCAAGGGCTATCTCCCAGACGGCGGTGGCGGCGCCGGCATCGATGCTGCTGCCGAGTGCCGAGATCGCTTGCCTTGTCTCGCCGTCATAGACCGTCAGCGGTCCGCCGCGAAAGAAATTGTGCTGCCCAGGCGCTGGCCCATCGGTCGCGTCCACCTGTTTCAACGCAACCAGGAACCGAGCCAGGTCCGCCGCGAATTCCGACAGATTTGCGATACGTTCCGGTTTCGCGATCTCGCCCTCGATCCAGCCATAGACTGACCAGTGCCAGGTATAACCCTCGGCCGGAACGCCCATCGCCAGCGGTACGGGAATGGGCAGTGGCAGCAGCGGCGCCAATCTCGGCAGCCAGCGATGTTCCTTTTCCACTTGCAGGGCATAGGCGGCGGCGCTCGGCAATCGCACGGTCATCTCGTCGCCGAGATGAAAGGTCCTGTTGTCCCAGCCGCCAAAATCAACCGGCCTGACCGCAAGATTCTTCCAATGCGGGAATTGCGCGGCAATCAGCCGGCGCACCAAGGCGGCATCGATCGCTACCTCAAGCATGATCTTTCCCGAAAACGGCGCTCACTTCTCGGGATCACGCCTAGTGCGGAAACTCCAACCCCATCTCGCGATAGCGCTCGGGGTCGTCGCCCCAATTCTCGCGCACTTTCACGAACAGGAACAGGTGCACCTTCTGCTCCAATATGCCTGATATTTCCATCCGCGCGGCCTGCCCGATGGCACGGATGGTCTCGCCCTTGTGGCCGAGCACGATCTTCTTCTGGCTGTCGCGCTCGACAAAGATGGTCTGGTCAATGCGCACCGAACCATCCTTCTTCTCTTCCCATTTCTCGGTCTCGATGTGCGAGGAATAGGGTAGTTCCTGATGCAGCCTGAGATAGAGCTTCTCGCGGGTAATCTCGGCCGCCAGCTGGCGCATAGGCAGGTCGGAAATCTGATCTTCCGGGTAGTACCAAGGGCCGGCCGGCAGCGCCTGGGCCAAGTAGTCGAGCAGGTCCTTGCAGCCGGAGCCGGTCAGCGCCGAGACCATGAAGGTGCGCTGGAACGGCACTTTCTCGTTCGCTGCCGCGGACAGGGCGAGCAGCGCCTCATGCTTCACCCGATCGACCTTGTTGAGGATCAGCAACATCGGCTGGCGCACATCCTTCAGCCGTTCGAGGATGGCATCGGCGTCGCCCCTGATGCCGCGCTCGGCGTCGATCAGCAGCAGCACGATATCTGCATCCTTGGCGCCGCCCCAGGCGGTGGTCACCATCGCGGTGTCCAGCCGCCGCTTGGGCTTGAAGATGCCCGGTGTGTCGACAAAGACGATCTGCGCGTTGTCGTGCGTGGCGATACCGCGCACGATGGCGCGTGTGGTCTGCACCTTATGGGTGACGATCGAGACCTTGGCGCCGACCAGTTGGTTGACCAGCGTCGACTTGCCGGCATTGGGCGCGCCGATCAGCGCGACGAAGCCGGAATGCGTGACAGGAGCGGCTGCGGTGTCTTCGGCGGTCATGCCGCACTCCCTTCATGAACCCAGACGCCCTCGCGAACCAGAAGGGCAGCAGCGGCGGCCTGTTCGGCCTCGCGCTTGGAGCGGCCGCTGCCGGTTGCCGGCTGAAACGCGCCGACCTTGACGCTGACGGTAAACAGCGGATCGTGATCGGGGCCTTCCCGGCCGTCGATCTGATAGGCGGGAACAGCACTCGCCGCCTGATGCGCCCATTCCTGCAATTCGGTCTTGGCGTCGCGGCGCGCGGCACCCGAGGCCCGCGAACGCGGCTGCCAGTATCTATGGATGAATGCGCGGGCTGCTTCCAGACCACCATCGAGATACAGCACGGCGATCAGCGATTCCAGTGCGTCGGCGCGCAGGTTGACGCGCTTGCGTCCCTCGAGCCCGCGCACATCCGACCCGGCACGGATCAGGTCCGGCAGCCCGATATCTTCGGCGATATCAGACAGCGCCTCGGCATTGACCAACGCATTGAGCCGCAGCGACAACTCCCCTTCCGCGGCATCGGGAAAGGCAGCCAGCAGCATATCGGCGACAACAAGGCCAAGAACCCGGTCGCCGAGGAATTCGAACCGCTCATAATCGGCGCCCGCATTGGCGCCTCGCGCACTGGCATGGGTAAGCGCACGCTGCAGGCGCTGGCGGTCGGCAAAGGCATGGCCCGTGCGTTCCGCAAGCGCTTCGGCGAGCGCATCGGCGGTCAACCTTTTTGGTGCCGCCATGACCCTAGTTGACGAAATGGAACAGGCGCGAGGCGCGCATCAGCGACGGCCATTTCCAGATTTCGAGCGGGCTTGCCTTGCCGGCGATCGAGAAGAAGACAAGGTTGGCGCGGCCGACCAGGTTCTCGGCTGGAACGTAGCCGACGGTGAAGCGGCTGTCGGCGGAATTGTCCCTGTTGTCGCCCATCATGAAATAGTGGCCGGGAGGCACGTCGAATTCGCGGGTGTTGTCGCCAATCGAGTTCGGCGACAGGTCCAGCGTGTCGTAGCTGACGCCATCGGGCAGCGTCTCGCGATAGACATCGATCGGATAATCCTTTTCCGTGATGTCGGGATTGTCGATCTGGCCGGTCTTGACGCGCGGCACGCCGACGCCGTTGATGAAGACTTGGCCATCCTTCATCTGGATCTTGTCGCCGGGCAGGCCAATGACGCGCTTAATATAGTCGACGGACGGATCCGGCGGGAACTTGAATACCACCACGTCGCCACGCTTGGGCTCGGAGCCCCAGATGCGGCCCGAGAAAATGTCCGGTCCAAAAGGCAGCGAATAGCGTGAATAGCCGTAGGACCATTTGGTGACGAACAGATAGTCGCCTTCCAGAAGCGTCGGCCGCATGGAGCCCGACGGGATTGAGAACGGCTGGAACAGCAGCGTGCGAATGACCAGGGCGAGCAAAAGCGCCTGGACGATGACGCTGACGGTTTCGCCAAGCCCGCCGGATTTCTTCTGGGATTTTTCAGCCACGCTCATGTCGTCCTCGATTGTGCGTTGGATGGTATAGAGTCTCGGCGCGCGCTGGGCAACGTCAATGCCGGTCGTCAGATGCAATCAATGTGGCGCTTCTTCGACCGGTAGCGCTTCTATGATCACAAAGGCTTGAGCGAGCGGGAAATCATCCGTGATGGTGAGGTGGATCGCTGCCCGATGACCTTGCGGCAGGATCTTCTCCAGCCGCGCCAGCGCTCCGCCGGTCAGCGCCATCGTCGGCGCACCGCTGGGCAGGTTGACGACACCCATGTCACGCCAGAAGACCCCTTGCGCCAGACCGGTGCCCAGTGCCTTGGCGCAAGCCTCCTTGGCGGCAAAGCGCTTGGCGTAGGAAGCCGCGCGGGCGCGCCGGTTCTCCGAACGCGCCTGCTCCACCTCGGTGTAGATCCTCTGGATGAAGCGCTGGCCATGACGCTCAAGCGATTTCTCGATGCGTGTGATGTCGATCAGGTCGCTGCCGATGCCGATGATCATTGGGTGGCGGAACCGATGCTTCCGCCGGGATGAGGCGGATGCTCACGGCGTCTCGCGCGCTCTGCCAGCCGCTTGCGCCTCTGTTCGCGGAAGACATTCATGCCCCAGCGCGTGATGCCGTAGAATACCAGGCCGAACACGAGCCCGAGCGGCACCGCCCCGATCAGCATGGGCTCCAGCACGGGATGCCATAGTTTGGCGAAGGAAAGCTTGTGCATCATCTCGCCCAGATGCGCCGGCGGGCCATGCGTAGGCAGGCGATCGTGCAAGATGAGCTTGCCGGTTTCCCAGGACGCGCCCCACAAGAGCGGAAAGGTCAGCGGATTGCCGAAAAACACGGCTCCGAGAGCCGCTGCCACCAGATTGCCGGCGATCACCCAACACAGAACCGCGGCGATGATGAAGTGGAAACCGACGGGGAAGAACGAAGCAAAGACACCTGCCGCAACGCCAGCCGCCACCGCATGCGGGGTGGCCTTCAGCCGCAGGATGCGCTTGGAGAAATATTGAAGCGAGCGCGAAAACGAACGGCGCGGCCACAGATAGGTGCGCACCCGCTCGAAAAGACCATCAGGTTTGCGACGACGAAAAAGCACTCTCTTCCTATTCCCGACAATTCACAGCTTACAGGCCCGCTGTTTCCAGCCGGGCTTCGACCACCACATCTTGCGCTTTACGGTCGCCAGAAGGCAATCGCGACTTTGATATAGCCATCCGCAACCCCGACAACAACTGGAGGCCGTCCGCGCAGCGGCCGCACCGCCAAATTCGGGTAAGTCCGTCTTCTCCAACATCGGACAATCGCGGCGAATTTGAGAAGTGGTTTCGGCTAATTGTCGCAGCCAATGATCGCTATGCTACCGCAGGTACTGGCTGACTTCGACAAGGTTGCCATCCGGATCGCGGAAGTAGACCGACATCATTGGCCCCTGCGCGCCGATGCGTTCGACCGGCCCGAGTTCCACCGTTACGTGATTGGCTTCGAGGCCGGCAAGGAATTCATCGAGCGGCCGGTCGGTGATCAGGCAGAAGTCACCGGATCCGGGCGTCGGCGACTTCGCCTTCGGCTCGAAGGTGCGGCTGGTCTCGTGGACATTGATCTTCTGGTTGCCGAAGGCAAGTGCCGTAGGCCGGCCCGGCGTGTCGATGCGTTCGAAGCCCAGCACGCGCTGATAAAAGGCGCAGGTCGCGTCGAGCGACGCCACCGTCAGCACGAAATGATCGATACCGACGATCAATGCGACCTCCTCAGATGTTGCGGCTGCCGGGCTTGACGGCCGGGATGGCGGCAAGCTCCGGCGGCAATCTGTCCGGCGGATAGGCTGGGACCTCATATTCGGCAAGCGCGATCAGCGGCACGCCGACATGGGTCTTGCCGGCCGATCGGTCGATGATGCAGGCGGCCGCGACCACCTCTGCACCAAGGGCGCGCAGGCAATCGATGGTTTCGCGGATCGACAATCCGGTGGTGACGATGTCCTCGACGATGACGACGCGCGCGCCCCGGTCAATCTCGAAGCGCCGCAGGCGGAACTCGCCCCCTTCCCGCTCCACCCAGATCGCCGGCACGCCAAGGTGGCGCGAAGTTTCGTAAGCCGGGATCAGCCCGCCGATCGCCGGCCCGACGATATAGTCGATCTTGCCTGGGATCGCGGCGCGGATCTTCTCGGCCAGCGCCTTGCACAGCCGCTCGGTCTTGTCGGCATGCATGAACACCCGTGCCTTCTGCAGGAAGACTGGACTGCGCAGGCCCGACGTCAGGATGAAATGACCCTCCAGAACAGCGCCAGCCTCACGGAATATGCCCAACACTTCGTCGGTATTCATCTCGTCCCCCATGGTCGGCTATCGCTAGCCGTTGACGCGCCGCGCATCGCTGACGCTCGAATTGTCCTTGAGCTGCGACAGCAGCCGGTTGAGATGCTTCAGGTCCCAGACTTCGAGATCGATCAGCATTTCGGTGAAATCGGGCGCGGTGCGCACCATCGACAGCGTATGGATGTTGGCGTCGTTGGAGGCAACGACTTGGGCGATGTCGGCAAGCGAGCCCGGCGCGTTGATGGCGGTGACCGAGACGCGCGCGGGAAACCGTTCCTTGGTGCGTTCGTCGATGTCCCAACGTACGTCGATCCAGCGCTCCGGCTGGTCGTCGAAAGCCTGCAGCGCCGGCGACTGGATCGGATAAATGGTGATGCCGGTGCCCGGCTGGACGATACCGACGATGCGGTCGCCAGGGACCGCGCCTTCCGGCGCGAAGCGCACCGGCAGGTCGCCGCGCACACCACGGATCGGCACCGCGCCGGCGCCTGGCTGGTCCTTGTCCTTGCGCGCGGCCCGGCCCGGAATCTGGAACAGCATGCCGGCGGCGTTGCGGATCTTCGACCAGCCCTCCTCGCGCTGTTTGGGAGCCGCGGGGGTGACGCGCTCGTCCTTGTAGTCAGGGAAGACCGCCTTCATGACATCGGTGGAAGCCAGTTCGCCGCGACCGACGGATGCCAGCACATCCTCGATGTCCTTGCGCGCCAACCGGTGCAGGACGGGCTTCAGGCTTTCCTTGGTGAAGGTCTTGCCGGCTCGTTCGAAGGCACGCTCCAGGATACGCGCGCCAAGGCCGGAATACTGCTTGCGGATCGCATTCTTGGTAGCGCGGCGGATGGCGGCGCGCGCCTTGCCGGTGACGACGACCGATTCCCACGCGGCCGGCGGCACCTGCGCCTTGGAGCGGATGATCTCGACCTCGTCGCCATTCTTCAATTCCGTCATCAGCGGCATGATGCGGCCATTGACCTTGGCGCCGACACAGGTATCGCCGACATCGGTGTGGACGGCATAGGCGAAATCGATCGGCGTGGCGCCGCGCGGCAAGGCAATCAGCATGCCCTTCGGCGTGAAGCAGAACACCTGGTCCTGGAACAGCTCCAGCTTGGTGTTCTCGAGGAAATCTTCCGGGTTGTCGCCCTCTGCCAGCTGCTCGATGGTGCGCCGCAGCCAGGCATAGGCATTGGTCTCCTTCGAGATCGCGTGCACGGCGCCGTTCGTCTTGCCGCCAGTGTCCTTGTAGATCGAATGGGCGGCGACACCATATTCGGCGATCTTGTTCATCTCGCGGGTGCGGATCTGCAGCTCGACGCGCTGGCGCGAAGGACCGACGATGGTGGTGTGGATCGAACGGTAGTCGTTCTGTTTCGGCGTCGAGATGTAATCCTTGAAACGGCCGGGCACCATCGACCAGGTGGTGTGGATGGCTCCCAGCGCGCGATAGCAGTCTTCGACAGAGTCGACCACGACGCGGAAGCCGAAAATGTCGGACAATTGCTCGAAGGACAGCGCCTTGGCCTCCATCTTGCGGAACACCGACCACGGCTTCTTCTGCCGGCTTTTGACGCCGGCCTTGATGGCGTGTTTCTCGAACAGGCCCGAAAGAGCCTTCTCGATCTCGGACAGCACATCCTTGTTGCGCTCGAAGATTTCGGCGAGCCGGGCGGTAACGGCGCGATAGGCTTCCGGATTAATGAAGCGGAAGGCTATCTCCTCCAGCTCCTCGCGCATGCCTTGCATGCCCATGCGCCCGGCCAAGGGCGCATAGATGTCCATCGTTTCCTCGGCGATGCGCAGGCGCTTGGCCTCCGGCATATGGTCGAGGGTGCGCATGTTGTGCAGGCGGTCGGCGAGCTTGACGAGGAGCACGCGGACATCTTCCGAGATCGCCAGCAGAAGCTTGCGCAGGTTTTCCGCCTGCTCCGCCTTCTTCGACACGAGGTCGAGCTTCTTCAGCTTGGTCAGCCCTTCGACCAGCTTGCCCATTTCTGGACCGAACAGCTCATCGATCTCGGCCCTGGTCGCCGTGGTGTCCTCGATGGTGTCGTGCAGCAGGGCGACGGCGATCGTGGCCTCATCCATATGCATTTCGGTGAGGATGGCTGCGACTTCGAGCGGATGCGAGAAATAGGGGTCGCCGGAAGCGCGCTTCTGGTGGCCATGCTTCTGCATGGCGTAGACATAGGCCTTGTTGAGCAACGCCTCGTTGACGTCAGGCTTGTAGCGCTGGACGCGCTCGACAAGCTCATACTGACGCATCATGGGCTAAATCTCTCGGCGATGAAATGAATCATGCGCCGCACTGCTGTACGGCGCATGTCATAGATAGCCACGAAACCGCCGGGACGGAAGTGCCGGAAGATTGTTCCAGCCAATTCCAAGGGGCTTTTCAGAATTCGCTCAGCCGAGTCGGATAGCGTAGTTTTCGAGAACCGGAGCGGAGCGGACATTTGGGTCCGTGAGCACCGGAAGCACAGAAAACGGCGCTAGGCAACCGGCTGGGTAGAATTATCAAAAGCTCTTAGTAGTCGTCGCTCTTTTCCGGGGGAACCAGACCTTCGATGCCGGCCAGCAGGTCTTCCTCGGTCATGCGATCGAAGGTGACGTTATCCTCGGTATCGTCCGCGTCGGCGGCGGCAACGGCACCGCCAGTCTGGTCGGCGATCACTTCACCATCGGCTTCGGGCTCGTCGACCTCGACATGCTTCTGCAGCGAATGGATCAGATCTTCCTTGAGATCGTCGGGCGACAGCGTCTCGTCGGCAATCTCGCGCAGCGCGATGACCGGGTTCTTGTCGTTGTCGCGCGGCACGGTGATCTGTGCGCCCTGGCTGATCTGACGAGCGCGGTGGCCGGCTAGAAGCACCAGCTCGAAGCGGTTGTCGACCTTGTCGATGCAATCTTCAACGGTTACGCGGGCCATGGATTGCCCCTTTCATGCCTGGATGTAATGGAAAACAGGCGCGGTCCATAACCCGAACAGCGCCAAAATACAAGCATCATGGCAATGCGTGCCCACAGGGCAGCCCGCGTCCACGGTTCGGCGCCGCGATCACAATTGCTTGCAGTGCGCCACGCGCCCTTGGATTGCCACCAAACTGGCGTTATCTCGGTTGGTCCAAGGTCGGCCGGTTTATTATGGGCCTGACCGCTAGTCGCTACCGCATTTCGTTAGACGGCCGTTATTTCGAAAAGGACTATTTCCATGTTCGATCCCCGTGAAAAAATCGCCCTGTTCATCGACGGCGCCAATCTCTACGCCACCTCACGCGCGCTCGGGTTCGACATCGACTATCGCAAGCTTTTGGCGAGCTTCCACAAGCGCGGTTACCTGCTGCGCGCCTATTATTACACCGCGCTGGTCGAGGACCAGGAATACTCCTCGATCCGGCCGCTGATCGACTGGCTCGACTATAACGGCTTCAAGGTGGTGACCAAGCCGGCCAAGGAATTCACCGACTCGACCGGCCGCCGCAAGATCAAGGGCAATATGGACATCGAGCTCACCGTCGATGCGCTGGAACTCGCCGACGTTGTCGACCACTATGTCATATTCTCCGGAGACGGCGATTTCCGCACGCTGGTCGAGGCGCTGCAACGGCGTGGCCGCAAGGTGTCGATCGTCTCGACCATGGCCTCGCAGCCGCCGATGATCTCAGATGACCTGCGCCGCCAGGCGGACCATTTCATCGACCTGGCGACGCTGAAGAACGAAGTCGGCCGCGATCCCTCGGAGCGGCCCGTAAGGCGGCCCGAACCGGCTGAAGTCGATGAGGACGACTACTGAGGCCGGTCGACTTGACCGCCCTCCCCGCTGCCGAACCCAGCCGCGACTGCCCACTCTGCCCGCGGTTGCATGATTTCATCGCCGAATGGCGGCAGCGCGAGCCGTCCTGGTTCAACGCGCCGGTGCCGACCTTCCTGCCGCTGGGCGGCGAAGATACCGTCCAGCTTCTGATCGTCGGTCTGGCGCCTGGCCTGCGCGGCGCCAACCGCACCGGGCGCCCCTTCACTGGCGACTATGCCGGCGACCTGCTCTATTCGACACTGATTGCCCACAATTTCGCACGCGGCGAGTTCAAGGCGCGGCCCGATGACGGGCTGGAACTCGTCGGCACGGCGATCACCAACGCGGTGCGCTGCGTGCCGCCGGAGAACAAGCCGGTCGGTGCCGAGATCGCCACCTGCCGGACATTCTTGGTGCCGACGATCGCTCGCTTTCCCAACCTGCGCGCCGTGCTGGCGCTGGGATCGATCGCGCACCAGTCGACCGTGCGGGCACTGGGCGGGCGCGTCGCCACCTATCCGTTCAAACATGGCGGCCAGTTGGAAGCCGGCGGCATCATGCTGTTTTCGAGCTATCATTGCTCACGCTACAACACCAATACCGGTGTGTTGACCGAAGACATGTTCGTCAGGGTGTTTGGCGAGATCGCGGCATTCCTGAAGAACTGAGCTCTCGGATACCGTGCGGTCTCCGGTGCCTGCTCACACCGGCAGCAAGGCATCCGGCTTCACGTCGCCGATCGAGGCATAGGTATGTGTCTCCTTCACCCCCGGCAGTGGCAGGATGACGCGTTTGAGAAAGTCCTGATAGTCGGCCATCTCGGCAATGCGGGCCTTCACGAGATAGTCGAAGCCGCCGACGACCATGTGGCATTCCAGGACCTCGGGCGCCTTTGCGACCGCCTCGGCGAAGCGGTCAAAGATATGCGGGGCCGCGTGATCGAGCCGTACCTCGATGAAGACAAGCATGCCGCGGCCAATCTTTGCCGGATTGAGCACCGCCCTGACGGCGGTGATGAAGCCATCGCGAAACAGGCGTTTCACGCGCTGGCTGGCGCCGGTCGGCGACAGGCCGACGCGCGCTGCCAGGTCGAGCGTGGTGCGGCGTCCATCTTCCTGCAGCAGTCGCAGAAGACTGCGGTCGACGGCGTCCAGGTCGACTGGTTCAGGATTCACGTTCAAGCCATCCTATTTGCGTGAATTACACTTCAAATTGTAAAAAACAGCGTATTTTGTCGCGGCCATTTCGACAATAGGCTGCGCTCATCGCAACTGTCTCCTCCTGGCGACATGAACATCCGGCGGAACCGACATGGCGGACGGACGAGACACCGGAGACACAAGACTGGCGGTGATCGCCGGCCTTGTCATGATCGCCATCTATGCAGCGCAGTTCGTCGCCGCCCGCTTCAGCCTCAGGGAGCATCTGACGGCCACCGACATGGCCAGCCTGCGCTTTGCCGGTGCCGGCGCGGTGTTCCTGCCGATCGTCTGGAGGCGCGGCCTGGCCACCATGAAGGCGCTGGGCTGGCGGCGTGGACTGACGTTGGCGGCACTGGCCGGATTGCCCTATCCACTGATCATCAACTGGGGCCTGACCCACGCGCCCGCCGCCCATGCCGCGGCGCTCTGCCCGGCCTCGATCGTGTTCTTCTCGTTCCTATTGTCGCTGTTCAGGGAAAGCGCGTCGCGTCGGCGGATCATTGGCGTCGCCACGATCATCACCGGCTTGTTGCTGTTCATAGCGCCGGCGCGCACCGGCGCCAGTGATGTCCTGTTCGGCGACCTGCTGTTTATCGGATCGGGCGCGATGTTTTCCACATATCCCATTCTTGTGCAGCGATGGCGTGTCGACCCGGTCACGGCGACCGCGAGCGTCGTGCTTTTGTCCTGCCTGCCACTGCCACTTCTCTATGTCTTTGCGCCAAGCGGCCTCCATGCCGCCGCAGGCGCCGAAATCGCCAGCCAGATCGTCATTCAAGGTCTTCTCGCGGGCGCTGCCGCGATGTTCCTCTACACTTACGTTGTCGACCGATTGGGCTCGCAGGCTGCATCGCTGTTCCTGCCGGGTGTGCCGGTCGCCACCGTGCTGGTCGGCATGGTCGTGCTTGGCGAGACCCCGCTGGCTATCCAATGCGTGGCCATCGCCATCATGGCCGCCGGGATGGGTTATTCGGCGATGGGCCGACGCGGCACCAGGGAAAAGCTGGCTGTCTCGACATCAGCTGGAACGTGAATGGTTTCAGCCGGCATGGCAGGCTTCTGAAGAACCAGCCGGCATCGGATCGGGTCTGTCCGTAGGTGCGGAGGCAAGCAGCGCCGCCAGCTTCTCCGGCCCACCCTGCAAAACGTTCAGGTCGACGTCCCCCTCTATGCCGTCCACGCGCCCGCTGTTGTGGTACTGCCAGTACATCCAGTCACGGCGGTCCGGTTCCATGAGCAGCGAGCGTAGCCAGAGTGGGCGAGCGGCGATTTGCCCGGCATAGGCAGCCTCGTCTTCATCCGTCAGATAGATGATCGCCGGCTTGCCGAAGGCAGCCTCGACGGGTCCAAGGAAATCCTTCAGTTCGGTATTCAGTTGCTCGGGTGACAGGCGCTGCGGACAGTTGCCCCCGAACTCGATGTCGACGACCGGCGGCAGCAATGGCTGATCGTGCGGCACCACCGAGATAAAGTTCCTGGCCTGATCGGCGCCCGGCCGGCAGAAGGTGAAGAAATGATAGGCGCCGACGGCGAGCCCGGCGGCGCGGGCCTCGCGCAGATTGCCGGCGAAGGCATTATCGACATGGTCGCCGCCTTCAGTCGCCTTGATGACGGCGAAAGCCACATCATCGGCGGCAACACGCCGCCAGTCGATCTTGCCCTGATGATGGGAGACGTCGATGCCCCGGACCGGATATTTGCCTCGGTTGGGGGAGTAGGTGTGGAAATAGACCACGGCGCCCACCACAACGACGCATGCCAGGGCAAGACTGGCCAAGCCCCCGAGAACAATCCGCTTCTTCAAGACCATCCCCTGTAGGACTTGCCGATGTTCGACCTTGAAGCCCGATCGTTGGCTTTTTTCAGACTGTCACCTGATCACCCACGTTCCTTGAGCAGCCGGCCCTTTTCGCGCGACCAGTCGCGTTGCTTCTCGGTCTCGCGCTTGTCATGCAGTTTCTTGCCGCGGCCAACTGCAAGCAGCAGCTTGGCGCGCCCTTGGTCGTTGAAATAGATTTTCAGCGGCACCAGCGTCATCCCTTCGCGGTCGACGCTCTGCGATAGTTTTGCCATCTCGCGCTTGTTGAGCAGCAGTTTGCGGCGCCGGCGCGGCTCGTGGTTGAAGCGATTGGCCTGCAGGTATTCCGGCAGATAGGAATTGATCAGCCAGATCTCGCCGCCTTCGACCGAGGCATAGCTGTCCTGGATGTTGGCCTGGCCCTGGCGCAGCGACTTGACCTCGGTTCCGGTCAGCACCAGGCCTGTCTCGATCGTGTCGAGCACTTCATAGGAAAACCGCGCCTTGCGGTTTTCCGCAACGGTCTTGTTGTTGGGATCGGCTTTTCTGACTTGGTTCATAACGTCTAGAATCCGTTTCGAAACTCGCTCCTGCGAGTCAGATGATGGTGCTACTAGAGCGCCGCGCGTTTTTTAACGCGCAAAGGACGCTCTAGAAATCCGACTTTGCGCATGGTCCTTTCCGAAAGCGAGGTGCTTTCGGGGCCACGCGCGGAACCGGAGCGGAGCGTACATATAGTACGCGAGCACCGGAAGCGCAGGTGGCGCCTTCAGATGGCCGCAGGAGTAGAGTTTCCAAACGGACTCGTTAATTAATCAAGCCGGCGTGCTTCATGGCCGCATCGATCTTTTCGGCCGTCGACTGCTCGATGATGACCAGCGGCGAACGCACGACGTTCTCGACCTTGCCCAGCTTCGACAACGCGTATTTGGCACCGGACACGCCGGGCTCGATGAAGATCGCCTTGTGCAGCGGCAGCAAGCGGTCCTGCAGTTCCAGCGCCTTGGCGCTGTCGCCTGAGAGCGTCGCTTCCTGAAACTCGGCGCACAGCCGCGGCGCAACGTTCGAGGTCACCGAAATACAGCCGACGCCGCCATGCGCGTTGAAGCCGAGTGCTGAGGCATCCTCACCGGAAAGCTGGATGAAATCCTTGCCGCAGGTCATGCGCTGCTCGGACACGCGCTCGACCTTGCCGGTCGCATCCTTGACGCCGACGATGTTCTTGAAGTCGTGCGCCAGCCGGCCCATCGTTTCCGGCGTCATGTCGATCACCGAGCGAGGCGGGATGTTGTAGATGATGATCGGCAGGCTGGTCGCCCTGGCGACGGCGGCGAAATGCTCGTACAGGCCGCGCTGCGTCGGCCTGTTGTAATAGGGCGTGACGACCAGGGCTGCATCGGCACCGGCCTTTTCGGCATATTGCACCAAACCTACCGCTTCCAAGGTGTTATTGGAGCCAGCGCCGGCGACGACAGGCGCCCTGCCCTTGGCCACCTCGATGCAGACCTTGACGACATGGCGGTGCTCGTCATGCGACAGCGTCGGGGATTCGCCGGTGGTGCCTACCGGGACAAGGCCCGCGGTGCCTTCGCCAAGCTGCCATTCGACGAACGCGCGAAAGGCTTTCTCGTCGAAACGCTCGCTCTTTTCGAACGGTGTCACGAGCGCAGTAAGCGAGCCTCTCAGCATGTCGTCCAACTCCTTGGGACTTCTTGGTTCACGCATGTCGTGGTCCCAAAACCGGTATCCACTTTTGGGCGACATGCACTTTGTCGGTTATGCATGTCGCTGCCCCAAAACCGGTATCCACTTTTGGGCGACATGCATCGGTGTTTTGTCGTGCGCGCCTTCTAACCGAAAGCGAAGCGGCGCACCATAGTCTCGACATTGTTGCGCGGCAAGCATTGCCATGGTGCCAGCAGGCGTAATTCGAACGGCCTCGACAACCCTTTGTTTACGAGCCCTTCACGACCTAAGCTTAGGCTTCAAGGCTTCTTTGCCCGCAGGTAAAATGCTGGATTAAGGAAAGACACGAAATCATGCCGCCCAGTCGGCCCCACCTGTTCGCGCTTCTTGGCGCCATCGCCGCGCTGATGCCCGGCGTGGCGATCAGCGGCAGCGTCGATGTGCGGGTCACCTCGGCCATCCCGATGCCTGGTGTACAGGACAAGGCGCAACAGGACCCTTCACCCGCCGTCACGCTCCTGAAAAGCGGACTGGATGCGCTGGCGGCTGGCGATATTCCCGGCGCGCGCGGTGTGCGCGATGCGCTACCCGCACAATCGCTCGACCAGCACATATTGGCCTGGGCGATCGCGCTCTACGGGGGCGACAAGGTTCCGAGCGGCGACATCGCCACGGCCGCGAAGATGCTGCCCAACTGGCCGGGCACCGTTGCATTGCGCAAGAACAGCGAGCGCGCACTCTATCGCGAGAACCCGGCGGCGGATGTCGTCGTCAAGGCATTCGACGGCAGCCAGCCGCAGACAGTCGAAGGCGTGATGGTTCTCGCGCGCGCCTATGTGTCGTCGGGCAACGCCAAGGCGGCGCGATCGGTGCTGTCGCCGTTCTGGCGCACCGCGATCCTGGAAGCCAAGGACGAGACGGCTCTGATCAAGGAGTTCGGCAGCCTTGTTCCCGCCGCCGATCACCGTTTTCGCATGGAGCGCATGTTCTATGCCGACCGGGTGAATTCCGCCTTGCGTGTCGCCGGCCTCGCCGGCGCCCAGCAGCTTGCCGACGCCTGGGCGGCGGCCGACAAGGGCGACAAGAATGCTGCCAAACTATTGAAGACTGTGCCGGTGGCGCAACGCTCGGCCGGCTATTTCTTCGCGCAGGCCGAATATCTGCGCAAGCAGAAGGATTTTGCGGGCGCCGCGGCAATTGTCATGAAAGCGCCGGCAGACCGGGAATCCCTGGTCGATCCGGATGCCTGGTGGGTCGAACGCCGGGTGCTGTCGCGCGAACTGGTCGACCAGGGCGACATGAAGACCGCCTACAAAATAGTCGCCACGCATGCCGCCGAAAGCGCGGCCAATGCGGCGGAAGCCGAATTCCATGCCGGCTGGTATGCGTTGCGCGGCCTGAACGATCCCAAGCTCGCGGCGACGCATTTCGCGCGTATCGCCGACCTTGCCCAAGGGCCGATGACCCTGTCGCGCGCCTATTACTGGCTCGGCCGCGCGGCGGAAGTCGGTGGCCCCGGCAATGCCAAGGACTATCTTGGGCGTGCGGCGACCTACGGCACGACGTTTTACGGCCAGCTAGCCGCCGAACGCGTCGGCCGGCAGGCGCTCAACATCGTCTATCCCCAGCCAAGTGCCGCCGACCGGCAGAACTTTGCCGGCCGCGAGGCCGTCTCGGCCATCAAGCGCCTGCAGGAGGCAGGCTACGACCGTTATGCCGAAACGCTCTATCGCGACCTTGCCGGGCAGTTGACCAGCCCGGGTGAACTGGCGCTGCTCGCTGTCCTTGCCGAAAAGCAGGACAACCATTTCATGGCGCTGAAAATCGGCAAGATCGCCGGGGCGCGCGGCATCGATGTCGGCGCGCTGTCGCATCCGCTCGGCGTCATCCCCGATTCGGCCAATATTTCCGGTTCGGGCAAGGCGCTGGCCTATGCGATCGCCCGCCAGGAAAGCGAATTCAATATCGGCGCCGTATCCAGTGCCGGCGCACGCGGACTGCTGCAGCTGATGCCGGGAACCGCCAAGCAATTGGCGAAGAAGGCCGGATTACAGTTTTCGCAGACCAGGCTGACTACCGACGCCGGCTACAATGCAACGCTTGGGTCGGCGTTCCTCGGCGAACAGCTCGATCGCTTCAATGGCTCGTACGTATTGACCTTCGCGGGCTACAATGCCGGCCCGACCCGAGCCAGCCAGTGGGTGGCGAAATACGGTGACCCGCGCGGCAAGGACATCGATGCGGTGGTGGACTGGATCGAGCGGATTCCCTACACGGAAACAAGAAGTTACGTGCAGCGCGTGATGGAGAATTACGAGGTCTACAAGATGCGTATTTCCGGCAAGTACGACATCGTCGGCGATCTCGTGAACGGGCGCGGCTGAGGCTCTTGCCCTCGCCTTGCGAGGAGAAGGAGGAGCCTTTCCCGTTTGACCCTCCGGCGCTCCGTCTGTAGCAGTCGTGGACGATCCTTCGGCTAAAGAGCCCGTCCCATGTCGAGCAATCCAGATTTCTCCGACTTCTTCTATGCGGCGCCAGATGGGCTGAGACTTCACGCGCGCGTCTATGGCGAAGCGAATTCCGCACATTGGCCGGTCGTCTGTCTGCCTGGCTTGACACGTAACGCGCGGGATTTTCACGAGCTTGCGCTCCATCTCTCGACGCGATCCGCCCTTGCGCGTAAGGTCGTCGCTTTCGACTACCGCGGACGCGGGCAGTCGGCCTACGATCCCGATGTCAGCCACTATAATGTCGGCATCGAAGCCGGCGACGTCCTTGCCGGGCTGGCGGCGCTCGGCATCGAACAGGCGGCCTTCATCGGCACCTCGCGCGGCGGGCTGATCATCCATGTGCTTGGCGCGATGCAGCCGGCGGCGCTGAAAGCCATCGTGCTCAACGACATCGGGCCAGTGATCGAACCCGCGGGTCTCGCTCACATCCAGTCCTATCTCGAACGCGCACCGAAGCCGAAAACCCTCGCCGAGGCGATGGCTGCCCAGCGCAGCGTTCACGGCCAGGATTTTCCAGCGCTAACCGAGGGCGACTGGACGCGGATGGTTGGGGCGCTCTACCGTGAGACGGATCAGGGGCTGTTGCCGGATTTCGACCCGGCCCTGATCGACACGCTGGCCGGCGTCGACGTCACCAAGCCGCTGCCGGATCTGTGGCCTCGGTTCGACGCGCTGGTCACCGTGCCGTTGCTTGCCATACGAGGCGGCAATTCAAAGCTTCTCTCCGACGCCACGCTTGAAGAGATGAAAAAGCGCCATCCCGGCATGGAGGCGATCACGGCCGACGGCCAGGGACACGCGCCCTTCCTGGAAACCGGCATTTTGCCGGAAGAGATTGCTTCCTTCCTCGATCGGGCTGAGAACGGCCATTGATCAGCTAGTCAAGGCTAAGCAGGTTCTGCAAAAGTGTCCCACGGTTTTGCGATCACAACCTGCGAATAACACGAGAATCTAAGCAGACTTTCGCGGGGCACCCCACGAAAGTCTGCTTAGCGTTTCGATAAGACCAGCGCTCCGTTGGAGCCTCCAGATTTCAGGTCAACTCGACCTGAAATCCAATTCCTCCTCTAATCAAAGAGATAGAGCATGATGTCGGCCGAAACCGCCTCACACTTTTCGGCATCATGCTCTGATACTGTGCCCTACGGAAAGCGCTTTCTTGCCTTCGCCGTCCCGACAGTTTTACCGTTGACGTCTAGTGCCTTGACGGTGAATTGGCAGTATCCGGCGATGGGGGACAGGGTCCTCGGTATGAAAAGGCGCCGTAAGGCAGGGCCTCTCCAGAATACGCCACCCTACCGCCGCCGTGCGCAAAATCCGGCGCGTCCAGGTCAGACATGCGAATGTCAAGTTTTACCGTCCCGGCTGGGACACCAGCAAATTTCATGGGCGGTGACTTACTGTCGAAGCACTTCTTGGTTGGGCCCCACTCCACCGAAACCGACATTCCAGCGTGAGCCAGCGGCGTTCAACAACGATCGTACCGGCGAAAGGACAGTTCGGCTGCTATCCCACAGCATTGTTGCACAAATGACGCGATTTGGCCTCACTCAGAAAGCTCTCGTTAACCATCGGGGCCGCCGCAACCGCTTGTTTCCAGCCGAATCCGGCGATCGGAGGACGGAATCGTGGCGAGGTCGCGAGTCGCCAGCCAGGGAATTGCCGCAGATCCGCCGCGTCGAGCAAAGCCGTGATCCGCTACGCTCTTATTTTTCCATATTAATGACGCGGGCTTGTTGATTGTGCCGCCGCTTTTCTTTATCCAGCGGCTCAACGGAGAGGTGGCCGAGTGGTCGAAGGCGCTCCCCTGCTAAGGGAGTAGAGGTCAAAAGCTTCTCGTGGGTTCGAATCCCATCCTCTCCGCCATCCTGCTTCGCACAGCTCTGTCGATGCCAAGATTTCCAGCAATAACAATTAGATAATTTGACGCTGCTGGTCCTGGCGGTTCCGGCTATCCCTCTGCCAGCCGCCAATTCGTTCGATTCTGACTGGAGGTCAGAAAATGAACATCAAGAGCCTTTTTCTCGGCTCCGCTGCGGCCCTGATCGCAGTTTCCGGTGCGCGCGCCGCCGACGCCGTCGTCGTCGCCGAACCGGAACCCGCTGAATACGTCAAGATTTGCGACGTCTATGGCGCTGGCTACTTCTACATCCCCGGCACCGAAACCTGCCTGCGCATCGGCGGCTACGTCCGTTATGACATCTAAAGAGCGAGGGGGTGGTTTGGCGTGCGCGACAGAACTTGAAGGCACAGGTCCTGAGCCTCGTTGAGGCGTTTGGCTTGCTGGAGGGCATATGCCTGTTTCAGCAGCGCCTCGTCGGCCTGTGTACGTGAGAGCGAATTTGCCGTCTGCGGATTGGCTTGCGGCGATCTTGGCTTCGGCGTGGGGCCAGGCTTGACGTCCTTGGACCAGGCGGGCGGGAGACGATTGTTCATAGAGTCTCGCTATCAAAAAGAGGCGAAGGAATCCAGTGTCGCGGGTGCGGACGTGGCGACCTTGCGCCAACCATCCGGTCACGCTAGCAAGAAGGCTCCTTCCAAGCGAGCTTTCGACATGCCAACGCGCCCTGCCCTCTCGCCGCTCATCGCCGCACTCCCGTCGACGGTGCCGTTTGTCGGCCCCGAAGCGCAGGAACGAGAGCGCGGGCGCGCTTTCCGTGCCCGCATCGGTGCCAATGAAAGCAGCTTTGGCCCCTCGCCGCGCGTCATCGCCCGCATGGAGAGTGTCGCGCGCGACCAGTGGATGTATTGTGACCCGGACAATTACGACCTGAAAGTCGCGGCGGCCGCTCATCACAATGTGGCGGTCGAGAACGTCGTTGTCGGCGAAGGCATCGACGGCCTGCTCAGCCTGGTGGCGCGCATGTATGTGGCGCCTGGCGATGCGGTGGTCACCTCGCTCGGCGCCTATCCGACCTTCAACTTCCACATTGCCGGTGTCGGCGGCCGGCTGGTGACCGTCCGTTACGAGAACGACCGCGAAAACCTGGACGGTCTGCTCGCGGCGGTCGTCAGGGAGAAGGCGCCACTGGTCTATCTGTCCAACCCGGACAATCCGATGGGCAGCTGGTGGGAAGCCGACGAGGTCATCGGCTTCATACAAGCCTTGCCGGAAAGCACCATGCTGGTGCTCGACGAGGCCTATGGCGAACTGGGGCCGGCCTCGGCCCTGCCGCCGATCAACATCTCCCGGCCAAACGTCATCCGCATGCGAACCTTTTCGAAGGCCTACGGACTTGCCGGCATACGGTGCGGCTATGCGTTGGCCGAGACGCAAGTGATCAGCGATTTCGAGAAGATCCGCAACCACTACGGCGTCAGCCGCATGGCGCAGATCGCCGGCGTCGAGGCGCTCGCCGATCAGGTCTATCTCGAGACGGTGGTGGCCCGGGTGGCCGCCGGACGGCGGCGCATCGCTGATATTGCCGAACAGAATGGGTTGAAGCCGCTCGCCTCGGCGACCAATTTCGTCACCATCGACAGCGGCCATGACGGTGCTTTCGCTCTGAAAGTGCTGCAGGGATTGTTGTCGCGCGACGTCTTCATCCGCAAGCCGATGGCGCCAGGGCTCGACCGCTGCATCCGCGTCAGTGTCGGTCTCGACCACGAACTGGATATCTTCGCCGAGGAATTGCCCGGCGCATTGGCAGCGGCGCGCGGAAACTAGGGCGCTTCGCGGTGCTCGGGAGGCATCGCTGCGCCGAGCAGATGCCTGACACGCGTCAGCACATCAGACAACTCCGCGGCTTCCCTGTCATTCAGCCCCGCGGTCAGGCGGGCAAGATCACAATCCGTGGCCGCATGAAGTGCGGCAAGCGCGGCCTGGCCGCGCGCGGTGAGCGATAGGACGCGCGGCCGCAAAGGTGCGGGACCGGTGCACATTTCAGTCAGGCCGGCGGCAGAGAATCTGCGAAGAATTCTCGCGACATAGGCAGGATCCACCTGGAGGTCCCGGGCGACTGCGGAGGCCACTGGTTCGACATCGAGCCGAAACGCTCGCGCCAGAAAACCTGTCTTGCCGCCGGGATTGGTGGCGCTATGGCGAGGGCGGTGGCCGATCTCGAACAGCACCCGCGCCTCGGTCAGGGTATAGGCGCTGTGCATCAACGTCTCGTCGAGCAACCCGATCAGGCCGGTGTAGAACCGGTTGAAGTGGCGGATATCGCGGACCAAGCCATTCCGATCGCGCATGCCAGGTGCCTCCCGCGAAATTACCAGGCCATAGAGACGGTCGCTATCAAATTGACTTAGTCAATCATTTACTAGATCGAGTCATCCATTTTCCGCAAAGAATCCAGGTTCTCGATTGGATAGACCTCAAGCCAGTTGCCTTCGTTCGGCGCTGCGCCACACTCTATGCAAGGGAGCGAGCCATGAAAGACCGGAAAAGGGCAGTGCAGGCGCGCATATATGGCAAGGTCCAAGGCGTCGGCTACAGGATCTGGGCGCGAGGCGAAGCGACAAGGCTCGAGCTGCTGGGCTGGGTGCGCAACGAAAGAGACGGCTCGGTTACGGCATGGCTTACCGGCGCCGACGCGGCTGTCGCGGCCATGATCGAACGGCTTCGGCAAGGCCCGCCCGGCGCTGCTGTCTCGGGGATCGAGCTGGACGAGCTGGAGACCTGGACCACGCCTGAAGATTTCAGGATCATGACGTAGACGGATTTCTTCTCCCTTGAATTAATTGAACGTTCGTTTTATTATCTGCCGTCGACGAGGCGATGATGGCACGCACCACAGGATCAGACGGCGAGCGAACCGAAGCGGCAGTCCGCGAGGCGGCGGTCAACCTGATTGCGCGCTATGGCTATGAAGCGATGTCGATGCGCCAATTGGCCGCCGAGGTCGGCGTGCAGGCAGCCGCGCTCTACCGCTATTTCCCGACCAAGGAAGACCTGCTGTTCACGCTGATGCGCGACCATATGCAAGGGCTTCGCGAAGCTTGGGAGCACTCCAGGCCGGCCGGCGCGGATCCGGCTCGGCAGCTTGCCGCCTATGTGCACAACCACATCGCCTTTCATATCGGGCGCCGCCACGCCACGCATGTATCGAACATGGAATTGCGCAGCCTGTCGCCCGACAGGCTGACACAGATCCTGCGCCTGCGCACGGCCTACGAAAAGGAACTGCGTTCGATCCTGCGCGATGGCGCCGAGGCTGGTATTTTCAGCATCGAGGACACCGGCCTGACGGCCATGGCGCTGATCCAGATGATGACCGGCGTCATCGTTTGGTTCCGGCCGGGCGAGCGATTGTCCATCGCCGAGGTCACGGAGACATACCTTTCGATGACAATGCGCCTACTCGGCGCGAGGATGGCTACCGATACTACAGCGCCGCGCGTCCCTTCGGATGCGCAAAGTATGTTGTAGCACTTTAATTTCGCGCATGATCCTTGCCGAAAGACGAAGTCGATTTTCGGGGGGTCATGCTGCAGGAGGAATGGCATGTACACGAACACGCTCAGCTTCGGGCATGACGAGGACGTCGAGGCCCTGCGCGATCTGGTCCGGCGTTTCGCGCAGGACAGGATTGCGCCGATCGCCGCCGACATCGACCGGGAGAACGAATTCCCGGCGCATCTGTGGCGAGAACTCGGCGCGCTCGGCCTGCTCGGCATAACCGCCGATCCCGATTTCGGCGGCAGCGGCATGGGCTATCTAGCCCATGTGATCGCGGTCGAGGAAATCTCGCGGGCCTCGGCATCGGTCGGCCTCTCCTATGGCGCCCACTCCAATCTCTGCGTCAACCAGATCAACCGCTGGGCAACGCCGGCACAGAAGGAAAAATACCTGCCGCCGCTATGTTCGGGCGAGCACGTCGGCGCGCTCGCCATGTCGGAGCCCGGCGCCGGCTCCGACGTGGTGTCGCTCAAATTGCGCGCCGAAAAGCGCAATGACGGCTATGTGCTCAACGGCACCAAGATGTGGATCACCAACGGCCCGGACGCCGAAACGCTGGTTGTCTACGCCAAGACCGACCCGGAAAAGGAATCGCGCGGCATCACCGCCTTCATCGTCGAAAAGGCGATGCCGGGATTTTCGGTGGCGCAGAAACTCGACAAGCTCGGCATGCGGGGATCCAACACCGGCGAACTGGTTTTCTCGGATGTCGAGGTGCCGTTCGACAATGTGCTGCACGAGGAAGGACGCGGCGTCGAGGTGCTGATGTCTGGCCTCGACTATGAACGCGCCGTGCTTGCCGGCGGCCCGATCGGCTTGATGGCGGCGTGCCTCGACGTGGCGATCTCCTATGTTCACGAACGCAAGCAGTTCGGCCAGCCGATTGGGGAATTCCAACTGGTACAAGGCAAGCTTGCCGATATGTATACGGCGCTGAATGCCGCGCGCGCTTACGTCTACGCCGTCGCAGCCGCTTGCGACCGCGGCCAGACCACCCGCAAGGATGCCGCCGGCTGCGTGCTGTTTGCCGCCGAGAGAGCGACGCAGATGGCGCTCGACGCCATTCAACTGCTTGGTGGAAACGGCTATATCAACGACTATCCGACCGGCCGGCTTTTGCGCGACGCCAAGCTGTACGAGATCGGCGCCGGCACCAGCGAAATCCGCCGCTGGCTGATCGGCCGCGAGATCATGGCGGAGGGGGTGTAGCGTGGCTGTCCTCCAGACCCAGATTTCGCCCTCCTCCGAAACCTTCCGCGCCAATGCCGAGCGCATGCGGGCGCTGGTTGCCGACATCGCTGAAAAGGCCGCGGCCGTCGAGCGCGGCGGCTCGGACGAGGCGCGCGAACGCCACGTCGGCCGTGGCAAGCTGCTGCCGCGCGAACGCCTGGCGCAATTGCTGGACACCGGCTCGCCCTTCCTCGAGATCGGCCAGTTCGCGGCGTGGTCCATGTATGGCGAGGAGATCTCGTCGGCCGGCCTGATCGCCGGCATCGGCCGCGTCGAGGGTACCGAGGTGATGGTCGTCGTCAACGACGCCACAGTGAAGGGAGGCACCTATTATCCGCTGACGGTGAAAAAGCATCTGCGCGCGCAGGAGATCGCGCTTCAGAACAATCTGCCTTGCGTCTATCTGGTCGACAGCGGCGGCGCCAATCTGCCAAACCAGGACGAGGTCTTTCCCGACCGCGAGCATTTCGGCCGCATCTTCTACAACCAGGCCAACATGTCGGCTGCCGGCATCCCGCAGATCGCCTGCGTCATGGGTTCCTGCACGGCTGGCGGCGCCTATGTGCCGGCGATGTCGGACGAGACGATCATGGTGCGCAACCAGGCGACCATCTTCCTCGGCGGACCGCCGCTGGTAAAGGCGGCCACCGGCGAGGACGTCAGCGCCGAAGAATTGGGTGGCGCGGATGTTCACACCAAGCTGTCCGGTGTCGCCGATCACTACGCGCTGGACGACGAACACGCGCTTGCCATCTGCCGGCGCATCATCAAGAACCTGAATCGGAACAAGGCTGTAAGCCTGAGCTTACAGAAAGCTCATCCGCCGCTTCACCCGGCAGATGAACTCTACGGCATCGTCCCGACCGATCTGCGCCAGCCCTATGACGTGCGCGAAGTGATCGCGCGCGTTGTCGACGGCTCCGAATTCGATGAATTCAAGCAGAACTACGGCACGACGCTGATCACCGGCTTTGCCCATCTCCACGGCATGCCGGTCGGCATCATCGCCAACAATGGCGTGCTGTTTTCCGAGAGCGCGCTGAAGGGCGCGCACTTCATCGAATTGTGCTGCCAGCGCAAGATCCCGCTGGTTTTCCTGCAGAACATCACCGGCTTCATGGTCGGCAGGAAATACGAGGCGGGCGGCATCGCCAAGGACGGCGCCAAGCTGGTGATGGCGGTGGCGACCGCCAGGGTGCCCAAGGTGACCGTCATTATCGGCGGTTCGTTCGGGGCCGGCAATTACGGCATGTGCGGCCGCGCCTACTCACCTCGCTTCCTGTGGATGTGGCCCAACGCCCGCATCTCGGTGATGGGCGGCGAGCAGGCGGCAGCCGTACTCGCCATGGTCAAGCGCGAGGGCATCGAGCGCAAGGGCGGGGAATGGAGCGCCGAGGAGGAGGCGAAATTCAAGAAGCCGATCCTGATGAAATACGAGCATGAAGGCCATCCGCTCTATTCCTCGGCAAGGCTCTGGGATGACGGCATCATCGATCCGGCCAGGACACGCGAGGTGCTGGCGCTCAGCCTGTCGGCCGCGCTCAACGCCGAGATCGAGGAGACACGCTTCGGCGTGTTCAGGATGTGATGATGAGCGCTATGGGCGACCGGATCAGCGTTCACACCGGCGACATCACCAAGCTGGCGGTCGATGCCATCGTCAATGCTGCCAACTCCTCGCTGCTCGGTGGCGGCGGGGTCGATGGAGCCATTCACCGCGCCGCTGGGCCGGAGCTCGAATTCGAATGTCGCATGCTCAATGGCTGCAAGACCGGCGATGCCAAGATCACCAAGGGTTATAAACTGCCGGCTCGACACATCATCCATACTGTCGGGCCCGTCTGGCAGGGCGGCGGCAAGGGCGAAGCCGAATTGCTGGCCTCCTGTTACCGGCGTTCGCTTGAACTAGCAGTCGCCAATGACTGCCGCTCGGTGGCATTCCCGGCCATTTCGACCGGTGTGTACCACTATCCGAAAGACGAAGCGACCAATGTCGCCGCTACTGAGGTCAATGACTTCATCAAGCAGAACGCACTTCCCGAAACCGTCGTTTTCTGCTGCTTCGACGAAGCCATGACGGAATTATACCGACGTATTCTTGCAACATTGGGTGAAGAATGAACTTTATAAGCCACGCCGCTCATGCGTTCACCAAAACAAGAGCCTCCCCTGCAGATCTGGCCGCGTTGTATAATATTCGTAATTTCTCATCTTGCACTTTTAAACAGGGATGGGGTACAAATGAAACTGAAATACTAACGGAATGTGTCTACTCTAATACTTTCAGCATTACTGCCAACCGCGGCACATGGCGCGAGCGTGGCCGGCTCGCTGGCGGGAAGCGGGGGGGACAAGCGTTTCCCGCCGACTTTGAATGGCGATCCGGAGTCACCATGCACCAGGGCCTACCAGGCCTATGTCGCGGCCACCGGCCATTCCGCCTATGCCACCACGCCGTACTCCAGGGTGGTTTCTCTCCACATTCTCTGCGGCGCGCGACTGAACGCGCCGTCGCAAGAGATGGCAGAGGAACTGGCCATGAAATCCTGCCTGGCCACGCGCGACCACTACAAGGTGACAAACGGCGGCGTCTGCGAGATCGCCGCGTCCAAATAAACAGGCGCCTGCCGGAATGGCGCCGCCCGATGCAAATCCGGGAGGCTCCATGTTCACGAAAATCCTGATCGCCAATCGGGGCGAGATCGCTTGCCGTGTCATCCACACAGCGCGCAAGCTCGGCGTGCACACCGTCGCAGTCTATTCGGATGCCGATGCGAGATCCCTGCATGTCGAGATGGCCGACGAGGCGGTCCATATCGGCCCCTCGCCCGTCGGCGAGAGTTATCTGCGCGGTGACAGGATCGTTGCGGCGGCTCTTGCAACGGGCGCGCAGGCCATCCATCCCGGTTACGGATTCCTGTCGGAAAACCCCGATTTCGTCGACCAGGTGGTGACTGCCGGTCTCATTTTCATCGGCCCGTCGGCGGCCTCGATCCGCGCCATGGGGCTGAAGGACGCCGCCAAGCGGCTGATGGAGAAGGCCGGCGTTCCGGTCGTTCCGGGTTATCATGGCGAGGCGCAGGAAATCGTGCTGCTGGCCTCAAAGGCCCGCGAGATCGGCTATCCCGTGCTGATAAAGGCGCGTGCCGGCGGCGGCGGCAAGGGCATGCGGCGCGTCGAGCATCCCGATGACTTTTCCGAGGCGCTGTCCAGCGCCCGGCGCGAGGCCAAGGCCGCCTTCGGCGACGACCGTGTGCTGGTCGAAAAATATGTCGACAAGCCACGGCATATCGAAGTGCAGGTGTTCGGCGACAATTTCGGCGACGCGGTGCATTTCTACGAACGCGACTGCTCGGCGCAACGCCGCCACCAGAAGGTGATCGAGGAGGCCCCCGCCCCCGGCATGACGCCGGCTTTGCGCAAGGCGATGACGGAAGCGGCGGTGAAGGCAGCCAAGGCAATCAACTATTCCGGCGCCGGCACCATCGAGTTCATCGTCGACGCCTCGCAAGGCCTCAAGGCCGACCGCTTCTGGTTCATGGAAATGAACACCCGCCTGCAGGTCGAGCATCCAGTCACCGAGATGGTCACCGGCACCGATCTGGTCGAGTGGCAGTTGCGGGTCGCCAGCGGCGAAAAACTGCCGAAGACACAAAGCGAGATCGCGCTTTCTGGCCATGCTTTCGAGGCGCGCATCTATGCCGAGGACGCGGCCAAGGGCTTTCTGCCGGCGACGGGCACGCTGCACCACCTGAAATTCCCGGGCGTTGCCCCAGAAGGAGCCGCGATGCGCATTGAGACTGGCGTGCGGGCTGGCGATGCGATTTCGCCCTATTACGACCCCATGATCGCGAAGCTGGTCGTCCATGCCGGGGACAGACAGGCGGCGCTGGAAGCGCTCCGCACAGCGCTCGCGCAAACCGAGATTGCCGGCTCCACCGTCAACACCGCTTTTCTTGCCGCTCTTGCGGCCGATCCGGATTTTGCAGCAGGCGACGTCGATACCGGCCTGATCGGCCGACACCAGGAAGCGCTGACGGCGGTCGCGCCGCCGACCGGCGAAATCATCTCGGCTGCCATCCTGGCGGCCTCGGGTGCCGGAGCATTGCCGTCGTCGGACGACCCGTGGTCGTCGCTTGCCGGCTATGCGCATTTCCACGGCGTGGTGCGGCGCATGCGGCTGAAGTTCGGCGACGAGCAAATTCAGGCAAAGGTTTCAATGCGGCCGGACGGACGCTTTCAGGTGGCGCTCGATGCGCCTTACGATAGCACCAATTCGCATGATCTTCGCGCCGTTCCCCGCCTCGCCCGCTGGCCCGCCCACATCACGGTGTTCGAAGGCGCTGCGGGATATGCTTTCACCGTGCCGGATCCCCTGGCCAGGAGCGATGAAGCAGCTGCCGCCTCCGGCAGCCTGCGCGCGCCGATGCCGGGTCTCGTCAAGCTTGTGCGCGTGGTGAAAGGCGACGCTGTGATCAAGGGGCAAATTCTGCTGATCCTCGAGGCGATGAAGATGGAGCACACCATCGCCGCCCCGCATGATGGCGTGATCGCCGAGATCGCCGGGGAAGGGGCGCAGGTCACTGACGGGACGGTGCTGGTGCGGTTCGTCGAGGAACAGAGCGCGTCGAACTCAGCCACCAGTTGATAGCAGGAGCGCATCGCGGGCCGCAAACAGAAATGGCCGGGGCGAACCCGGCCATTTCCTGGGCTGTCAAAGCGATTACTGCGCGATCGGCGCGTACTTGCCGTCGTGCCACTGGTTGATGTCGTAGCTGGCATTCTTGAGGTCGCCCTTCTCGTCGAAGGTGACGTCGCCGACAACGGTGCTGATCGGCGTGCCGTTCTTCAACGCTTCGGCAACCTTGGCCGGATCGTCGCCGCCGGCACGCTTGATGCCTTCGGCGAAAGCCTGGACCACGGCGTAGGAGAACAGCGTGAAGCCTTCCGGCACGAAGCCGCCCGCCTTGATCTTCTCGACGGCCGCCTTGGCTTCCGGCTTTGCCTGCGGATCCGACGGGAACACGAACATGGTGCCCTCGCCGGCCGGGCCGGCAACCTGCCAGAACTCCGGCGAGGCGATCGAATCCGGCATGATCAGCTGGAACTTTAGGTTTTGCTCCGCCGACTGACGCAGGATCAGCCCGGCCTCAGGATGGTAGCCGCCGAAATAAACGACATCGGCCTTGAGATCCTTCAGCTTGGTGACAAGCGCCGAATAGTCCTTCTCGCCGGGGTTGATGGCGTCATAGTAGACTTCCTTGAGGCCACCAGTATTCATGGTTGCCCTGACAGCGTCAGCCACGCCCTGACCGTAGGCGCTCTTGTCGTGCAGGATGACGACTTTCTTTCCGGCATACTTCTTGGCGATCCAAGGGCCGATGAAAGCCCCCTGCGCGTCGTCACGCGTATAGAGACGCATGATCGTCGGCCAGCCGGCCTTTGCCGCGGCGTCGGTCAGCACCGGGTTCGAGGACGCCGGGCTCATCATCAGCGCACCGGCTTCTGCGTAGACCGCCGAGGCCGGGATGCTCGAACCCGAGCAGGCATGACCGTCGATGAACTTGACGCCGTTGGCAACGATGCGGTTGGCGACCGACACGGCCTGCTTTGGATCGCACTGGTCGTCCTCGATGTCGAGCTTGATCATCGAGCCGTTGACGCCGCCCGCGGCGTTGATGGCATCGGCGGCGGCTTGTGCGCCCTGCTTGAACTGATCGCCGATGGTCGCGAGTTGTCCGGTCATCGGGCCGACCACCGAGACGGTGATGTCGTCGGCGAATGCGACCGGCGCGCTCATCATCAGGCCGAAAATGGCCGCGCTCAAAATACTCATTTTTTTCATGACAATAGAACTCCTCCACTCACGCGCGGCCGCTCCGGCCGCGCTTCTTCCAGAGAGGCGGGACAATTTCATCCTTCATCGGACCTGTCTAGGCGCATTGGCGCCACTCGATTGGGCCTGCCTGGCCTCATTCAAGCAAAAAAGCCACGCCAGCCTTGTTCCGGCTGGTCGTGGCTTTTTTGCCTGTCAGGCCGTTTCCCCGGCGCCCCCGCGCTGTGAACCCAACCCACCTACCCTGTCTTCCTGTTGGCCATGATCTTGCCGAGGCCCCGATTCCACTTTCGGGATCATGGTTCGTCGGGCGGCTTGGACCTGTCGGCCTGCCGCATCCTTTTTGTTGTTGGCCTGTGGCCTGGCTGTCTGCGCAGCCTATCCCTGTTGGCCCGACCGTCTTTTCAGCGGTCTTGGCCGGAGCGTTCCCGTCTGGCGGAACTCAGTGCATGGTCATCCATTCGCGGGCTTCGCGCAGCGCCTTGGCGATCTCGACCTTCGACATGGCCGCCGAGAGTTCCGAGCGCAGCTCGGCGGCGCGGACCGAACCCTTGATGGCGGCGATGTTGAACCATTTGTGGGCGGCAACGACGTCGGTCTCGCAATCGCGGCCGGTCGCATACATCATGCCCAGTTCGAAAAGAATGTCGGCCTGGGCAGTTGCCCCCATGGCGCCGAAGCCTGCTTCAAGCATTTCAAAACCTGCCATTTTAGTCCCCTGTCTGGCTCCCGAGAGCTGCCTCCGTTTGTCTTGTCCGGGCCGCTCTTTCGATGCTTTCGAGAATGCCGCGCAGGCTTGAATCCGTCGTTAAATGGCGTGCTTAATTTGAGGAAAACAAAGCTAAAACAAGAGGTAAACACAGAAATTCGTTAAGGATACGGGGCCAGCAATTCGGCTGGTTTTCGCCAAATTTGACGAAAATTTTCACGGCCGCAATCAACACTCCGCTAACCACGGGAAACAAACGCGACGAGCCGATCGTTTTCATTTCCGCGCCGACAGAGCGAATTTAGGCGCTTTCAAAATGCCAAAGTCTTCCGTAGCGGCACCGCTTTTGTTTTGACGGAAGCTGGATTAGCTTACGTTTGCGTAAGCGGCAGACCGGCGAGGCGGAGCATCCGGCCGGCTATCCAGAGGGAGGAAGACATGTTTCGAAAAGTGAGCCTGGCCCTGGCGGCCACTTTGATCCTGAGCGGCGCGGCGTGGGCCGATCCGATAGAGGGCAACTGGAAAACGCAGGCAGGCGACACGGCGGCCATTTCAGGCGGCGGTTCATTTTCCATCACGCTCAAGTCCGGCAAATATGCCGGCAAGACCATCGGCTCGCTCAAGGCGGCCGGCGACAACAAATATACCGGCAACATCACCGACCCGGCAAACGACAAGACCTATTCGGGCAAGGCGACATTATCGGGCGCCTCGCTCAAGATGAGCGGCTGCGTGCTCGGCGGACTGATCTGCAAGAGCCAGACTTGGCACAAGCTCTGATCGACCATTTCCCAGTGATCTCAAAACGGGGCCCGGCGGGCCCCGTTTTCGTTTTACCGATGCGCTGACTGTCGCACCCGATCGCCGTCCGGGGCCGGCGGCGACCCAGCCAACGTCGCGTCAATCAATTTGAACCGCAGATGAACGCCGGCATCAGAGCCGGTTCAGCGGCGTCAGGGCATTCTCATGCGTGTTGAAGGAGACACAGACCCAATGCTTGCTCGCCGCTTCACCATCGTCTGCCTGCTGATGAGCCTGTTTGGAATGTTCTTCGCCATTCTCGTCGCCGAAGCGGGCCGTTCCCCCCGCTCCTGGGACGAAGCCTCCAGGCTCTGCCATCTCGCCTGCCCGACCAACCTTCGCCACTGAAACCAAATAGCCCGGACCTCGAAAAGAAAAGCGCAGACATCATGAACCGCATCGCCGCCAACACTCTCAAGACCCTCCGGCTCCTGCCGCGGGCGGCGCTTATCCTGATGGTTCTGGCCGCCCCGGTCCTGGCGGTACCGATGATGCGCGCCGATGCCGGCTCGACGATCGAGGCGCCGGCGCTCAGAAAGTCTGGCGTCGGGTTCGTTCTGCTGGTCAGCCTGCAGCGGGGTTGAAGAAAAAAGGGGCGCTTTGGGCGCCTTCGGCGGCGACACCCCTCCCAACCGGTCGCCCAAGTCTCTATATTGGGTTATGGAAAAGCGAATCTATCCCCAAGCCATCGAATCTGTCGTCATGCCCGAGCCTTTTGGCCGGCAGAGCTTCGACAACGCCGAAAAGGCCGTTGCCGCGCTGCAGGTGCTCTACGACCGCAACACCAAGTTCCTGCGCGATTCCTTCGCGGCCCTTGCCGCCGGCGGCGACAGCAGCAAGCGCTACCGGGCCTTCTACCCCGAGATTGGCGTCACCACGAGTTCGTTCACCCAGGTCGACTCTCGCCAGGCCTATGGCCACATGCCGACGCCCGGTCATTTCGCCACCACGGTTACCCAGCCGGACCTGTTCGAGACCTACCTCATCGAGCAGCTTCGGCTGATCATGCGCAATCACGGCGTGTCGGTGACCGTCTCGGAATCGACCACGCCGATCCCGCTGCATTTCGCTTTCCTGGAAGGCACCTATGTCGACGGCGCTGATGCCGAACGTATCAAGCGGCCGATCCGCGACCTGTTCGACGTGCCGGATCTCGACGGCACCGACGATCAGATCGCCAACGGTACGTTCGAGGTCGCCTTCGGCGAGCCCCGGCCGCTGGCGCCGTTCACGGCGCAGCGCATCGACTATTCACTGCACCGCATGACGCACTACACTGCAACCAGCCCGCAGCATTTCCAGAATTTCGTGCTGTTCACCAACTATCAGTTCTATATCGACGAGTTCGTCGCCCGCGCCCGCGACCTGATGGAAAACGGTGGTGAAGGCTACACGGAATTTGTCGAACCTGGCAACGTTATCACCCGGTCCGGGCAGAGCGCTCCCAGTGAAGGCGTAGCGCCACAGCGCCTGCCGCAGATGCCGGCTTACCATCTGAAGAAGCCGAACCATGGTGGCATCACCATGGTCAATATCGGCGTGGGTCCTTCCAACGCCAAGACCATTACCGACCATATTGCCGTGCTTCGGCCACATGCCTGGGTGATGCTTGGTCACTGCGCCGGGCTGCGCAACACCCAGGCGCTGGGCGATTATGTGCTCGCGCATGCCTATGTGCGCGAAGACCACGTGCTGGACGACGATCTGCCGGTGTGGGTGCCGATCCCGCCGTTGGCCGAGATCCAGGTTGCGCTACAGGAAGCAGTAGCCGAGGTCACCGGCCTGTCGGGTTATGATCTGAAGCGCATCATGCGCACGGGCACCGTCGCCACCATCGACAACCGAAACTGGGAACTGCGCGACCAGCGCGGACCGGTGCAGCGCCTGTCGCAGTCGCGCGCTATCGCCCTCGATATGGAATCGGCGACGATCGCCGCCAATGGCTTCCGCTTCCGCGTCCCCTACGGCACGCTGCTGTGCGTTTCCGACAAGCCGCTGCATGGCGAGTTGAAATTGCCTGGCATGGCGACAGAGTTCTACAAACGCCAGGTGGCGCAACACCTGACCATCGGCATCAGGGCGATGGAAAAGCTGGCCGAGATGCCGATGGAGCGGCTGCATTCGCGCAAGCTCCGGAGCTTTTCGGAGACAGCATTCCAGTAGGCGGTCGCTTGAAGGCTCGGCGAGGCAATTCGTCGTCTTGCTCGGCCGCAATTTGGCCGATAAGCAAATCGAACTGATCGACAGGCGGCATTCAGCGGACACGACCTCGCAGACAAGACCTCAATGACAACAGGCGCGCGCTTGAACATGATGGCTGGGCTGGCATTCCTGGCGATGACGGCATTGTCGGCCGCTTTGTTGGCAGGGTTTTTCGGCGCGTTGCACCCCGCTTTCGATTCCTTCTCGCATTTTCGCATTCACCTCAGCGTGCTGATGGCGCTTTTGGCGCTGCCGCTGCTTGCAAGTTCCTACCGGCTGCAAGCGGCCGCGGCACTGCTCTTCGCGGTCGCCTGCCTGGTCACGACAGCAAGCGCATTGCCAAGGCTGTGGCCGCAGCCGGCGGTTGCCAAGCCCGCCGACCAGATCGTCTACAGCCTGCTGCAGATGAACCTTCGCTTCAACAATCCAACGCCGAAGAAAGTGCTCTCACTGATCGGCCGCACCAATCCGGACGTGATCACGCTCGACGAGGTGTCGGCGATGTGGACGACCGAGCTTGGCTACATCGCCAGCGCCTATCCCTACCGGATCCTCTGCCCTTACCCGAACCGCATGTTCGGCGTTGCGCTGCTGTCGCGCCGGCCGTTTGTCGCCGACACCGCGCCGCGTTGCGAGCCGCGCGGCGCGATGGCGACCGCCACCATCGACTTTGGCGGGAGCGATGTCGATGTCGCCGCGATCCATTTGACCTGGCCCTGGCCGAAGGAGCAATACTGGCAGATTGGCGAACTGGCGCAGCCACTGGCCGAGCTCGGCGAGACAGCGATCCTGGCCGGGGATTGCAACGCCGTGCCTTGGAGTGCCGCGGTGCGGCGGGTCGCGGCTCTCGGCGGGCTGACACTCATGCCTTCAGCCGGCCCGACCTGGATTCACCGGACACTGCCCGATTTCCTGCGCCGCTATGCAGGCCTGCCGATCGACCAGGTGTTCAGCAAGGGCGGGCTGACCATCCTGTCTTCGACGCGGCTGGAGGATACCGGCTCCGACCATCTGCCGGTGCTGGTCGAGTTCTCCGTCCGCACGGGCGACAAGCAACCGCATGACGAGCACGAGAGCGCGCTCGCGGCACACGATCTCCAAGGTAAGCCGCGCGGCTGATGCTTCGCCGTCCCAAGACGGGGCACCATCGCGAATGGGCAAGCGCGGTTCAGTGTTGTTAGAATCACCGAACCGCTCTAACTCTTTATTTCGACATTTCGACGCACTTCCCAAGGAAAGCGCTGCGCGCTTTGCCCGGGAAAACCGCCACGCACTTTGCTCTAGACGCCAACGACGCCTTCAAGGTCTGGTCAGCGCGTCGACCAGGTGCTCGACATGGCCGCCATCACGATGCTCGCGCGCATCGAACGCATTCTGCCTGGCTTCGTATTCGGCATAGATGGCGTTGATCCGCCGCCTCGCTTCGACGTGCGTGCCCGCACAGAACCAGTTGTCGGGACGCTTCAGCCCGACAAGCGCGGTTTCGGTGGCCCGCATCATCCGCGCCGCAATGCGGCCGTGCGTATGCTCATGTTTGCGCACGCCGGCCATGAACCGGTCCCAGCGCTTGCGCAGGCCTGGATCTGTTGGCGAGAGCCGCCGTGGGAAAGTGTAGGTCACGTCGAGCGTCCCGTTGGCCTGGCGCAGGCGACAGGTCCCATCCTGACGGGCGACATCGAGATCCCAGTGCGTGGTGTAGCCGGTTTCGGCGATGGCGCGCGCCATATAGCCGTGCTTGGGCCCCAATCGGTCCATCGCCTCGACAAGGGCGGCGCCGGTCCTGCCGGCAACGTCATAGCTGCGGATATGCACGGTGAGCTTTGTGTCGGCCGAAGCAGCCGATGCGCAGACCAGCATGCCGGCTGCGGCGATCATAGTCAGATTCCTCGGGCGCATGTCCGCCTCCTCTCCGGAAGCCATGAGACCATACTCCGAGCGGCGCTTCAACGGGCTTGGTTGAAACGGCCGCCCCTGCGGCGACAGACGAGGTCCGCCGCCGCTCACATACCCTGGTAGACCGGTCCTTCACCGCCCTGCGGCGGCACCCAGTTGATGTTCTGGTTCGGGTCCTTGATGTCGCAGGTCTTGCAGTGGACGCAGTTCTGCGCATTGATGACGAAGCGCACGTCCTTGGCTTGCGGATCGGCGGCGGCGTTGCCATCCTTGTCCACCCACTCATAGACGCCCGCCGGACAATAGCGCGTGGAAGGTCCGGCAAAGACATCGTGCTCGGACCGTTGCTGCAGCGCCATGTCGCCGACGATGAGGTGCACCGGCTCGTTTTCCTCGTGATTGGTATTGGACAGGAACACCGAGGAGAGACGGTCGAAGGTGAGCACGCCATCCGGCTTCGGATAAGCGATCTTCTTGTGCTGGGCGGCAGGCTCGAGCGTGGCATAGTCGGCCTTGCCATGCTTCAGCGTGCCGAAGGGCGAGACGCCGAACAGCGTGTTCAGCCACATATCGAGGCCGCCGAGGCTGACGCCTATGACAGTGCCGAAGCGCGACCATAGCGGCTTGACGTTGCGCACCTTCTTCAGGTCCTTGCCGATGTCGGTCGCGCGCCAGGCTTCTTCGTAGGCGGAAAGCTCGTCATTGGCACGGCCGGCGCCGATCGCCTCGGCGACATGATCGGCCGCCAGCATGCCGGACAGCACGGCATTATGGGAACCCTTGATGCGCGGCACATTGACGAAGCCCGCCGCGCATCCGATCAGCGCGCCGCCCGGGAACGACAGTTTCGGCACCGACTGCCAACCACCTTCCGTTATGGCGCGCGCACCGTAGCCCAGGCGCTTGGCGCCCTCGAATGTGCCTGCGATCGCCGGATGGGTCTTGAAGCGCTGGAATTCCTCGAAGGGCGACAGATAAGGGTTCTTGTAGTTGAGGTGGAGGACGAAGCCGACAGCCACCTGGTTGTCCTCCAGATGATAGAGGAACGAACCGCCGCCGGTCTTCATGTCGAGCGGCCAGCCGAAGGAATGCTGCACCAGACCGGGCCGATGGTTCTCCGGCTTGACCTGCCAGAGTTCCTTGAGGCCGATGCCGTATTTGCCCGGCTCGCGGCCATCGGAGAGTTTGTATCTGGCGATCAACTGCTTGGCGAGCGAACCGCGCGCGCCCTCGCCGATCAGCACATACCTGCCCATCAGCGCCATGCCCGGCGCGAAGCCCGGACCGTGCGTGCCATCCTTCTCGACGCCCATGTCTCCGGTAACGACGCCGGTGACGGCACCTTCTTCATTGTAGAGCAGGCCGGTCGCGGCAAAGCCTGGATAGATCTCGACGCCAAGCGCCTCGGCCTTGCCGGCCAGCCAACGGCAGACGTTCCCCAGCGAGACGATATAGTTGCCGTGGTTGTTCATCAGCGGCGGCATGAGGATGTTGGGTAGGCGGAACGAGCCGGCGGGGCCGAGCACCAGGAAATGGTCCGCCGTGACCGGCGTCTTGAAGGGATGACCATCCTCCTCGCGCCAGCCGGGCAACAGCCGGTCGATGCCGATCGGATCGACGACGGCACCCGATAGGATATGGGCGCCGACCTCGCCGCCCTTTTCCAGCACGACGACCGAGAGCTCGGGATTGACCTGCTTGAGGCGGATGGCCGCGGCAAGGCCGGCCGGTCCGGCACCGACGATGACCACGTCGAATTCCATGCTTTCGCGTTCGATATCGCTCATCAACCCCTCCGCACTGGCTTGCCGCCGTTGGCGTATCTTGCTGGCTCTTGCGCTGCATAGCGCATCATTTGGCGACAGGAAACCGGCGCATACGTGACAATGCGGATTTGGCCAAAAAGTCGCGCATTCCGCGGCAGGCAAGCCGCTTCCGCGCGGCGCGACCCGCCAAACTTGCGTTTTTTATTGTTCGACGGCTTGCTTATCGGCCATACTTCCCGCCATGCGCATTCCCGGGCCAGGCGGCTTCTCTTCGACGCGCTTTCCATCAACGCCCGGCCGGGCCTGCCGGGCGATTACTTTGGCCCTTCTGGCTTTGGCGCCGGATCATGCCGTCGCCGATGAAGTGAAGGTCTGGTCGACAGGCGCGTACTCATTCTCCGACGAGCTTGGCGGTTTCCGCATCACCGGGGCCTCCGGCATCGGAACCAAGGACGATCCGCTTGTTATCACCGAAGAGCTGAATTCGGCGACACCTGTGACGCTGACCATCCGCACCACAAAGCCGATCCAGACATTCGGCAAGGCGGGGGAGTTCGCCAACGGCATCATGTATATGCGCATAGACGTGCTCAACAACAGCGGCCAGGGCTGGATTGAATTCCAGTTCGAGCTGCAGGAAATACTGGACCAGCCAAGCGTGTTCGGAGACGGGCTTTCGTTCGACCAGCGCAACAAGACACCTGACAATATCTGGTCGAGCAATTTCGCCGATTTCGATCGCGAGTTCGAACCCTATGATCGGCTGCTGTTCAAGAACGGCAAGGTCGATCCGCTGAAGATCGCCCGCTTCGAATTCCTGATGACCGACTACACGCCGCGATGGACCTTCTATCTCGTGCAGGATCCACGCATACCCACTGGCTAGACCGCGACGTCTCCTTGGCAGCGGGATTGGCTGCCGCCACGGCCTTCCCGAGGTTGCAAATTGGCGCCGCCCGGACGATGGTGCGGCCATGACTGCCGCCTCTCCCAACCATCCGGTCGATTTCGCCGATCTGCTCGCCTTCTATGCCAGCGCGGGTGTTGACGAGGCTTTGGAGGATGCGCCGGTAAACCGGTTCGCGGAGGCCGCGCCGAAGCCGGCGCAGCGCATGCCGACGGCGACGCCACGCGAAAGCAGCGCACCAGAGCAGCCGCCCGCGGCTCCGCCGCGGCTCGATGGGCGCGCCGTGCCGGATGCTCCGGCCCCGCGCCCGTCGACCTCGGCCGTGCCCGACGAGGCGCAGGCGGCGCTGGCGCGCCAACTGGCGAACGCGGCGGCATCCCTGGACGAGCTGCGCCAGCACATGGCCGCTTTCGAGGGCTGCAATCTCAAGGCCACCGCCAAGAACCTGGTATTCGCCGACGGCAACCCGCAAGCCGCTGTCATGCTGGTCGGTGAAGCCCCCGGCCGCGACGAGGACATTGAAGGATTGCCCTTCGTCGGCCGCTCGGGCCGCCTGCTCGACCGCATGCTGGCCGCGATCGGGCTCGACCGAGGCTCGGTCTACATCGCCAATGTCATTCCCTGGCGGCCGCCTGGCAACCGCACGCCGACGCCGCACGAGACCGAGATCTGCCGACCGTTCATCGAGCGTCAGATCGAGCTGGTCAATCCCAAGGTGCTGATCAATCTCGGCGGTCCGTCGGCCAAGACCTTGCTCAACACCTCGGAAGGAATCCTGCGGCTGCGCGGCAACTGGCGCGTCCACACCACGGCGTCCGGCATTGCTATTCCGGCCATGCCGACATTGCACCCGGCCTATCTCTTGCGGACGCCCGCACACAAGAAGCTCGCGTGGCGGGATTTTCTCGAGGTGAAGGCGAAGCTGCGGGCGCTCTCCTAGCGATGACCTCGCAGGTAATTGAAATGCTTTGGCCCGAGGCTTAACCATCCTCCCATGACAACGCCTCAAACCTCCGCCGGCAGTCTCATCCGCGAATGGCGCACGCGGCGCCGCATGAGCCAGCTCGGCCTCGCCATGGAAGCCGAAATTTCGCAGCGGCATCTCTCTTTCGTCGAAAGCGGTCGCGCCGCACCCTCGCGCGACATGGTGCTGCATCTGGCCGAGCAGCTTGCGATCCCACTGCGGCAACGCAATCAATTGCTGCTGGCCGCGGGCTTCGCGCCGAGCTTCAGCGAACGGCCGCTCACCGATACGACACTGGCGCCGGCAATGGCGGCGGTCGAGATGGTGCTCAAGGGGCATGAGCCGTTTCCGGCATTGGCGATGGACCGGCATTGGAACCTGGTTAAGGCCAACGCGGCAATCGGGCCATTCCTGGCCGATGTTTCCGAGCCCTCATTGCTCCAGCCACCCGTCAATGTGCTGCGGCTCAGCCTGCACCCAGGTGGTGTCGCGCCGCGTATCGTGAATCTCCAGGAATGGCGCATCCACCTGCTCGAACGGCTGAAGCATCAGAACGATGCCGCCGGCGACCCGGAGCTGATCGCATTGGAGCAAGAGCTTCGCGGCTACCCCTCCGGCCTGAAGAGCAGCCGGCCGGCGCCGATCGAGCCGAATGCCATCGTGCACCCGCTCAGGCTTGCCCATGGCGACACGGTGCTTTCCTTCATCAGCACCATTACCGTGTTCGGCACACCGCTGGATGTGACGCTTTCTGAACTGGCGATCGAGTCGTTCTTCCCGGCCGACGAACAGACAAGAGCGGTGTTGGTGCGGTTGGCGAAAGAGCGGACGGAACGGTCGTGATCATCCCTGCGGCAGGGCCGCCTTGCGGGTGCGGGTGCGCTCCAGACCCAGTTGCCGTTCGCGCCAGATGATGAAGATGCCGGCGGCCACCACGATCACACCACCGACCAGCGTGCCGGACGAGGTCACGTCGCCGAAAACGAAATAGCCGACGACGACGCCAAGGATCATCGAAGTGTATTCGAAAGGCGCCACGACCGAGGCTTCGGCATGGCGATAGGCCGCGGTCATCAGAATCTGGCCGAGGCCGCCACAAAAGCCGGCCATGATGAGCAGTGCTGCTTGCGCCGGCGTCAGCGATTGCCAGCCGAAGGGCAGCGTCAGCAGCGAGAGCACGCTCGCCGTTGACGAGAACCACAGCACGATGGTGGCCGTCTTCTCTGTCTGCACGAGATTGCGCACGAGCAACATGGCGACAGCCGAGATTGCCGCGGCCGCCAGCGCGGCCATGACGCCCAGGACCTCCTGGTCGTCCAGCCCTTGATCCGAATTGAGCAGCGTCAGTTCCGGCCAGGAAATGATGAGCACGCCGATGAGGCCGATCGCGACGGCACTCCAGCGATAAACACGGATCGTCTCGCCAAGGAACACCGAGGAGAACACCACGACCAGCAGCGGCTGTGCATAGTTCAGGGTGATCGCCTCCGGCAACGGCAACCTGGTGAGCGCGAAAAAGCCGAGCCCCATGGCACCGACGCCGACGACGCCACGCGCGACGTGGTTGAATGGACGTTTCGTGACGAACGCCGTGGCCAGATGTCTTTTCAATGCCAGGAAGGCAATGATCGGGAAGATGGCGAAGAAGGAACGGAAGAAGACGATCTGCCCGGCAGGCACGTCGCCCGCCGCCTTGATACAGGTTTGCATGCCGACAAAAACCGCCACGGAGACGATCTTCAGCACGATGCCCCTGAGCGTACCGTGGCCGCCGGTGGTTTCTGGTTGCGCCTCCGCCCCGGATGTCACTTTGGCAATGCGTCTCTGCCCGCCGCCGAGGGCACGTTGCGGGTCTCGAAATGGCAGAACGGGAAATTATCGGGGCGCCGAACGAAAGCGCCCATTCCGAATTTCGGTGTGACGGCGGTCATGACTGCCCTCGCTATGATGAAAGGAAGGCCTGAATTAGGCTCTGCCGCAGTTTTGTCGAGGGTGTGTTTCGTGTAAAGAGCGCGGACTTTGAATTTTTTGGACCAGCCAAAACATGTCCGGTCCCCGGAAAAGACAGGAAAAGCCAGGGAATGCGCACCGACACAGGCCAGGTCTTCAAACTCGAGGACTATCGCCCCAGCGACTACCTCATTCCGGAAACCAACCTTGACTTCCGTCTTTCGCCACAGGCCACCGTCGTCGCCGCGATACTGACCGTAGAGCGCCGCGAGGGGATATCGAAATCGGCTCCGCTGGTGCTCGACGGCGATGGGTTGACGCTCAAGCGCGTCGAGATCGACGGCAAGACGGTGAGACCGGCTGATCTGCTGGCGAGCCCGGACCAACTGACCCTGCTCAAGCCGCCGGCCGCACGTCGTTTCCAACTGCTGATCGAAACCGAACTGGCGCCGGCCAGCAATGAGGCTCTTATGGGCCTTTACCGTTCGAACAATGTTTACTGCACGCAGTGCGAGGCGGAGGGTTTTCGCCGCATCACCTACTTCCTGGATCGCCCCGATATCCTGTCGGTCTACACGGTGCGGATCGAGGCGCGGCGCGACGAGGCGCCGCTGCTCCTGTCCAACGGCAATCCGGTCGAAAACGGCGATCTCGCCGATGGCTGGCACTACGCCGGCTGGCACGACCCCTTCCCCAAGCCGTCCTACCTGTTCGCTCTGGTGGCCGGGAATCTCGGGCAGGTCGCCGACAGTTTCGTGACCATGTCCGGCCGCAAGGTCGAGCTCGGTATCTATGTCGAGCCCGGCAAGGAGGCGCTCGCCGGCTACGCGATGGACGCGCTGAAGCGGTCCATGCGATGGGACGAGGAGGCGTTTGGCCGCGAGTACGACCTCGACGTCTTCAACATCGTCGCCGTGTCTGACTTCAACATGGGCGCGATGGAGAACAAGGGCCTCAACATCTTCAACGACAAATACGTGCTGGCCGACCAGGAGACGGCGACCGACGCCGATTTCGCCAATATAGAGGCGATCATCGCGCATGAGTATTTCCACAATTGGACAGGCAATAGAATCACTTGCCGCGACTGGTTCCAGCTTTGCCTGAAGGAAGGGCTGACGGTCTTCCGCGATCATGATTTCTCCGCCGACCAGCGCTCGCGCGCGGTCAAGCGCATCGCCGAAGTGCGCACGCTGCGTGCCCACCAGTTTCCCGAGGACCAGGGACCGCTGGCGCACCCGGTGCGGCCGCGCCGCTACCGCGAGATCAACAATTTCTATACGGCGACCGTCTACGAAAAGGGCTCCGAAGTGGTGCGCATGATCCGCACCATTCTCGGGGCCGACGTCTTTCGCGCCGGCATGGACCTCTATTTCGAACGCCACGACGGCGAAGCCGCGACCATCGAGGACTTCATCAAAGTGTTCGAGGAGGCGTCCGGCCGCGACCTTTCGCAATTCGCGCTCTGGTATCACCAGGCTGGTACACCCAACCTGACGGTGAGTTCGACGCACAATCCGGCCGCACAGGAATTCACGCTCGAGATCGAGCAGTCGGTGCCGCCGACACCGTCGGAAAGCCGCAAGCGGCTGATGCATATCCCGCTCGCCTTCGGCCTGATCGGCGCCGGCGGCAAGCCGGTTCGATATAGCGGCGTCGAGGGCGCCAGCGTCGAGGACGGCGTCATCCATATCCGCAAGCGCCGCCACACGGTGCGTTTTTCTGGCGTTGCCGAACGACCGGCGGTGTCACTCAACCGCGGCTTTTCGGCACCGGTGACGCTATCGGTCGAGCAGAAGGCTGCCGACCAGTTCTTCCTCGCCCGCCATGACAGCGACGCCTTCTCGCGCTGGCAGGCCTTCAACACGCTGCTCACCGATGCGCTGATCGCTGCCTTCCGCCAGATCCTCGGCGGCAAGCAGCCGGACTTCGCCCCACGGCTGACCGAGCTTGCCGGCAGCATCGCCAGCGACGAGACACTGGAGCCGGCCTATCGGGCCCTTGCCCTGGCGCTGCCTGGCGACGCCGACATCGCGCGTGACATCGGTAAGAACATCGATCCCGACGCCATCCATACCGCCCGCCACGCGCTTGCGCTGGCGATCGGCACGGCCAATGGCGAGGCATTTTCCGGCCTCTACGACAGCCTTGCCGACAAGAACGCCTTCAGCCCCGACGCGGCGAGCGCGGGACGACGCGCCTTGCGCAACATTCTGTTGGATTATCTCTCGCTGCTGCCTGGCGGGGCGGCATTGGCGGCCGGGCATTTCCAGTGCGCGACCAACATGACCGACCGCGCGGCCGCATTGGCCGTTCTCGCGCATCGTCACCACGGATCGCCAGAGGCGAAAAAGGCGCTGGCGGCTTTCGAAAAGACATATGCATCCGACCCGCTGGTCATGGACAAATGGTTCCAGATCCAGGCCAGCGTGCCGGGGCCGCAGGCTGTCGACACGGTTCGGTCCCTGACCGCTCATCCGGGGTTTTCGATGGGCAACCCGAACCGGGTGCGCTCGCTGATCGGCACATTCTCAAGCGCCAACCAGACCGGCTTCCATCGCCCCGACGGCGAAGGTTACCGTTTCTTAGCGCAGACGGTGCTCGAGGTCGAAAAGCGCAACCCGCAAGTGGCGGCTAGGCTGGCGACGGCGCTCAGGTCCTGGCGTTCTCTCGAACCGGGCCGGCAAGCCAAGGCCAGGGAAGCACTGGTTTCGATCGCCAATACCGAAAACCTGTCGGCGGACCTGCGCGACATTGTCGAGCGCACACTGGCATAGGCGTCCCCTGCCTTGTCCCGTACGAGAGAAAGCCAAGCCGCCTCACCGCCAAAGTCCGGTATTTTAGTCGATTTTTAATCTTTTTTCGCCGGAGCACTGGACAAGGCGAATCACCTTTGATTCTTTAATGGCGATTCGGAAGTGCGGTGTTGCCGGATCACCAGCACATAGAAATGCGGCATACTGGAAATCGGGGAGTGCCATTTATGGCGAAGGCGGACGCGTGGGGCGCGCCCGGAGGGATAGCTTTTGCGCGTCGCGAGACGCGCAGCGACGGCCTTGCCGGGAATACGCGGCTCATCGCCGAACCAGCCTACAAGCGTCTTCTGGCGGCTGAACCGCTTTTGCGCCGGTCGATACCAGCCCTCATCGTCATCTTCCTCCTCGTCATCGCGGCGCTGCGCGTGCTCTCGCTCATGAACGAGCGCGACGACATCGAGCGCGATGCCAAGGCGATCCTGACGCTGGGCGCCGCGCAGCTCGCCAGCTCGCTCGCCACGACATCGGACACGCTGCCGGGCGCCACCCAGGACCTGCTGGAGACCACCAGCCGCCAAGGCGCGATGGGCCGCAGCCATGTGCTCGTCATCACCGACAGTGCCTTCAAGATCACCGCGGTGACACCACGTTCCGTGCCCTGGCAAGGCCATTCGCTCGACGGCCTCGTCCAGGGCGGCCAACCCCTGTTCATGTTCGGCGATCGCGCCGGTGTCATGGAGGTCAACATCGGCGGTGAGGACTGGTACGCGGCGGTCAGCCTGTCCAAGGACAGGAAGGGAGCCGCCGCGGCTCTGGTGCCGCAGGAAGCGGTCTTCGACACGTGGCGCAAGACCGTCTCGCTCAACGTCACCCTGTTCGTGCTGACGGCCGGAGTGCTGATCATCATCCTCTATGCCTATTTCGGACAGGCGGCGCGCGCGCAGGCTGCCGACCGCATCTATCTCGAAGCGCATCAGCGTATCGACATGGCGCTGGTTCGCGGCCGCTGCGGCCTGTGGGACTGGGACATGGTGCGCGGCAAGATGTACTGGTCGCGCTCGATGTACGACATGCTCGGCTACGAACCCTGCGAGACGATGCTATCGTTCGGCGAGGTCGACGAGATCATTCATCCCGAGGACGGCGACCTGTTCGAGCTCGCCAACAGGATCGTCGCACGCGAGATCGATCACATCGACCAGGTGTTCCGGATGCGGCATGCCGATGGCCAGTGGGTGTGGATGCGCGCCCGGGCCCAAGTCATGGATCCGGAAGCGCCGGAGATCCAGCTGATCGGCATCGCGGTCGACGTCACCGAGCAACGGCATCTGGCGCTGCGCTCCGAAGCGGCCGATCTTCGCCTCAGGACCGCGATCGAAAATATCAATGAATCCTTCGTGTTGTGGGATTCGGCTCAGAACCTGATCATGTGCAATTCCAAATACCAGCAGGACAACGGGCTCTCGGATCGCGACGTGATGCCAGGTGTGACGCGCGTGTCGCTGGAAGAGCGGATGCTGGCCTTTGCTTCGGAGCGCCGGCTTGCCAACACCAATGGCCCGCAGGGCGGCGCCACGTTCGAGCGGCAGCTGTCCGACGGCCGCTGGCTGCAGGTCAACGAACTCAGGACCAGAGACGGTGGCATCGTCTCGGTCGGGTCCGACATCACCCAGATCAAGCTGCATCAGGAAAAGCTGGTCGACAGCGAGCGCCGGCTGATGGCGACGATCCATGATCTCAGCCTCGCACGGCGGGCCGAAGAGGAACGGTCGCGCGAACTGGTCGACCTCAACCGCAAATACATGAAGGAAACCGAGCGCGCCGAAGCGGCGAACCGGGCCAAATCCGAATTCCTAGCCAACATGTCGCATGAACTGCGCACGCCGCTCAATGCCATCATTGGCTTCTCCGAACTGATGGAACAAAGGCTGTTCGGCCCGCTGGGGTCGGAGCGCTACGAGGAGTACGCCACCGACATCAACAGCAGCGGCAAATACCTGCTCGGCGTCATCAATGACATTCTCGATATGTCCAAGATCGAGGCCGGCCAGTTCTCGCTGGACCAGGAACAGATCGATCTCGGTCCGCTGATCAGCGAAACCGTGCGTGTCGTGTCGCTGCAGGCGGCGCAGAAGGCGATCACCGTGGAAACGCGTATCGCCGACGCGCTGACGCTGTTCGCCGATCGCCGGGCGATCAAGCAGATCGTCATCAACCTCCTGTCCAACGCGGTGAAATTCACCGGCCAAGGCGGCCACATATCGGTCAGGGCCCGCAACACGTCAGGCGCACTGGTGCTGACGATCGAGGACAATGGCTGCGGTATCCCGAAGGAAGCGCTCGGCAAGCTCGGGCGCCCCTTCGAGCAGGTGCAGAACCAGTTTTCCAAGAACCATGCCGGCTCCGGACTTGGTCTTGCCATTTCCCGCTCGCTGGCCGAGTTGCAAGGCGGCGCACTGAAGATCCGTTCCACCGAAGGCGTCGGCACGATCGTGTCGGTGCGCATTCCGGTGAAGAAGGCTCCGCCTGCGGTCAAAGCCGCGGCCTGAGCGGCAGGCTCCGGCTGACGGCCCGGAGCCTGCGTCAGCCAGCCTCACTGCATGCCGTTTTCGTCGTCGTCTCCTTGACGATGACGGCCAAAGCGCCCGCTCTTCGGCAGCTCGCGGTTCTCGATCTTTCCGTCATTGTTCTTGTCGAGTATCGCGAAAAGCTTCTTTTCGCGGCCGCTGATGTCATCTGATGTCAGCGTGCCGTCGCCCTTGCTGTCGTAACGGGCGATGATGCGCCTTGCCATACGTTCGAAGCGCGCCTTCTCCAGTGCGTCGGCGAGTTGAGCGACAGTCAGTTTGCCGCCATTGTCAGCCACGAGCTTCTTGAGCTGCGCGTCCATGACATCGGAGAACTGGTCGAAGGTGATAGTGCCGTTATTGTCCTTCATCGCCTTGTCGAGCCGCATCATGGTGCGCTCACGCATGGTTGCGCTGTCGACATTCTCGGCATAGGCGCCGCCGCCGACAGCTCCAGCCAGGGCGATGAAGGCAATTGCGAGCTTGGTTGTCTTTCTCATGGTTTTCTCCTGTTGCATCGTCACCCCCGATGCGGCCGAGCTCGTTGATCACGAAGCCCCGGCACGAAGCAAAAGGTCGAAATCCTTCCTGACCTTTTGCGACGTCTCCTTGAGGTGTGCCTCCAGCACACCGAAATCCGGCAGGTCGGTGACCGCCAGAAGCAGATCCGAAAGCCCCGGCGGAACGTCGTCACGTTCGAAGGGTCCGGTAAGGCACAGCCGCGTCATCTGGGTCAGCGCCAGATAGAGGGCGTAAGCATCGCCAAGGTCCTGCCTGATCCCGGCATTGGCGAAATGTGGCGTCAGGCGAGACAGGATCTCGGCCGTACCGGTGGCGCGTGGCCCGGCCTCGACCTGCCCGGTGATGACAGCCACCTGGGCGATGAATTCGAGATCGATCAGACCGCCCGGGATCAGCTTGATGTCCCAGAGGTCGCGTGACGCCTTTTCCTGCTCGATCATGGCACGCATGTCCGACGCCTCCGCCCTCACCTTCGCCGCATCGCGCGGCTGGCTGAGCAACGCGACAACTTCCGCCTCGACCTCGCCGCACAGGCTGGGGTCACCAGCAATCGGCCGCGCCCGCGACAGGGCCATGTGCTCCCAGGTCCAAGCCTCCTGGCGCTGGTATTTCTTGAAGGCATCGATGTGGGTGGCGACCGGTCCCTTGTTGCCGGACGGCCGCAAACGCAGGTCGAGCTCGTAGAGCACCCCTTCCGCCGTCGGCGCCGATACAGCCGATATCAGCCGCTGCGTCATGCGGGTGTAGTAATGCGAAGGCGCCAGCGGCTTTTCACCGTCGGAGTCCTCGGCATCCGCATCGTGGTCGTAAAGCAGAATAAGATCGACATCCGATCCGGCGGTCAATTCGCGGCTGCCGAGCTTGCCCATGCCGAGCAGCGAAACCACGCCACCGGCGATCGTGCCGTGGCGCACCGCGAATTCGGCGGTCACCGCTTGCAACGCAGCCGCGATGGTCAGGTCCGCCAGATCGGAGAAGGCGCGGCCGGCGCGGGCCGGATCGATCGAACCGGCGAGCAGCCTCACACCGATCAGGAATTTCTGCTCGGAAGCAAATATGCGCAGCCGGTCGAGCACGTCCTCATAGGCCCTGTCGCCTTCGAGGAAGGCCGACAGCCGCGCCGAGAGATAGACGCGGTCGGGAAGCTCGGTCAGCAATGCCGGGTCGAGCAAGCCGTCGAAGACATGCGGCCGGCGGGTGATGATTGCCGCCAGCCGGGGTGCCGCGCCCATGATCGTCGCCATCAGCCTGAGCAAGGCGGGGTTCGACTGCAACAACGAGAACAACTGGATGCCGGCCGGCAGGCCGGCGAGGAATTCGTCGAAACGGACCAGCGCCTCATCGGCCCGGCGCGTCTGGCCAAAGGCCTTGAGCAGTGCCGGTGTCAGTTCCGTCAGCCGCTCGCGAGCCTCCGCCGACCGGGTGACGCGATAGCGCCCGAAATGCCAGCCGCGGATGACACGGCAGATATCGCTTGGCCTCTGAAAACCGAGGCCGTGCAAGGTCCGCAGCGTGTCCGGGTCGTCGACGTCACCGGTGAAGACCAGGTTGCCGATGCCGGCCGAAAGCTCGGGTGCTGTTTCGAACAGCGCGGCATAGTGGCGCTCGACCTGCTGCAGCGAGGCACGGAACGCCCCGGCAAACACGACCGCGTCGGCAAAGCCCAGCATGCGGGCGATGCGCTCCAGCCCTTCATCGTCTTCCGGCAGCGTGTGCGTCTGCTCGTCGGCCACCATCTGGATAGCGTGTTCGACGCGACGCAGGAACCAGTACTGGCGGGCGAGCGCGTCACGCGCATCTGATGTGATCCAACCCCGAGCCGCGAGCTGACCGAGCATCGGCACGGTTTCGCGGCCGCGCAGCTCCGGGAAGCGGCCGCCGGCGATGAGCTGCTGGGTCTGGACGAAGAACTCGATCTCGCGGATGCCGCCGCGCCCAAGCTTGACATTGTGCCCCTTCACGGCGATCTCGCCATGCCCCTTATGGGCATGAATCTGGCGCTTGATCGAATGGACGTCGGCAATAGCCGCGTAGTCCATGTATTTGCGCCAGATATAGGGCTGGAGTTCCTTGAGAAAGGCATCGCCAGCGGCGAGATCGCCGGCCACCGGGCGCGCCTTGATCATCGCGGCGCGTTCCCAGTTCTGGCCGCGCGCTTCGTAGTAGCGTAGCGCGGCTTCAACGGGGATCGCGAGCGGCGTCGAGCCGGGATCGGGACGCAATCTCAGATCGGTGCGGAAGACATAGCCGTGCTCGGTGCGATCCTGCAGGATGCGCACCAGCCGCCGCGTCAGGCGTGAAAACAGGTCGGTGGCGTCGAGTGGATCGACCACTGCGGGCGCTTCCGGATCGAAGAACACGACGAGGTCGATATCGGAGGAGAAATTCAGCTCATGCGCGCCGAGCTTGCCCATGCCGAGCAGGATCCAGCCCGATTGATGCGACGGACTGTCGAGGTCGGGCAGTTTGAGCTTGCCCTGGCCATGCGCGTCACGCAGCAGGAAATCGACGGCCGCGCGGATGCAGGCGTCGGCGAGATCGCTCAACCGCCTTACAGTCAGCGAGGTTTCAGCTTCGCCCGAAAGATCGGCGAGTGCGATCAGGAAATGCGCCTCGGCCTTATGCCGGCGCAGCTCCATCATCAGGCCGGATTCCGAGACCATTTCCGCCAGCGGCGCCTGGTCGATCGCGGCGGTGATCGCCTTCAGGCGGGTCTCGACCGGCAAGTCGAAGAGGCCGTCCAGGATTTGCGGCCGGCGGCGCGCCGTATCGCGCAGGAACGGCGAAAGGTCAAAGACGGCGGCCAGGAAATCCTGCGCCGTCCCCTTGCCGGCCAGGAATTTGGCCGCCCGCGTCAACCCTTCTTCGCGCGCTGCGTCCGCGATTTCGGACAGTTCCTGCCGTGCCCGGCCCTCGTCGAGCGGAGCAAGCGGGGTTTCCAGGCTCACCAACCAGTCTGTCTTGCTCCGCTTGGCAATGGCAGCCATTAGTGATCCTCCCGCGCGGGGAAACTCATGACCACGGATAGTCCCGGATTGCCAGGCAACAGGTCAAGCCGGCCGTAGTGGAATGTCATGACCGCCTTGGCGAGACTGAGGCCAAGGCCGGAACCGGGCTGCGAACGGCTCTTCTCCAGCCGTACGAACCGTTCGGTCGCCCGGGCGCGATCGGCTTCGTCGGGAATGCCCTGGCCGTTGTCGGCGACGGAAAGCCTGATCTCGCCATGCGTGCGTTCGAGCGCCACACGGACCGCCGGCTTGGATGTGGAATCGGTTGAGTACTTGATCGCATTGTCGACGATGTTGGAAAGCGCCTGGCCGATCAGTTCGCGGTTGCCGTCAACGACAAAACCATCGTTCACTTCGGCGTCCAGCGCAACGCCAGCCTCCTCGGCCACGGGCTCGTAGAGTTCGACCACATCACGCACGGCCGCCGCCAGATCGACGCGGTTGGTGTGCTCGGAAGAATACCCAGCCTCCAGCCGGGAGATCATCAGGATGGCGTTGAAGGTTTTTATCAGCTGGTCGGACTCGGCTATGGTGCCTTCCAGCGCCTGCCGATAGTCCGATGTTTTCTGCTTGCCGGAAAGCGTCGCTTCGGCCCGGTTGCGCAGCCGGGTCAGCGGCGTCTTCAGGTCATGCGCGATGTTGTCGGATACCTGCTTCAGGCCTTCGTTGAGCGTGGAGATCCTGGCCAGCATGACATTGAGGTTTTCCGATAGCCGGTCGAACTCGTCACCGGCGCCGGTCACCGGCAACCGGCCGCTGAGATCACCGCCCATAATGCGCCGGCTTGCCTCGGAAACCCCGTCGATACGCTTCAATGCCGCGCGGCCAACAAAGAACCAGATCAGGATGCCGCCCACCCCCATCATGCCGAGCGCCAGCACCAGCGAACGGCGTATGACGGCACGGAACCGCTCCGGTTCGCCGAGATCGCGGCCGACCAGCATGATCATCTGGTTCGGCAGCCGCAGCACCAGGGCAATGGCGTTGTGACCCTTTTCGCCTTCGGCCTGCGGCGGCGCATTATCGCCAGTTGAAGGAGGCGTCGCCTGGTCCGACGTTCCGCTGCGCAGACGATCAAGCTCACCCTCGCCGAAACGCTTGTAGGAGAACGGCTCGGTCGTCCAGCCCTCGGTGTCGATCACACCAGGTTCAAGACTCTGCACATTGCCTGTCAGGATCTGGCCGTTGGCATCGGCGATCAGATAGAGGTTGGCGCCGGGCTGGCGCGAGCGGGCCTCTACCACGCGGACCAATACCGGCAGGCCTCCGCGCTGATAGGCGCGGGCAAGGCCGAGCACTTCGTCGTTGATGGTCTCCTGCGTCTGCGCGGTCAACATGCGCGCCGAGAGCGAAGTCATGTAGAGGACGAGCAGCACCGCGCAGAGTGCGAAGAGCAGGAGATACAGCGCCGAAAGCCGTGCGGCCGTCGTCTTCATGATGGCGGGCACGGAAAGCGCCATGCTGCCGCCTAGCCGCCCTTCAGCATGTAGCCGGCGCCGCGAACCGTGTGCAGGATGGGTTTGTCGAAACCCTTTTCGATCTTGCCGCGCAGCCGCGAGACGTGGACATCGATGACATTGGTCTGCGGATCGAAATGATAATCCCAGACATTTTCGAGCAGCATGGTGCGCGTCACCACCTGGCCGGCATGGCGCATAAGATATTCGAGCAGACGGAATTCGCGTGGCTGCAGCGTGATCTCGCGCGCCGCCCGGCGGACAGAATGCGACAGCCTGTCGAGTTCAAGGTCGCCAACCCGGTAGACGGTCTCGGCCTCCTTGGCGCTGGCGCGTCGGTTCAGCACCTCGACGCGCGCCAGAAGTTCGGAAAAGGCATAGGGCTTGGTGAGATAGTCGTCGCCGCCGGCGCGCAGGCCGGTGACCCGGTCATCGACCTCGCCCAGCGCCGACAGGATGAGCACCGGCGTGGTGTTGCCCCTGGAGCGGAGAGCGGCAATGACCGATAGGCCGTCGCGGCGCGGCATCATCCGATCGATGACCATCACGTCATAATCACCCGCATCGGCAAGCGCGAAGCCGGTCTCGCCGTCACCCGCGACATGCGCGGTATGACCCGCTTCCGTAAAGGCTTTCTGCAGATAATCCGCAGCCTCGCGATCGTCTTCTATGACGAGAATCTTCATAGGGCCGTTATACGCGATTTCGCTGGAAGGTTGAGTAGCAGGCATCTGCATTTTAGCCTTTGCCAAAGCACATCGCGATCAAGAGGATCGAGAGCGCGCGCGATAAAATCTTTGTTCCGTGGCGTCGTTACGCAGGACATGCCGGTTCCCGGTCATGTCGGTACCCGCAACCACCGAACCAATCGGCTTCGGGCACGAGGGCGTGATGGGCAGTCATATGCGGGCGCGGCAGCAGGCGATGGGAAGCCCGCTGCCGCTGAAGAAGAGCGCGATGACTGACTAACGGGCTCTCCTTCTTGCTTTCCCATGCGGCGACTCGGGGGTGTTGAAACCGCCGCATTGGAAAAGTCGTCTCAGCCCTTGGCCACCGGCAGCGCGACGAAGCGGTTGTTGTCGTCGCGGGAGATCTGCATCAGCACCGACTTGCGTCCGGATTTGACCGCATCGGCCATGGCCTTGGTGACGTCTTCGGTGCCGTTGACCTCCGCCGAGTTGACCGCGGTGATGACGTCGCCCGGCTGGATGCCGCGATCGGCGGCTGCGCTGTCTGGGTCGACGTCGGTCACCACCAGACCCTTGCCGTTTTCGGACTTGGTGACGGTGAGGCCGAGATCGGCCAGCGTGTCCGGCTTTGCCGGAGCGGCGGGTTGCTGCTGCTGGTCGCCCGACGCCTGCTTGTCGCTGGCGGGCAGCTTGCCGAGATCGACCTTGACCGTCTGGCCCTTGCCGTCACGCCACACGGTGACGTCAACCGACTTGCCCGGCGAATAGGCGCCGATCAGGCGGGCGAGTTCCTTCGGCGAGGCAACGTCCTTGCCATCGACCTGGGTGATGACATCACCTGCGGTAATGCCGGCCTTCTTGCCGGGGCCATCATCCTGGGCGCTCGAAACCAGGGCGCCATTGTTGGACTTCAGACCGAGCGATTCGGCGATGTCGGAGGTGACCGGCTGGATTTCGACACCGAGCCAGCCGCGCTGGACCGCGCCATTCTTCATCAGGTCTCCGACGACCTGCTTGGCGGTCGAGGCAGGAATGTCGAAGGCTATGCCGACGCTGCCGCCCGAGGGCGAGAAGATGGCGGTGTTGATGCCGACCACCTGGCCGTTGAGATTGAAGGTCGGGCCGCCCGAATTGCCGCGGTTGACCGAGGCATCGATCTGGAGGAAATCGTCATAGGGGCCGGCGCCGATATCGCGGCCGCGCGCCGAAACGATGCCGGCGGTAACGGTGCCGCCGAGGCCGAACGGGTTGCCGACAGCCACGACCCAGTCGCCGACGCGAACCTTGGAATCGTCGGCGAAGTCGACATAGGTGAATTTGCCGCCGCCATCGACCTTGAGCACGGCGAGATCGGTGCGCGGATCGGTGCCGACCAGCTTGGCGTCGAGTTCCTTGCCGTCATTGGTCACCACGGTGAAGGCGGTGCCTTCTTCGACGACGTGGTTGTTGGTGACGAGATAACCGTCTTCGGAAATGAAGAAGCCGGAGCCCTGCGCCACCGGGCGCGGCTGATCGTTGTTGCGGTCGCGGTGGCCGAAGCGGCGGTGACCTTCGTCGTTCTGACCACCCTGGTCCTGGTCACCAAAGCCACGGAATTCCTTGAAGAAGCGGCGCAGCTGCGGATTGTTGGGAAGATTGTCGAAACCGCCCTGATCGTCGGAACCGTCATCGGCTGTCGGTTGCAGCTTGGCCTTGACCTTGACACTGACCACGGCTGGCGAAACGCGCTCAACGACATCGGCGAAGCTCGGGACCTGCGGAGCCTCGACACGCACGGCGTCAGCCAGAACGGGGCTGGTTCCACTGGTCAGCGCGCCAAATCCGATCGCGCCGGCGACAGCGACGGACGCGACGGCAGCCAGAAGACGCTTGCGGGTGAGGGAATATGAATTGGGGGCAATATTCATGGATCTCTTATCCTCTTTCAAACGGACGCGCCTTGATCGGCATCCTCAAGAAACGAGAATTAGAGCGGCGCACATTACGACGCCATTTCCGGCACATGAAACTTTGGTAATGTTAGCGCGCGACTGGGCTGTCAGTCGCGGTGCAGGATCGCGTCTAATGCCGCCTGCTCGTCGGCTGACAGGGATTTCGTCGCCAGCGTCCGGTGCGATCGCGCGCTTAGAGCGATAAATACGCCTCCCACCAGCAGCAACAGAACCGGCGTGCCCCACAGCAACGCGTTGCGCAGGTCGAAACGCGGCTTCAGCAGCACGAACTCGCCGTAGCGGGAAACCACATAATCCATCACCTGCTGGTCGGTATCGCCGGCAACAAGGCGTTGTCGCACCAGGATACGCAGGTCGCGAGCAAGGTCGGCGTCGGATTCGTCGATCGACTGATTCTGGCAGACCATGCAGCGCAAGCCTTCCGACAGCGCCCGCGCCCGCGCCTCGAGTGCCGTGTCGGCCAGCATCTCGTCGGGCTTCACCGCCAGCGCCGTGCCGACGAAGAGCAACGCCAGCAGCAGGACAATCGATGTCAGTGAAAACCTCGCCCTCATGGCAGGCCCGCCGGCGCCACCGCCTGCTTGCGACGGCGCGATGGCGCGCCGACACGCAGGCGTCTGTCCATCAGCGACATGGCCGCACCCGCCATCATCACCAGGCCGCCGCCCCAGATCAGCGTCACCAGCGGCTTCCACCACAGACGCACCACGACCGAGCCGTCCTTGCCCTCGTCGCCGAGCGAAAGGTAGAGCTGGGAGAGGCCGATGGTCTTGATGCCGGACTCCGTCGTCGTCATCTGTCGCACGGGATAGAAACGCTTGGCGGAGCTGATTTCGCCGATTGGGCTGCCGCTGACGCCGATCAGCTCGAAGCGGCCGCGATCCTCGCTGTAGTTCGGTCCCTGCGCGGGGTAGAGCCCGACGAAACGCACCGTGCGGCCGGAGATTTCGACGATTTCACCGGCATGCATGGACAGTATCTTCTCCGTGCCGAAGCAGAGCGTGCCGACGATGCCGAGCACGGTCAGGCCGAGGCCAAGATGCGCGAAAGCGGTCCCGAAGACCGAGCGCGGCAAACCAACCAGGCGCCTGACCATGATCGGCGCGGCGGCATTGCCTAACCCCGCCTTGACGGCGAGGTCGGTCAGCGCGCCAAGGATCAGCCAGACGGCAAGGCCGACGCCAAGCGCGGCAAGCACCGAAGCGCCGTCGATGAACAAGGCCGTGACCAGCGTTGCCAGAAGGGCGGCCGCAAACGCCACCATCAGACGCTGCGCGACGCCAAAGACATCGCCGCGTTTCCAGGCCAGCAGCGGCCCAAAGGGAACCATCACCAGCAGCGGCACCATGAGCGGGGCGAAGGTGAGGTTGAAGAATGGCGCTCCGACCGAAATCTTGTCGGCCGAAAAAGCCTCGACCGCCAACGGATAGAGCGTACCGACCAGCACGGTGGCGGTCGCCGTGGTCAGGAACAGATTGTTGAGGACGAGCGCCCCTTCGCGCGAAATCGGATGGAACAGGCCGCCTGCCGTCAATTTCGAGGCGCGCAGCGCAAACAGTGCCAGCGAGCCGCCGATGAACAACGTCAGGATGCACAGGATGAAGACGCCGCGCGTCGGATCGGTGGCAAAGGCGTGGACGGAAGTCAGGACGCCCGAACGCACCAGGAAGGTGCCAAGCAGCGACAGCGAGAAGGTCAAAATGGCAAGCAGCAGCGTCCAGATCTTCAACGCTGAGCGCTTTTCCATGACGATGGCCGAATGCAGCAGCGCGGTGCCCGCCAGCCACGGCATGAAGGAAGCGTTTTCGACCGGATCCCAGAACCAGAAACCGCCCCAGCCGAGCTCGTAATAGGCCCAGTACGATCCCATCGCGATGCCGCCGGTCAGAAACATCCAGGCGACCAGCGTCCATGGCCGCACCCAGCGCGCCCAGGAGGCATCGATGCGCCCCTCGATGAGGGCCGCGACCGAGAAGGAAAAGCAGATCGAGAAGCCGACATAGCCGAGATAAAGCAGCGGCGGATGAATGGCGAGGCCAAGATCCTGCAGGATCGGGTTGAGATCACGGCCTTCGATGGGCGCCGGATTGAGCCGGATGAAAGGATTGGACGTCGCCAGGATGAACAGGAAAAAGGTAGCGCCAATGGCGCCCTGCACCGCAAGGACGTTGGCACGCAGCGTCGCCGGCAGGTTGGAGCCGAAAGCGGCGACAAGCGCGCCGAAGAAGGTCAGGATCAGCACCCAGAGCAGCATCGAGCCCTCATGGTTGCCCCAGGTTCCGGTGATCTTGTAAATCAGCGGCTGCAGCGAATGCGAGTTCTCCCAGACGGTCGCCAGCGAGAAATCGGAGCTTGCATAAGCGCTCGCAAGTGCGGCGAACGACAGCGCCGTCAGGGCAAAACCGGTCACCGCGACCGGACCGCCGACTGCCATCAGGCGCTGGTTATTCAACCGCGCGCCAAACAGCGGCACGACGGTCTGCACCAGCGAAAGCGCGAACGCCAGAACCAGGGCGAAATGTCCGGTTTCAACCATTCCCGCTACTCACCCTTGCTCTCCCGCCAGAGTTACTCACTCTTGCTCTCCTGCCAGACACCCTTGGCCTTCAGCCCGTCGGCAACTTCCTTGGGCATGTAGCGCTCATCATGCTTGGCCAGGACGCTGTCGGCGACAAAGACACCGTCGGTGCCGAAGGTGCCCTCGGTGATGACACCCTGCTCTTCGCGGAAAAGATCGGGCAGAATGCCGGTATAGGTAACCTTGACCGATTTGTGGGTATCGGTGACCGAAAAGGCAACCGTCGCGCCCTCGCCACGCTGGATAGTGCCTTTTTCGACCAAACCGCCGAGCCTGATGCGCTGGCCGGGCTGCACACTGGCCGAGGTCAGATCGGCCGGCATGTAGAAATAGGACGCCTTCTGGCCAAGCGCGTAGAAGGTCAGGCCGGTGGCGGCGGCGAGGAAAGCCAAGCCGCCCACAATCACCGACAATCGTTTCTGCTTGCGCGTCATGTCAAGTTCTACTCCGTCGCCGTCAAGCCGAGCGAGGCGGCAAAGGCGGTGAATTTCCTGGCTTCGTCACTGTCGGCCCCAAAGACCGCAATGGCGCGGCCCAGCGCATCGCGCGCCTGATCGGTCTTGCCCAGCACGACATAGGAACGAACCAGCCGCATCCATCCTTCCGGGTCGCGCGGATTTTGACGAAGTTTGTCGTCGAGGCCGGCGACCATGGTGTTGATCATGGCTTCCCTGTCCTGCGGCGACATGGAGGATGCCGCATCGACACCGGCGGCATCAGGGCCTTTCGCGGCCGCGCCGGGAGCGACTTCGGGGCCGCCGGATTTGGCCAATGCCTGTTCGACTGCGCCGCGCCATGGCGAATCCGGCGGCAGCGTACCAAGCATCGCCTGCCAGGCCGCGGCCGCTTCCTTGCCGCGGCCCTCCTGCGCCAACGCCATGGCCAGATAGAAGCTGGCTTTCGCATTGGCCGGGTCAAGCTTCAAGGCCGCCTCGAAGGCATCCTGGGCATCGGCCGAAACAATACCGCCCGCGGCACCGGCGATCGCCTCGCCGAGGCCGGCCTGGCGGATGGCGCTGTCGCCGTCGAGGCGTATGGCGTTGCGGTAGGCCGCCGCGGCGTCGGCAAAGCGCTGCATGCGCAGATAGACCGGCGCCAGCACGTCCCAGCCTCTCCCATCGGAAGGATTGGCAGCAAGATGGGCTTCGGCGCGCGCTACCAGCTCATCGACCGAACTGTCGGCGGGGTTCTTGGCCAGCCGGTCGCTGAGCGGCTGCGACGGCAGGTCAGGCGAGCCGATCTGGCTGTAGAGCCCCCAACTGACCAACGGCACCGCCAGCACGGCGACGGTCGCAACAAGTCGTGCCGTGACCGATGCCGACCTGCCGGACGTCTCGCCGGCCGGATCAGCATTGCCCAGGCGAAGGATGCGGCGGGCGATCTCGGCGCGCGCCTCGGCCGCTTCAGCGGGCCCGATCAGGCCACGTGCGGCGTCGCGGTCGAGTTCGGCCAATTGGTCGCGATAGACTTCCAGATCGTGATCGCCGCTCGATGGCGCGCCCTTGGAGGCCCCGGCCAGCGGCAAAAGCACCGCCAGGCTAGCGCCCAGCGTGAGAATTGCGGCTATGACCCAGAACAGCATGGTTCTTCCAATAACGGCAGAGCCCTGCCCTGCCAACACAGGCATCCTGCGACGCTTTGACGGCAGGCACGCCGAATGTCCTTGATCGACATCAACTGACCGGATCGCAACCGGACCCGGTTGGCTAGGTCAATGGCGTCCAACTGCCGTCGGCATTGCGGCAGGCCGTTCCGTGCGCCGTGACACTGGCGCTGCCGGTGAATACCGTCTGCGTGTACTGGCGGCAATCCTGCGAACCAACGCGGTAAGGCTGGGCTGGAACCACCTCGCCATGGCGCGACGCCTGATCGCCCTTCCACGCCACCTTCTGGCCGCTCGTCGTATATTCAAGCGCCTTGTATTCGGCCTCGAGCGCGCTGCGCTTTTCGGTATCGTTCAGGCCATTGCCGATCGACCCGCCAATGAGACCACCGCCCATGGCGGAAATGATGGACTTGGTGACAACCTTGCCGCTGGCCGGAGGCGTCGAGGCCGGTGTCGCCGGCACGGTCGGGCCCTTGCCGCTCAAGGTGGTGCAGCCCGATACGGCCAGCAAGGCGGAAACAAGCGCGACGCGAATCTTCATGCCAACAACCGGTATTCCTGAGTTGGAGCCTGCCATGGATGCGCGGGGAGCATCATCTGAGAAGTGGGCGTGGCCATAGTGTTGATATTTGCCGGAAATTTGGCCGCCGCCGGCCAGTCCGAGGTCAATCGATATGCCGCCATAGCATGGGCCGCCCGTCGGTGTCGATTGGCCTGGGGAAACGTCACTGAAGGCTCCGCAATCGCACCACTGCCTTTAATCCACCCATGCCGGACCGTTCCAGCACCAGCCCGCCTCCATATTCGTTGACGAGGTCGGCGACGATGGCGAGGCCCAGACCCGTTCCAGGCTTTGTCTCGTCCAGGCGGCGTCCACGCTTCATGGCTTCGCGCGCCTTGTCTTCGGGAATGCCAGGGCCGTCGTCGTCGATGCTGATCTCGAACAGGTTGTCACCGCTGCTGGCCAAGGGCGCAACCGTAACCGACACCGCGCTCTTTGCCCACTTCATCGCATTTTCGAGAAGGTTGCCAAGCAGTTCCTCGAGGTCCTCGCGTTCGCCGGCAAAGATGAGCTCGGCCGCGGGCAACGACAGCGACAGACTGGTCTGCGGGTTGAGCTTCTGCAATACGCGCACCATGCGCTGCACCAGCGGTGCCACCGGCGTGCGGTAGACGACGCTGTCGCGCTGCGCCGCGACGCGGGCGCGCTGCAAATAATGGTCGATCTGCTTTTGCATGGACGCGGCCTGCTCGGCGATCAACTGTCCCTTGGCGCCGCCAAGCGCCCGGCCCTCGTTGAGCAGAACGGCAAGCGGTGTCTTCAGCGAATGGGCGAGATTGCCGACCTGCGTCCGCGAGCGCTCGACAATGCGTTTGTTGTTTTCAATCAACGCGTTGGTTTCGTTGGCTAATGGTTCGATCTCGGCCGGGAAGCGGCCGTCGAGCCTCTGCGCGGTGCCCTCGCGCACCATGGCAAGTGCGTTCCGGACCCTGCGCAGCGGCTGCAGCCCGAGCAGGATGGCGATGGCGTTGATGGCGATCATGCCGATGCCGAACAGGCTGAGATAGGTCAGCAAGCGGCGCTGGAAGGTTCCTATTTCCTGCTCCAACTCGGTCTTGTTGCCCATGACGCGGAAGCGCGCGGCGCGGTTCTTGGCATCGAGAACGAATTCGCTCTCGAACACTACCAGTTCCTCGCCATTAATGCCTTGCGCGGCATAGCTGCGCTGGAAATTGGCGTTGAAGGGAACATCCGCCACGTCGGGCGACGGGATGGTCCGGGTCATGGACGAAGAATGAAGATCGCCATGCACGCCTTCCGAGGCGGGCTCGACGGACCAGTACCAGCCCGAATTCGGTTCCGAGAAACGGAGGTCGCCAAGATCGGGGGAACCGGTCAGCGCACCGCTGTCGGAAATGCCGATGGAGCCGATCAGGTTGAACAAATGCGCCGACAGCAAACTGTCGAAGCCCCGCTCGCTGGCCTGGCGGTAGAGCGTGGTGATCAGGGTGAAGATGACGACCAGGGTCAGGATCGCCCACACGGTGGAGAAGGCGATGACGCGGAACGTCAGCGAACGCGGCCAAGCGCGCAGCGAAAGCCGTCTGCCCACGGTTGAGTTGGTAGCGAGCGGTTCCGCCTTACGCCTCCGGCTCACGCATGCGGTAGCCCATGCCGCGCACGGTTTCGATCATGTCGATGCCCATCTTCTTGCGCAGCCGCCCGACAAAGACTTCGATGGTATTGGAGTCGCGATCGAAATCCTGGTCGTAGAGATGCTCGACCAGTTCGGTGCGCGAAACGACCTCGCCCATGTGGTGCATCAGATAGGCAAGCAGCCGGAATTCGTGCGAGGTCAATTTCAGCGGCATGCCGGCGACATCGGCCTTCGAAGCCTTGGTGTCGAGACGCAGCGGCCCACAGGTCAGTTCCGACGAGGCGTGGCCGGCGGCGCGGCGGATCAGGGCCCTGACCCGCGCCAGCACCTCCTCGATGTGGAACGGTTTGGTGACGTAATCGTCGGCACCGGCATCGATGCCGGACACCTTGTCGCTCCAGCGGTCACGCGCGGTCAGGATCAGCACCGGCATCTTGCGGCCGCCGCGACGCCAGCGCTCGACCACGCTGATGCCGTCCATCTGCGGCAGGCCGATGTCGAGGACGACGGCATCGTAAGGCTCTGTGTCGCCGAGGAAATGGCCTTCCTCGCCGTCGAAGGCACGGTCGACGACATAGCCGGCATCGACCAGCGCATCCGAAATCTGCCGGTTGAGATCCTTGTCATCCTCGACAACGAGTACGCGCATGCGGGGACCAATGCCTGTTGAGGTTTCAGATATAGGCCGATTCCGCCGGCCTGGGAAACGGAGCCCTGTAGGAAGGGAAGACTGCGTCAGTTCTGTGGAACGACGATTTCGGAGCGGCGCGGACGCTGCCCGTCCTTGCCGGGCACGAGCACGACGATGACGCAGACCGGCTGGCCACCACGCGTCGACGCCGAAGCCTTGGCGAGTGTTCCGCCATTCTGCTGGGCCACCTGCTGACCGATCGCATAACAGTCGGATGCGGCCAGGACGATCGGGCTGGGCTGGTCGGGCCCGATCACCGGTATCGCCATTGCCTGCGACGCAAACAGCCCGGCGGCACCAAGCGCCAGGGTCGCGGTTCGGAAATGGGAGCGAAGCGTTTTCATGACCGGCGTTCTAACGCGTCGGTGCTGAACGTGAAATGAACGGTGAACGGCCCTGAAACCATGCTCGCCACACCCCTGCAACGCGAGACAGACAATCTGGATTTCACCGCCCCACCAGTGAAACCCGCGAAAACCAGTTTAGACTCCGTTTCGGTGAGATTGAAAGCGCGTCAGGCGTTTTCCTGCGTCAGCGCTCGGAATCGCAGCAGACCATGATGGACAAGCAGTTCCTCATCATAACGCGCCTCGCTGAATTCCAGCGACAGCCGCGTCTGGCCACGCGGGCCGATCACCAGCACCGCGTCGGCAAGGCGTGCTTCGATGGCAGCCATGATGGCAAGCGTTTCGGCTTCACCATGGGCCTTCGACCAGACATGCAGCGTGATCAGTTGGTCATCGTTGTTCTCAGCGCCAGTATGCCAGTCGAAGGCCGAGGTCTGTCCTGAAGTCACATAGGGAAAGGCGACGTTGTCGGTTGGCCGCTCGAGCAGTCCGGCGCCGCCCAGCAGCGCCGACAGCGAAGCATCGCTTTTCAACCTGAGGAACAGGGCCTGCTGCAAATCACCGGGCGCGGTCATCGTCCATTTCCTCAAGCCGTTGCGCGACTGGCAATGCTTTCCCAAAGCCTGTCCGTGTCCGCATCCCTTCGCAGATATAGCGGTTCGCCACGCAAAGACGATGGCGATTCGTCATCGGAATGATGAACGCCTATGATCTCGAAAATACGACTTGCCGACAATCTCGTCAGCCGGCGCGGTAGAGCCTCGCAAATGAATCATGAGCGTGGTCACGTGGTCTTGCCATATATAGGCTGGTGCCTACGATGGAATGTTCCTTGCAGGCGTGGCCGGACAGAGGGCATGTTCCCGATTTTCGGGAGTTGACCATGCTCGATCCAGAAAAGGCCAGGGCCGCGTCGCATCTGCTGGTAAGTCATTGGGACAAGGGCACCCATCTCGCCACCATACCTGAGGAGCTGCGGCCGAAGACGCGGGCCGAAGGCTATGCCATCCAGGCCCATGTCATGGATCGTTCGGCGGCCCCGCTTTTCGGCTGGAAGATCGCGGCAACCAGCCTTGCCGGTCAAAGGCATATCAATGTCGACGGCCCTATGGCCGGGCGCCTGCTGGCAGAGAAAGCGGTCGAGGTTGGCGGCACCGTCTCGCTGGCGACAAGCAAGATGCGGGTCGCCGAGGTCGAATTCGCTTTCCGATTCGGCCGCCAGGTCCCACCTCGCCCGGCACCTTATGAAATCGCTGAAGTGATGGATGCCGTGGCGACCTTGCACCCGGCAATCGAAATACCGGATTCACGCTATGACGATTTCTGCGCCGTCGGCGCGCCGCAGCTGATAGCGGACAATGCCTGCGCCAATCTCTTTGTCATCGGCCAGCCCACGCAAGACGAATGGCGCGACGTGAATCTCGCGGAGTACCCGGTGACCGGTCTTGTTTCGGGCAAGTCGCGGCACGACGGAACCGGCGCGGCTGTCCTCGGCGATCCCCGTATTGCGCTCACATGGCTGGTCAATGAGCTGTCGGGTCTCGGTATAGCGCTTCAGCCGGGCCAGGTGGTGATCACCGGCACTTGCTTGACGCCGATACGCGTCGAGGCCGGTGACGAAGTGATCGGCGATCTGGGCAGGTTTGGCAAAGTCTCGGTGCGGTTTGTCTAATGCTCGCCGCGCTGCCTGACCGCGAGGCTCCTCACCGCCAGAACCAGCACCGTGATGATGATCAAAATCACCGAAAGCGCCGCGATCGCCGGGTCGATGTTGTCGCGCAGGCCCATCCACATCAGGCGCGGCAGCGTGATGGCATTGACCGAGGTGATGAACAGGGTGACGCCGATCTCTTCCCAGGAGAGCACGAAGGAGAGCAGTGCCGCGGTGACGATGCCGAACTTGATGTTAGGCATGATGATGCGCGTGGCGCGTTCCCCCACGCTTGCGCCAAGGCCGCGCGCGGCAAGGTCGATGCGGCGGTCGAGCTGGCTGAGCGAGACCAGGATCAGCACGGTCGCGAACGGCACCGTCATCACCGAATGCGCCATGGCAACGCCGAGCCAGGTGTCGTAGCCGAAGAAGGAACTGACGCCGGAGATCGAGGTGAGCAGGAAGTAGAGCGTGATCGCCGAAACCACGGGTGGCACCACCATCGGCAAAAGCACAAAGCCGACCAGGGCTGCCGTAAAGCGCGGCTGGAACATCCATACACCAAGGCTGAAACAAAGCGCCAGTACAGTTGAAATGGCGCTGCTGACAATGCCGATGCGGATCGAAAGCAGAATCGACTGGAGCCAGCGCGGATCCTCAATCAACGACCGATAATGGCGCAGCGACAATTCACCCGTCGGCATCGCCAGCATGCGGCTAGGCGTCAGCGATACCGGAATGACGGCGAGCAGCGGCATAAGCAGGAACAGCGCCACCAGGGCGGCGATAACCAGCGAGACAGGACCGGGGCGATAAGTCGGCATCAGATAAGCTGCTTCGGTCTGACATAACGGAACAAGAGCGCCATCAGCGCGCCGACGAACAGCACCAGCACTACGCTGATCGCAGCTCCCAGCCCCCAGTCCGGGCTCTGGAATATCCTGAGATAGATCAGCTCGGCGATCATGACGCTGCGGCCGCCACCGAGAATCGCCGGCGTTACGAAGAAGCCGAGCGAGAAGACGAACACGATCATCGCGGAGCCGATAATACCGGAGCGCGTCATCGGCACGAACACCGTCCAGAAGGTGCGCATGCGGCTGGAGCCGAGGCCGCGCGCTGCCAGCAGCACACGGTCGTCCAGGCTGCGCATGGCCGAAGCCAGCGGAAAGACGGCGAACGGAATGAGGAAATGGGTCATACCGACAATGACGCCGAACTCGTTGCGCACCAAAGTCAGCGGTTCGGAGATGAAACCGATCGACTGCAGCCAGGTGTTGATCAGGCCGCGATTGGACAGCAGCGCCACCCAGCCGAAGGCTCGCGTCAGCACCGAGATCCAGAACGGCACCAGGATACAGAATTCGGCGATGAGGCGCTGCGCCGGGCTGCCGCGCACCCAGACCACCGTGATGGCATAGGCGGCGGCGACTGACACAACTGTGACAATGGCGGCGATGCGCAGCGTGCGGATGAACACCGACTGCACCAGATCGTCGGTGAGCAACGCCTTGTATTGGCCAAGCCCGGGCGTCGGCAAGGTGAAGCTCCACTTCACCACGCCGAGAAACGGCCAGGCATAGGCAAGGCTGAGAAACAGGAGCAGCGGCGCCATCAACAGCGCCGCGCCCATCCTGTCGGAGAGAACGCCTCTCATGTCAGTTCAGCATCGCCGCCGATCAGGCGGAGATGATCTTGGTGTATTCGTCGAGTGCCGCACCGTAGTTCTTCGCGTACCAATCCATGTCGAGTGCGATCTGCTTCTTCATGTTCTCGGGATCGACGGGGTTGATGCGCCTCTTGTCGGCAGGGATCAGCGAATCGGCCGCCGGATTGGCCGGACCCTGGCCGAGCTTGTCGAACATCACCAACTGCTTTTCCGGATCCTGTGCGCTGGCGATGAACTTCATCGCAGCATCCTTGCCGCCGGGGTTGTTCTTGAGCACGGCCAGCGCGCCGGGCGAGATCAGGCCCTGGTCCCAGATGAACTTGATCTTGCCGCCGGAATCCTGCTCGATCAACGAGGCGCGCGTCGACCAGACGATCGCCATCGAGGCTTCGCCATTGAGCAGCACGCTCTGGCTCTCGGCGCCGCCGCCCCAATAGGCGACGACGTTTTCCTTGAAGGCTGATATCTTGTCGTGCGCCCGCTTCAAGTCGAGCGGATAGAGCGAAGCCGGCGCGATACCGTCGGCCAGAAGGGCCGCTTCCCAGCTCGAGACGCCCCATTTGTAGAGGGAACGCTTGCCCGGGAATTTCTTCACATCGAAGAAATCGGCCATGCCGGTCGGTGCATCCTTGCCGTATTTCTCGGAATCGTAGGCGATGACATAGGAGAAGAAATAGGTCGAGGCGGCATAGTCCCAGCCGAAGCCCGGCCGCATCTTCTTCTTGTCGACGATGTTGTAGTCGATCGGCTCGAGCATGCCTTGCGCGCCGAGCGTAATGGCCGAGAACGGGTCGACGTCGACCAGGTCCCAGGTCGGGGCGCCGCTTTTAAACTGCGCGGCGATCGCGCCTTCGGTCGGGCCCGAGCCGTCCATCTTGACGGTGATGCCGGTTTCCTTGGTGAAAGCCTGGCCATAGGCCGCGTCATAGGCCGTGATGGCGTCGCCGCCCCAGTTGACCAGCACAAGTTCCTTCGCAGCGGCGAATGCGCCGCTCGAACGCAGCAGCATTGGCGTGCCAGCGAGCACGAGCGCCGCCAACTGTGTGAACTGGCGGCGCGAAATCTCGCCGCGTCTCGTCCTTTCGGACAGCGTTTCGATGGCCTGTTTTTTGGTGTCGTTCATGTTCATGTCAGTTCCCCTTTGTTTTTGTTGATTTTAATTACGGAAGCCGGTGCGGCGGATCAGGCCCCACTGGCGCTCATTGTCCTCCGTCCGGAAGGAGGAAACCCTTTTCCGCCGGCCATGTCAGCCAGACGGAATTGCCCTTGCTGAGAGCAGCCGCCGCGACCTCGTTGGGCACCGAGACGGTTACTTTGGCACCCTGGCGGGTGGTGAGGTCGAGCTTGGTTGCCGCCCCCAGATAGGTCGAGGCGATCGCCGTCGCGGCAATGCCGTTCTCTCCGGCGGCGGCCTCGCGCGCTATCGACATGTGTTCGGGCCGGATTGCCAGGATGGCGTTGGCACCGACAGTCGCCGAATTGCCGCGCAGGCTGACGGCGCGGTCCTCGCAAAGGCCGGTGGCCCCGTCATCGGCGCTGCGCACGCCTTTCAGCGGCAGCATGTTGATCTCGCCCAGAAATTCGGCGACGAAGCGATTGGCCGGCCGATCGTAGACCTCGTCCGGCGCCCCGACCTGCAGCAGTTTGCCATGGTTGAAGATGGCGACGCGAGACGACAGCGCCAAGGCCTCGCTCTGGTCGTGGGTGACGAAGACGAAGGTGGTGCCGGTCTCCTGGTGCAGGCGCTTCATCTCGGCCTGCATCTGGCCGCGCAGGCTCTTGTCCAGCGCTGAAAACGGCTCGTCGAGCAAAAGCACGCCCGGCTCGAACACCAGCGCGCGGGCAAGTGCGACGCGCTGCTGCTGGCCGCCGGAAAGTTGCGACGGCAATTTCTTCTCGTGCCCGATCAGACCGACGCGCTCGATCATCTCACCGACGCGCTTCTTGATCTCGGTGGCCGATTTCTTGCGGACCTTGAGCGGGAAGGCGATGTTGGCCTCGACGCTCATATGCGGGAACAATGCATAGCCCTGGAACACCATGCCGGCGGCACGCTGCTCGGCCGGGCGGTCGGTGATGTCGGCGCCGTCGCTGAAAAGCCTGCCCTCGGTCGGCTGCACGAAGCCGGCCAGGATCATCAGGAAGGTGGTCTTGCCGGATCCGGAAGGGCCAAGCAGCGTCAGGAACTCGCCGCGACCAATATCGAGCGTCAGATTGTCCAGCGCACGGAACGAGCCGAAGCTCTTGCCGATCCCGATTGCCTTGATCTCTGCGGCCCGGCCGGGTTGCTGCATCCTGCCTCTATCCTTACCGTTAAGCCAAATCGTAGGCAGGGCCGAAGCTCACCGCAACCGAATAGTTTTCGCCTGATCGGCAAATTTCATTCATCTATGGCGGGCCGACGCCACCCTGCCCCTCAATGAGGCTGAATGCGGTTCTCGGAGAGCGTCGACCTCAGCCATCCCGCGAACGCTTCCAGGACCGGGTGCGAGGCCTTGGCGTGCTCGGAGACCAGGAAATAGGAGCGCGGCGACTTGATCGCGATGTCGAACGGCCTGACCAGACGGCCTTCGCTCAGCGCGCGGCGGCTGGTCAGTTCGTCACCCATGGCAATCCCCTGGCCGGCGATCGCCGCGGAGAAGACGAGGTTCATGTCGGAAAAGAAGATACCGCCTTCGGTGTCCGGGTTTTCGACCTTGGACAGCGCCAGCCAGCGTGCCCAGTCCTCGGTGTCGTCGAGATGGAGCAGATTGGCGCGCAGCACGTCCGCCGGCCGGGAAAAGCCGCCGACCTTGTTGAGCAGCGTCGGGCTGCAAAGCGGCGTGAACGAGATTTCGCACAACAGTTCGGCCATGCGGTTCGGCCAGTTGCCGACGCCAAACGCGATGAAGGCGTCGGCATCGGCATTGCTGACGTCGTCGAGCCGCCTGGGCGTCAGGATGCGCAGCGCCACATCGGGATACATCTGCCGGAACTCGCCGATATGGGTGCACAAGAACAGCGAGGCGAAGCCTGGCGTACAAGAGACGGCGAACGAGCCGCCGACGCCAGTGCCGGCATCGCGCGTGACCGCATCGCCCAGCACTGTCAGCGCCTTGCGCACGTCGCTGGCATAGCGCTGGCCACGCGGGGTGAGCGCCACGCCCTTGCCGATGCGTTCCAGCAGATCGAAGCCAAGGTCGCGTTCTAGCAGCCGCAGCTGATGGCTTACCGCGCTGCGCGTCAGGTGCAGTTCGTCGGCTGCGCGCCAGACGCTGCCATGCCTGGCGAAACTGTCGAGGGCGCGCAGCGCCTGTGTGGATGGAATTCTCAAGAGGTGAACCGAATTTGCACGAACCGGGAAAACATATCACTTTTTGGCGAGCCGCTTCACTGCTTTCTTTTAGAGCATGGACAAACCGGTGACGACATCGGCGCAAGAGACCGCGCTTGCCTGCCTCGACGGCATCCAGCCCCTGCTGTCGGCCTGGACACGCACCATCTTCGATTTCGGCGAGACCGCGTGGCGCGAGTACCAATCGGCCGCCTGGTATGTCGATCGGCTCAAGCGCGAGGGATTTTCGGTCGAGGAAGGCTCGGGCGGCATGCCGACCGCCTTCTGCGCCCACTGGACAAACGGCGCCGGACCGACCGTCGGCATGTATGCCGAATATGACGCAGTGCCCGGCAACTGCCAGGACGCCGTGACGGTGAGGCAGCCGCGGCCTGGCCTTGGCGACGAGGCCGGCGGCCATACCGATCCGCATTCGGGGCTTGGCATAGCAAGTCTCGGCGGGCTGCTCGCGACCAAGGCCGCCATGCAGCGCGACGGTATTCAAGGCACGCTGCGCTTCACCGGCGAACCGGCCGAAAAGGTACGCGGCTCGAAGCCGATCCATGCCGCCAAAGGCTATTATGACGGCCTTGCCGGCATGATCTCCTTCCATCCCTTCTATATGCTGCCGCTCTGCAACACCGCGCGCTGGGACACGCATTGCGGTGCGGCCTACGCGATGATCTATCGCTTCGTCTGCGACGAACCCGAAAATTGGGTTCGCGCAGGCGACGGCGCACCGATCCCGCAGGCGCATTCGGCGGTCAGGGCACCGGGCGCCAACGATGCGCTGATGACCATGTTCATGACCTCCAAGGCGTTGCGCGATTCCATGCTCCCGCACCAGGGCGGCTGGTCGATCAGCGAGGCGATCCTGACGGCTGGCCAGGCCACGGCCGACAATCTGCCGGCAGGCCTTGCCGAGATCCAGTACATGATCCGCGTGCCGACGCTTCGTATGGCCGAGCAGGTGACGGCGGTGCTCGACCGCAACGCCGCGGCCGCGGCCGCGATCAGCGGCTGCCGCTACGAACGGCACTGGGTGTCGAAGTCGCGGCCGGGGCTCGCCAACCACGCCATGGCCGGGATTGCCTACGAAGCCCTGTCAATTGTCGGACCACCTCGCTGGGACGAAGCCGCCAAGACGATCGCGCGGGAAATCCAGGTCAATGCCGGCGGCACCACGACCGAAAACCCCTTTATCGACGAACTGGAACGGCTGATTTCGCCGCAAGAGGCCGAGGCGATCTTGCGCCGCGACTTGCCGCCGTCGCAGGTGAATTCGACTTCCGACGACTACACCGACATGAGCTGGCACGCGCCGACCGCGCGCTTCTATGTCGCTCGCCCAGCGCTCCGCTCGGCAAACGGCCACGCTTTTCCGGCATGGGTGATGAATGCGCTGGGCGGCATTCCCGCGACGATCGATCCGATGGTCATCTGCGCTGCCAAGACGGTCGCGCTGGCGGCGCTGCGCCTGCTCGAGGACAAAATCGCCCGCGAGGAGGCGATGAGCGAGTTCACCACCCGTACCGGCGGCGGCGTTGGCGGCTCCAACTGGATCGCCCCGCTCTGCGACTACGAGCCGCCGATCAATTTCCGCTGGCCGGAATATGTCACCACGCCGCGCGGGCGCGACTGGTGGATACCAAACAATGCGCGACCGACCAATTCTTGAGAACAAGCAACGAGGAGAACCGCATGACCGTTCATGACCGCATCATCGCCGAGCCGTTTTCGCTGCAGCGCCGCAATCCCTCCGGCGGCACCAAGCCGCTGACCGTTTGGGGTTTCGCCAACGAGACCGACGTGTTGACCGACGTGCTGCTCGGCTCGCCGAATTTCCTGCGTCACCTGTCGACCAGCTCGCTCTCGCGAAAACATCTGCGCGAGGCGCCCTGCAACGTCCAGATCGCGCAGGCGCAGCATAAGGATCTGGTCGCGGCTTACGAGCATTTCGGCGTCAACATCCATTGGCACGAGCCGATGCCGGAACTGCCGATGCAGGTCTATTCCCGTGATTCCAGCGTCATGACGCCTTATGGCGCGATCATCACCGCCATGGCCAATTGGTGGCGGCGCGGCGAAAACTACGCGGCCATCCGCACCTATGAAAAGCTCGGCATCCCGATCTACGACATGGTGACCGCAGGCACCTTCGAGGGCGGCGACTTCAACGTCATCGAGGACGGCGTGGTGCTGATCGGCTGCGGCGGCGCGCGCACGCAGGAGGAAGGCGCCCGCCAGGTGCAGGCCTGGTTCGAGAAGGAAGGCTGGGAGACGCGCATCGCATTCATCGACGAATATTACGTCCACATCGACCTGATGGTGGTGCCGATCGCCGAAAAGCTCACTGCCGTCTGCCTCGCCTGCACCGAGCCCGGCATCGTCGACTGGCTGAAGGGCAAGGGTCACGAGATCATCGACGTCCCCTTCCAGGACACGATGGCGCTAGGCTGCAACTTCATGTCGCTGGGCAAGGACCGGGTGATCGCGCCGACATCCAGCAAGACACTGATCGAAAAACTCAAGGCGCGCGGCTTTGAGGTGGCGGCCGTCGACATGAGCGAAATCTCCAAGACCGGCGGCGGAATCCATTGCATGGCGCAGGCGCTGAAGCGCGAAGCGGCCTGATAGCTCGGGGAAGCAAATCTCCCCTCGCTCGCCGGTCGCAGAATCTGGCGGGCGAGGAACCGGCCCGCCGGCTACCTGGCCTTCCATCGACAAACCTTGCGGCTGTGTCCTCGCCGCCCTTGTGGGTGTCGGTAAAATGGATGAATAGTCCAACAGGTCGCCGCCCTGAAATTGCCCGCTTGCGGTTTTCAGGTCGGGCCAGAGCCGAGCCGGGTTTTTGAATGGTCAACCCTGAACCACGCAAGAGAAGAGGTCCGATCGCCTCCCGCCTTCTGGCGCTGGACGCGTGGCTCGATTCCTCTCTCTATGAGATCGGGTTCAAGGCGCGCCAGTTCTGGGAGGCCGCGACGATCTTCTCGCGGCGCTTCCGTCTCAAGGGCTGGCGCCGTGGCTTCATCGAACTTTTGAGCGAAGGTTTTACACTCGGCGCCGGCGGCATGGTGGTGATGCTGGCGCTGGCGATACCCGCTTTCCAGGACACCACCGGTGACTGGCGTGCCCAGGGCGACTTCGCCGTCACCTTCCTTGACCGGTACGGCAACGAGATCGGCCAGCGCGGCATCATCCAGCGCGATTCCGTGCCGGTCGACGAGATGCCGGACCACGTCATCAAGGCGGTGCTCGCCACCGAGGATCGCAGGTTTTTCGATCATTACGGTATCGACGTGCTCGGCCTGTCGCGCGCGATCTTCGAGAATGTGCGGGCAAACTCGGTCGTCCAGGGCGGCTCCAGCATCACCCAGCAGCTGGCCAAGAACCTGTTCCTGACCAACGAGCGCACGTTCGAGCGCAAGATCAAGGAAGCCTTCCTGTCGCTGTGGCTGGAGGCCAATCTGTCGAAGAAAGAAATCCTGCAGCTCTATCTCGACCGCGCCTATATGGGCGGCGGCACGTTCGGCATCGAGGCGGCGGCGGATTTCTATTTCGGCAAGAGCGTCAAGGACCTGAACCTTGCCGAGGCGGCGATGCTCGCCGGCCTGTTCAAGGCGCCGACCAAATACGCGCCGCACATCAACCTGCCGGCGGCGCGCGCTCGCGCCAATGTGGTGCTGTCCAACCTTGTCGATTCCGGTTTCATGACCGAAGGCCAGGTGCTGCAGGCAAGACTGCATCCGGCCGATGTCGTCGATCGCGGCGAACAGAAAAGTCCCGACTATTTCCTCGACTGGGCCTTCGACGAGGTCAAGAAGATCGCCAAGCCCGGCCAGCACTCGCTGGTCGCTCACACCACCTTCGACGCCAACATCCAGAAAGCGGCGGAGGAATCCGTCGAGTTCCACCTGCGCCAGTTCGGCAAGGAATACAACGTCACCGAAGGTGCCGTGGTGGTCATAGAGACCAATGGTGCGGTGCGAGCGATCGTCGGCGGCCGTGACTACGGCGCCAGCCAGTTCAACCGCGCCACCAAAGCGCTGCGCCAGACCGGCTCGTCGTTCAAGCCCTATGTCTACGCCACGGCGATGGAACACGGTTTCACGCCGAACTCGATCATTTCTGGCGGGCCGATCAGCTGGGGCAACTGGTCACCGCATAACTACAGCGGCGAATCGGCGGGCAACATCACCCTGATCATGGCGATGGCCAAGTCGATCAACACCGTGCCGGTGCGGCTGGCCAAAGACCATCTCGGCATCGCGCCGATCAAGGCATTGGCGGAATCGTTTGGCGTGGAATCGCCGCTCGAAGGGCACAAGACGATGGTGCTCGGCACCTCGGGCATGACCGTGATGGACCAGGCGACGGGCTACAGCGTGTTCGCCCAGAACGGCTTCGTCGGCTCCCGGCACGGCATCACCCAGCTCGTCACGCGTACCGGCGACGTGGTTTACGACTGGACCAAGGACGCGCCGCCGCCGCACCGCGTGCTGTCCGAGCAGGCCCTGAAATCCATGAACACCATGCTGACGGCCGTGCCGGTGATGGGCACGGCGCGGCGGGCGCAAATTCCCAACATCGTCGTCGCCGGCAAGACCGGCACGACGCAGTCCTACCGCGATGCCTGGTTCGTCGGCTTCACCGGCAACTACACGGCGGCAGTGTGGCTGGGCAATGACGATTTCACACCGACCAAGAACATGACCGGCGGCTCGCTGCCGGCGATGGTATGGCAGCGGATGATGGTCTACGCGCACCAGAACATCGACCTGAAGCCGATCCCCGGCATCGACAAACCCTTCGTCGACGAGGAGATCGCGGCCAAGGCCGCCGAGGCGCAGAAGAAGACCGAGGAGCAGGCAGCGGCCGATACCGCCGCCGAGCGGCCGCCGGTGCTGTCCAGCCGAACCACGCAGACGCTGAGGGACATGAGCCAGCTGTTCCAGACGGCGCCCAAACTCGACGCCCCCACTCCACCCGAAACGCTTTCGGCCCTGTGACATCCGCCCCGGCGCGAGCCGGGTCGGCAGGCAAATCCATCACGCCGGCTTGCCACAAGACCCCGCGCCGCGATATCCCCGAACTGCAATCCTTCGCGCACCCGGCCCTTCATGCTCAAGAATGCCCTCCTGATGCTGATTTCACTTGCCATAGCCATTGGCGGGGGCGGCGCCAGCGTCTGGTATGCGCTGAAGATCCAGGACGGGGTCGGCGCAATCAGGATCGGCCAGTGGACCGCCTTCCCCGACATCGGCACACCGGCCGCGGACCCCTATTCCAAGGCGCGCGTGGCGCGCGAGGGGGTGCTGGCGCTCGGCCGCGCCGAAGGCCTGTCCTTCGTGGCGGAAAACGACGCCGCCGGCGACCAGCTCAAGCGGGAATGCGCCTACAGGGTCGAGGGTGGATTTCCGACAGCCCGATTCTGGACGCTTTATGCCGCCGATCGATCGCTCGGCGTCGTCGAGACAGGCAAATCCCGGCTTGCGGCACTTCAGTCCTACGGGGTGCTGCGCCAACCGGACAATTCCGTGATCATCTCCGTCGGCCATCACCCGATGCCGGGCAACTGGCTTCTGACCGACGGTTCCGGGAAGATGTATTTCGTCCTGACCTTCTACGACACGCCGATCGCCAGCAGCACCGGCCTGTCCGACGTTTCGCTGCCCAGGATCGTGAGGGCGGGCTGCGATGCGTAGTTTGCATGCCGCCCTGCGCAGGCTTCTGCACGCCGTCCTGCTCGGCCTCGTCGGCGCCGGCATTGTCCACATTATCGTCCTGCTTCTGGTGCCGGATTTTTCCGAACGTGACGCCTGGTCGCGTCTTTCCATGGCATCCGATCTCTACAGGATGAACCGGCTCGATGCCGAAGCCGGCGGCGCGCCGGTGGTGAAATCGGTCGACCCGCTGTTCTATGCCACGGCCTGCCGCTTCGACCTCGAGGAAGGAATGGTCCGGATCAAGGCGCCGGGCGACGTCCCCTTCTGGTCGGTGTCCGTCTATGACCGCAGCGGTCACAACATCTATTCCTTCAACGACCACACGGCGACCGGTGGCAAGCTGGATGCGGTCGTGCTGACGCCGGCGCAGATGATCGACGTGCGCAAGGACCTGCCTGAAGACCTCCAGGGAGCGATTTTCGTCGAAGCGCCCATCGACGAAGGCATCTTCGTCATCCGCAGCTTCGTGCCGGACGAGAGCTGGAAGCCGATCGTGTCGCGCTTTCTCGATCAGAGTTCCTGCGAGTTGCAGGATTTCTAGGGCTTCAGCAAGCTCAGTGGTGCGGCACGGGCGGCCGTGGCGATCCCGGCTTGTCTGGCCCCGCGGGCCGCGCTTCGCCGGTGCTGGACCGCTCATAGCGGATGCCGGGAAATATGATTACGGCCGCCGGTATTTCGGTGGTTTGCTTTGCTCGATTGGTCGGTGCCGCACGCGGCACGAAAGACAGTACCATGCCCATGGTTCGCGCATTCCTCTCGGTTTCCCCGGAGCACAACGCAACGCCTCCAAATATCATTAAGGCCGGCAGAGGGTTAACGGAGCGCTAACGGATCGCCGCTAAATTGATCTTTGTTCCCGGGTCAGAGAGTTCTGACCGAGGCAATCGCGAACCCGACATAGTCCAGGTGCCGCGAGGTCGAGTGTGTATCTGGTGTCAGGCGTATCCTTCGTGTCATCTTCGGACTTCAGGCAAATCGCGATAAGGACGGAATCGGGAAAAGCTGAGAGGCTGTTCCGCGCCGCCGTGTCGGCGTTCTGCTCGCTGACCCGACCGTCACGCCGCGAGATCGGCCAGCTCGAAGATCTGACGCTGCCGCTGTTCGACAGCGTATCCGTCGAATCGCGGCGCTACGTGGCAGCCGCCCTTTCCGAATGCGAATATGCACCCGCGGCCCTGGTGCGGCGCCTTTGCGAGGAACCGGTCGACATTGCCGCTCCGCTGCTCATCCGCTCACGCGCGGTCAGCGATATCGACCTGATCGCGCTGATTGGCCGGCACGGGCTGCCGCATGCGCGCGCCATCGCGCGGCGCAAGGACCTGAACCCGACCATCGCCGATCTGATCAGGGCGCTGGAAAGACCAACCCTGGTGCGGACGCGGGTTCCGGAAGCAGCCCCGGCGCAAAGCCCTGCCGTGAAGACGCAAGCGATGGCGGACAGCGCGGAAACTCAGCAGACGCCCGGCGTTGCCGCCGAGAACGCGCGGCGCAGGCTGCGCTCCATGATGCACACCGGCGACGAAGCCTTGGCGGCGAAGGTCGATGCGTTCCCAGGTGCGGATACCTATGTCAGACTGCGCGAGACGGCATTGACGGGTAACGCCGCGTTCTTCCAGACCGCGCTTGCCGATGCCCTCAACATTGATTTTTCGATCGCGCAATCGCTGACCGCCAACCAGAATTATGCGCCGCTGCTTGCGGCGCTGCGTTCGCTCGATTTCAGCGAGGACCGGGCATTCCTGATCACGGTTGCCGTCTATCCCGGCCTGTTCCCGCATCCGCAGGCCATCCGCACCTATCTCGACCGTTACCGCCTGCTGCACCGCGATACGGCCCTGGACAAAGTGCGGGGATGGAAAGCCAAAACCCCGTCCAGGGCAGCTCGCGATGCTTCGCCGACAAACGGCGACAGCCGCGAGGCCTCCAACAGCGACGAAGCCGACGCCCCCGGCCTCAGGGTGTCTTCACGGAAATAAGCTCCTCGACGGGAACATTCCCGGCCTCGATCTCGACCACCCAAATGTCGGGATCGAATTTTTTCTCGCGCTCAAGTCTCGCATCCAGCACGGACGCATCATCGCCGGCGGCCAGAAGGCTGAAAAAACGATCTTCGGGCTTGGCCGAATCGTAGCTTGTCTGCGGCGCCGGCCCGTAGAGAGCCGTTTCACCCATCCTGCCCCGCGCCAGGATGAACACAGCCCCGGCCTCTGTCGCGCCGCGATTGACCACGGCGGCAAATCCGCCAGCGCCGAAAACCCGGCGCAACAGGGCCGACACCCACAGATCAGCGGTTACGCGCATCGAAGACTCCCGACAACATGCGGGCTCTCTATCGAAATTTCCGATGCAGGGCGAGCCGTCGTTTCGGCTGTCAGTTGGTCAGGCCGATCTCGCGCATCTTGACGTAGACGATCTCGTCGGGTTCGCCGGTCTGCGGCAACCCGAACAGCGTCTGGAACTCCTTGATCGCCGCCTTCGTGCGTGCACCGACGACGCCATCCAGTTGCATGTCGTCATTGCCGAAGGCCTTGAGTCCAGCCTGGATCTTGACGATGCGGGGATCAGGCCCCTGCAAAGCGGCATTCGTCTGTGCCTCATTCGTCTGCAAGGACACGGGAACAGCGGCCGGCGCAATGTCGGGACGAGGCTGCGGCTTGGGCACGGCGGCCGTCTTCGGCGTTGCACCCAGTTGATCCAGCAGCAGCGCATCGATCTCGCCCGAGGCGTTCAGCCCGACCTTCTGCTGATAGGCCTGTATGGCCTTGCGCGTGTTGGGGCCGGAAATGCCGTCGACGGTGCCGGAATAGAAATCGAGGTCCTTCAATATGCCTTGCACCTGCTCGACCACCGGATCGCCCTTAATCGGGGCGGGCGCGGCATTGGACCGCACAATGTTGATTGTCGTCTCCGGCTCGTCGGCGGCGGCGTGCGGAAAGCCCTGGAAATGACGCGTGGCGAAAAACGCCCCGGCGTGCGGGAAAGGCTGATACCACAGCGCGTTGGCCGAGACGTAGAACAGCGTCACCAGGAATGCGGTCGATCCTCCCACCAGGACGGGATTGCGCGAAATCATGCCGCCAACGGCGATGGCGCCGTCCTGCAAGGCGTTGCTGCGGCGTTTGACCGCCTTAGCCTGTTTTGCGGAGCGAGCCATTTCCGTCCCCTTTCGCCCTCGTCACCGGCATCGTCAGCACTCCGGTCGAGTTGGCGGGGCGTCCCTTCGGCCCGCTGACCGGCAGGCTGATGGTCACCGTGGTGCCCTCGCCCGGCATGCTTTCGATCGACATGGTGCCATCATGCAAGGCCACCAGCCCCTTCACCAGGGAAAGGCCAAGACCCGTACCCTCGAAACGGCGGGTATAGTCGTTCTGGATCTGCATGAAGGGTTTGCCGAGATTGGCGAAATCCTCCTCGGCGATGCCGATGCCGGTGTCCCTGACCCAGAAATGCAGACGTGAGCCGATCCGCTTGGCGCCGACGACGACATCGCCGCCGTCGGGCGTGAACTTGATCGCGTTGGAAACGAGGTTGATGAGCATCTGCTGTACCGCGCGGCGATCGGCATTGATATCGCCCGCGTCAGGGGCGATCTGCGTCTGCAGGTCGATGTTCTTGGCCTGCGCCTGCAGCCGCATCATCGACTGGCACATGTCCACGGCTTCCATGAACCGGAACGGCTCCGGCTCGGTGGCGTAGACACCCGATTCGATCCTCGAGACGTCGAGTATGGATGTCACGACTGCCAGCAGATGCTGGCCCGAATCCCGCACGAGGCCGACATATTCCTTCTGGCGCGGATCCTTGAAGGCGCCGAACATCTCGTGCAGCAGCATGTCGGAGAAGCCGATGATGGCATTCAAGGGTGTACGCAGTTCATGGCTCACCACTGCGAGGAAGCGGCCCTTGGCCACTTCGGCGGCGGCCGCCGTCTCATTGGCTTGCGCCAGTTCTTCGCGCAACCGCGCGGTCTCGTCGTTCTTGCGCAGGACAAGCGTGAAAACGTCGCTTTGTTCCTCGCCGCGCACCAGTTCGAGCGCGAATGGCTGGTAGTTGTCGGCCACCAAACCATTTCCGTTGTGGGCGCCGTTGCCACTCTGGGGCAGTCTGATGCGCAATTCGAGGCGGCGCGACAGTGCGCCGTCACGCATGTCGGCCAGGGCGCTGAGATAGGAGACACGGTCCGACAGGTGGACGCGGTCGAAGAGGCCCGTTCCGGACAACAATTCAGGTGGCAATTTCAGAAGCGTACGCGCCTTGGCGGACGCCTCCACGACTTCGCCGTGGCGGGTGACCCGAAAGACCACCGCGTCGATGATGTCTTCCAATCCGTCACCTGCATCGAGCGTAGCGGCCGCGCCGGCGGTGCCGCGAAAAGCCGAAATGCGCGGGAGGAGGGTCAGCGCCCACGCCAATGGCACCAGCCAGTGCCAGGCGGCGATGTGCGCGTCCGCGAATGGAAGGAAGGTGGCCGACAGGGACTGAAGGGCGATGGCGATGACGGCCGAGGCACCCCCCCACACAGCAGCACGCCGCGAGGTGCCGATCCACCAGGCTTCGAATGGCAGCGCCAAGGCAAGCATGGCGACAGGTGAACTCAATCCGCCGGCGGCACCGATGAGACCGCCAAGGGCTATCGCCGCCATCGCCAGGGCGATCGGCCCGGCGGCGGCCATCTTGCCGGTCGCTGCTACCAGCAGGGCGACGAACCAGCACAGACCGAAGGCCGCGAAAATGGCGGCCATGGTCACCGCAGCCCCCATGCCCGACGTAACCAGCGTGACCGCGGCACCCGCTGCAAAGAACGGCGCGGCCAGCATCACGCCGATGAAACGGCGCTGGCGCTCGCGGTCGCTGCGCCCGAGAACGCTGGGATGAACCATGCGTTCACAACCGGCCGCCATTGCGCCAGGCAATTCAGCGTATCTGGCCTCGATCGGCATCAACTCAACGCACTCGCACTCGTCGTGAACAGCTCTGCTTTTGCAGATCGTCTTGGGTGGCTTTGAAACTCGCATCCAGCGTTTAAGGAATGGATAAGGCAGGGCCGACCAAGGCCGGCCCTGCGGCAAATATCGGGATGACGGCCGCCGAAAGCCCCGGCAAATGCAGCCATAGTAAACGGAGGGTTATTCGCGAATGCCCGTCATCAGCGGCCCAGAGGCAGGAACGGGATCGCGTCCATTTGCGAAAAATCCGGTAGAAACAACCAGATAGATGGTTATCGAATGGTAACGAGAATCGTCCCGATATGAAACAAATCGACAACAAAACGCTTCGTCTCGAATTTGCCTAAAATTTGAGGAAAATTCTCGGCGATCATGCAAGCCGTCCTTTGTGCCTGTGTGCCAACATCCTGCCCATAAAAGAGGTCGTGCCCTATGATGCATGATCCGGTCACGACGAGAGGCAAGGCATGTTCTTCCTGATAAGAATGGCTTTCTGGTTTTCACTGGTGCTGCTGGCGCTGCCGCTGGGTGTCGGGTCCGATGAAACGGGCCAGCAAAGCGTCGGGCCGATCCAGGCCCTGTTCGCGGCGCGGGACGCCGTCGGCGACATCGCCGGTATCTGCGAACGCAAGCCCGATGTCTGCGAAACCGGGAAATCGGCGATGCACACCATCACCGCACGCGCCAAGGAGACCGCCAAGATCGCGGCCGCCATGCTGGACGACAAGTCCGCCGGCCCCGACGTCTCGACACTGACGGGCAGCGTGCCGGAAGAAATCGTCCTGCCCCAAACGGTCAACCTGCCGATAAAGAATTAGGCCGTCTCGACGGCGCACCGCGGACCGTCTGCCCTCTCGACGTCCGCGGTGTTCTTGTTTTTCCGTGACGCGGCGCCATCGCGTGACTATATCCGGGTCATGACGACCACGATCCAGACGATCCGCGACGACTTCTCGTTCCTCGAGGAATGGGAGGACCGCTATCGTTACGTCATCGAGCTTGGCGAAGCGCTGCCTCCCTTTCCCGATGCTGAGCGCAACGCCGGCAACAAGGTGCCAGGTTGCGTCAGCCAAGTCTGGCTGACCACCGAACGGGGTCCGGGCGCCGATCCCGTCATCACCTTCACGGGCGATTCAGACGCCCATATCGTGCGCGGACTGGTCGCGATCATGCTGGCGCTGTTTTCCGGAAAGACGGCCAGCGAAATCCAGAAAACCGACGCTGAAGCGACGCTGAAGGCACTCGGCCTCGACGAACACCTGTCACCCCAGCGCGCCAACGGGCTTCGCTCGATGGTCAAGCGCATCAAACGCGATGCCGAGATGGCGCTCGCGCAGACCGCCTGACAGGCTTCTGCCCCGATCTTCCTTGTTTTGACGCAATTCCCTAGGGAAAGCGCTACGCGCTTTTCCCGGGAAACCGGTTCACACTTTTCCTGGAATTGCACTCGCCCGCAAAATCAAACGGCGCCCGAAGGCGCCGTTTGATTTCAGTTCTAATCCGGCAAGCCGCGACTACCGCGCCTTGCGCTTGCGGCCAAGGCCCATCTTCTTGGCAAGCTGCGAACGGGCCGCCGCGTAGTTCGGGGCAACCATCGGATAGCTTGGGTCCAGGTTCCACTTTTCGCGATACTGATCGGGCGTCAGATCGTAGTGGGTCATCAGGTGACGCTTGAGCGACTTGAACTTCTTGCCGTCTTCAAGACAGACAATGTAGTCGTCATGAACCGAGCGTTTCGGGTTGACAGCCGGCTTCTGCTTGTCGGCAGGCGGCTGTTCGACGGTTCCGCCCACACGCCCGAGAGCGGCGTGGACATCGGATATCAGGTTCGGCAGTTCGCCGACCGGCACGGGATTGTTGCTGACATAGGCAGCCACCACATCGGCGGTAAGCTCGATCAGCGCATCATTGTTTCTGGAAGGTGTTTCGACAATATCCATGGTCTTCAGGCCCCAACAAGAGTTACGTCGATCTGTGCCCCTTTTTACAAACAGGGCATTGCACGAATTTTGCGCAGATAGAGCTGCGACGATTCGCGTCACAGGGACATCAATGCGACCACACGTCAAGTAAGTCAATTCGCTCTCTGCATTATATTTACGAATGTTGGTCAACTATTGCGCGATCAGCTTCAATCTTTCGTGCACCATGTAATTTTTCGATATTTCGGTCGCCAAACGGACAAAGGCTGACGTCGGGTCAGCTAATCGTTACATTCGCGATAACTCACAAAACAAGTTTCAATGCTCCGGTTTGCTTGGCGACCACACCGACAAGCTTGGTTGTTTACACCTGTCCACGAAACCATAGGTTGCCAAACCATCCCGCCATCAATCAGGCCATTCCCCGGTCAAAACGGCGCGATGTATCCGCCATAGGCCCAGCCGGTGACGAAGACGCCGTTCTTGGCAGGGTCATGCCAGATTTCGCACCAGCGATAGCGAACCGTCTGCTGCTGTTTCCATGCCGGTTGATTGGCGACATCGAGCAGGTTTATGCCGCCGATGCATCTCCCGGTCATCTGCAGGACGGCCCCGTTCGGGTAGGCGGCCTGTTTCTGGGATGTTCCCGACGCGCACATTGAGCGTGTCGCCGAACGGCACATTGGCCACTTGCCAAGCCGCGAATACGGTCGCATGAGACTGGCCGGCAAAGACCAGAGTTAGCGAAGCAACGGCGAAGGCCGCAGCAATACGAGACCGAATAGTCATCTTCCCTCCTCCCGGCCACCTCATGGGCCCACACCACCTCTACGCAACTGCTCTTGAACCCGCCCTGATCGGTGTGTTCATTCGTCATCAAGATATTTCCAGAGCGAGACGCAATGACCAGGACTTCCCGATTTCCAATCGTCAGCGCCCCTTCCCCGGAGAAGCGGCCAGTCTCGGACACGCATCACGGCATCACGCGAACCGACGAATATGCCTGGCTGCGGGCGGATAACTGGCAGGAGATGTTCAGGGATCCCTCCTTGCTCGATCCTGGAATCCGCGCCGAACTCGAAGCCGAAAATGCCTACCAGTCGAAGCTGATGGCCGACACGTCAGATTTGCAAAAGCAGCTCTTCAAGGAAATGAAGGGCCGCATCAAGGAAGACGATTCATCCGTTCCTATGAAGGACGGGCCTTACGCCTATGGCTCTTCCTTCAAGCTCGGCGGCGAGCAGCCGCGCTATTTCCGCATGCCGCGCGACGGCGGGCCCGAGCAGATCCTGCTCGACGGTGACGCCGAGGCCGAGGGCAAGGCCTATTTCCGGCTTGGCGGCGTCGAACATTCGGCCGATCATCGCAAGCTCCTGTGGGCCTTCGACGACAAGGGTTCCGAATTCTACACGCTGCGTGTGCGCGACCTTGCCGATGGTAAGGAACTGGCGGACCAGATTCCCGCCACCGGCGGTTCGGGCGTCTGGGACGCGGGCAATGACGGGTTCTTCTACACGCGTCTCGATCCAAACCACCGGCCGTCCAAGGTTCTGTTCCACGCACTTGGACAGAACCCCGAAAGAGACCGCCTGATCTACGAGGAAACCGACCCCGGCTTCTTCATGGACGTCGACGGAACCCGCAACAATCAATGGATCATGATCGGCATCAACGATCACGAGACTTCGGAATACCGCCTGTTGAGCGCCAGCGATCCGTTTGCCGAACCCAAGCTGGTTTCGGCGCGCGAGACCGGCCTTCAATATGAACTTGAGGAAGGCGGCGACATATTCTTCATCCTGACCAATGCGGATGGTGCCAAGGACTTCAAGATCATGACGGCGCCGGCAAGCGATCCGGTCCGCGCCAACTGGCAGGAACTGGTGCCGCATGAACCGGGCCGGCTGATCCTGTCGGTGATCGGCTTCAAGGACCACATGGTCCGGCTCGAGCGCAAGGAAGGCCTGCCGCGTATCGTCGTGCGTGACCGTGCCAGCGGCGAAGAGCATCTGATTTTCTTCGATGAGGAAGCCTTCTCGCTCGGCCTTTCAGGGGCCCTGGAATACGACACCGAGATGATGCGCTTTTCCTACTCGTCGATGACGACGCCGTCGCAGATGTTCGATTACAACATGCGCACCCGTGAGCGTGTGCTGCTCAAGACCCAGGAAGTGCCGTCCGGCCATAACCCGCATCAATACGTCACGAGGCGGCTGATGGCGCCCGCGGCCGATGGTGAATTGGTGCCGATCTCGCTTCTGCATCACCGCGACACGCCGCTGGACGGCTCCGCGCCTTGCCTGCTCTACGGCTATGGTTCCTACGGCATTGCCGTTCCGGCCGCCTTCAATACCAACTGGTTCTCGCTGGTCGATCGTGGCCTCGTCTTTGCCATTGCCCATGTCCGCGGCGGCAAGGACAAGGGCTATGGCTGGTACGATGACGGCAAGCGGGCGCACAAGATGAACACCTTCACCGATTTCATCGCGTGCGCCCGCCATCTCGTGGCCGAGCGCTATACCGCGCATGACCGCATCGTCGCGCAGGGCGGCTCGGCCGGCGGCATGCTGATGGGCGCCATCGCCAACATGGCGCCGGATTGCTTCGGCGGCATCGTGGCCGAGGTTCCGTTCGTCGATGTGCTTACCACCATGCTCGACGCGACGCTGCCGCTGACCCCGCCGGAATGGCCGGAATGGGGCAATCCGATTGAGTCGGCCGACGATTACCGGACGATCGCCGCCTATTCGCCATACGACAATATCGCAGCACTCGACTACCCGCCGATCCTGGCGCTCGCCGGCCTTACCGATCCGCGCGTCACCTATTGGGAGCCGGCCAAGTGGGTGGCGCGGCTGCGTGACCGCAAGAGGGGCGCCAATCCGGTGCTGTTCAAAATCAACATGGATTCCGGCCATGCCGGTGCCTCCGGTCGGTTTTCGCGCCTGGAGGAGATCGCCTATACTTATGCCTTCACGCTGAAGGTAACGGACAAGGCATAGCTTACGGAGGAACGCCGCGGTGATCGATCTGTCCACATTGATAGCCTATATCGCGGTTGTGTTCGGTTTTGTCTTCATTCCAGGTCCGGCCACACTGTTGACGATCGCGCGCGCAACGAGTTCGGGAACCAGGGTCGGGATCGCCACCGGCGCCGGGATCGCGGCCGGCGATGTGTTTCATACCGTGATGGCGATGGTCGGCATCTCGGCGATCATCGCCACTTCGGCGACGCTGTTCAGCATCATAAAGTATATCGGCGCGGCCTACCTCGTTTACCTCGGCATTCGCGCCATCATCGAGAAAGCGCCGATCGATCCGACCGCCGGCGCGCTCGCGATCTCTGCCGGAAAGGCGTTTCGACAGGCCGTGCTGACCGAGGTGCTCAACCCCAAGACCGCGCTTTTCTTCCTCGCTTTCCTGCCTCAGTTCGTGCGGCCCGAAAACGGATCGGCGATGGTTCAGTTAGCCGTATTGGGGATCATCTTCGTCATGCTGGGGCTTTTCAGCACGGTCGTGTTTGCCGTGAGCGCAGGGCCGCTGGGCGGTTTCCTGCGCCAAAATCCGACAGTGCTGAAATGGCAGGGCAAGGTTGTCGGCGGCATCTATTGCGCCCTGGGTGTCCGCCTGGCCTTGCAACAGCGCTGAAGCCAGGCGACTCACGTCTGCCGATCATATTTTTTGAATTCCGCCCAGCTGATTTCCGCTCGCAATTGCAACGGTCGCGCGCTACCCAAGCACGATTTTCCCGGGCATGAAGCCCACATTCGCACAAGGGTCCATTATGCTGCTCGTCGACGTCTATCTCGACAAATCGCCGATCCAGGGCATCGGTGTGTTTGCCAAGAACCACATTGCCAAGGGCACGCTGGTCTGGAAGCTCGACCCCCGGTTCGACCGGATCATCGACGTCGAGACCTATGAGGGCGAGACCGGGCCGGTAAAGAACTATCTCGACCGCTATTCCTACCCCGACCGGCGCGATCCGGCCTATATCGTCTTCGAAGCCGACGACGCCCGTTACATGAACCATGACGACGAGCCGAATTGCGATGTCTCGTCACCCGAGGAAACCTACGCCTTGCGCGACATCGCCCCGGGCGAGGAAATGACCTGCAACTACAATCATTTCTTTGAGACGGGCTTCGATTTCCTCGGCGATCGTCACCTGCAGTCCGAAGATTAGGCACGTAGACTCGTAAGCGTGGAGCCACGGCCGGATTGAAGCCAGCTGAACCATGCGAGGAGGCCCCCTAATTGGTAGACCCCCATGAGGAACTTTTCGCGACTGCTCAACCAGGCGCTTGGCCGCTTCGATGAAGCGAGCACTACAATCCCGATGATCTCGCCGCCCACGCCTTGGTGGCCTGACAGCTTTCCATTGCTCGGGCGTAGGCGGGGCGTGCCGTCGTGCGAGCGAGATAGTCCCGCTCGATAGACCCGGGGACATAGTTACCAGTTCGCAGGCCGAGCAGGAGGGCGTAGCTCACCGAGATATCGGCAGCAGTGAACCGCTCGCCGGCGAGATAGGGGCAGTCCGCGAGGCGGCGGATAACCAACCCCAGCCGGCTCTCGAAGGTCTCCAATGCCCAGCGGGCAACCCGGGCATCTCGTTCGGCTTCGGGCGCCAGTTCGCGACCGACTAAGACGGCGATCATCGGCCGGCGAGCCCGGCCTCGCCTAAGTGAAAAAATTGCAGATAGGAGGCGAAAGCGAGATCGTGCGGGGCGACGGCAAGCGAATCTGACTCGTGGCGGGCGAGCAGGTACTCAAGAATCGCGATCGATTCGACCATGATCGTCTCGCCGTCCTGCAGTGCGGGAATGAAGCCGGCGGGGTTGATCGCGAGAAAGCCGCGATCATTCTCGACTGCGAGCAGATCGACCGGGCGCAGCCGATAAGCCAATCCTAATTCCTCGAGCAGCCAAACAACACGGAAGCCACGACCTTCGCCATAGACGGCGAGCATAGTTAAGCGTCCCTGGATTGGGCTGGATGTACTATCTCGCAGAGGTAAGCCAGTCGCGCAACGGACTATCAATGGCCCATAATGCACTCAGGGCTTGGCGCATATTCGTCATCCTACAGATGCGGGCCCTTCCTACTTTATGGATTCCCGACCTATTTCGTGCTTTTCTTGCGAGCCGGATAGCCGTTGGGGTGCGGCGGTATCGCTTTGAGATAGGCGGCAATCGCCGCGCGGTCGTCCGCCGTCAGTTCGGCCATGTTGCGCTGCACATCGACCATGGCGCCGCCGACGGAATCGAAATCCGGCGTGAACCCGGTTTCCAGGTAGTTTGCGATGTCGGATGCGGACCAGCTGCCGATACCCCCCTCGCCCGAAGTAAGGTTTGGCACGATGCCCGAACCCTCGGCGGCGACGGCGCCGGCCAGCCATTGGCCCTTCCTGGTGCCGCCAGCCAAGTCGCGCGGCGTATGGCATTCGCCGCAATGACCCGGTCCTTCGACCAGGTAGCGGCCTGCCATCGCGAGTCCCGGCGTGCCATCAGGCAGGGGAATGACAGGCTGGTCGCTGAGATAGAGGCGCTTCCACAGGCCAATGCCTCGCCGGATGTTGAAAGGGAACGCCAGCGAATTGCCTGGCGCCTTGCCGGCGACGGCGGGAAGCGTCTTCAGGAAAGCGTAGAGGTCGGCGACATCAGACGGCTTCATGCGCGCGTAGGAGGCGTAGGGAAAGGCCGGATAGAAATGCTCACCCGTGGGCGAAACACCCTTCAGCATGGCATTGGCGAGATCCCCGACCGACCATGCGCCGATGCCATCATTGGGATCTTGCGAAATATTGGGAGGCACGAAGGTGCCGAACGGCGTCTTGAGTTCAAGCCCGCCCACGAGTTGAAGCCGCGCATCGCCCCGCGACCCAGGCTTCGCATGGCATGAGGTGCAGCCGCCGGCATAGAAAATGCGCTTGCCCCGGACAACATCGCCTGGGCCGAGTTGCGCCAGAGCGGTCGCATCAAGCCTGACGGGTGCCGACAGCAGCCACCCGGCGGCCGCGCCGGCGACGCCCAGAACGAGGGCCGCGCCGACGAGCTTCTTCAGCCATGCCATATCAGGCGATCAGCCCTTCTTGACCCTGTAGCTCTGGTGGCAGGTGCCACAGTCCGAGCCGATGGTGCCGATCTGTGTCTTCAGCGCGTCGACGTCGGCCGGAGCCGCCGCGACCGAGGCCTTGACGTCGGCAAGATACTTATCCTCGGCCGTTTTGAAGCCGGCCATGTCTTCCCAGATCTTTGGCGCCGCCGTGGTGTCGCCGGAATCGCTGCCCTTCGGGAACAAGGCCTCTACGTCGAATTTCTCGGCATTTGCCTGCAATGCCTGCAACTGCGTCAGCACCGCGGCGGCATCAAAAGGTTCCTCGCCCTTGACCACTTTCGACAGGCCGCCGACGATCTTTCCGCGTTCCTTCATCAGTGCCTGCCGGCCGAGGACGGGATCGGCAAAAGCCGCCGACGCGGCGAGTGCGAGCATAGAGATGGCGATGACAAGCTTTCTCATTCATTTGGCTCCGTGATGAAGGCATTTCAGGACAGGACGTTAACGGGTGTGGGAGGAGGAATATTCCCTTCTCTCCGCATGAATTTGGACGACTCTGGCTGCGGTGGGGCTTCGACTTAAAAGAAAAGGCCCGGGGGTGCCGGGCCTTTTCGGAAGATCGATCAGGCATTTGCCTTTTCGTAGAGCTCGAGCACGTGATCCCAATTGATCAGGCTGTCGACGAAGGCCTCGAGGTATTTCGGCCGGGCGTTGCGGTAGTCGATGTAGTAGGAGTGTTCCCAGACGTCGACACCGAGGATTGGCGATGCGCCATGAACCAGCGGGTTTTCGCCGTTCGGCGTCTTCGAGATCGCCAGCTTGCCGTCCTTGACCGAAACCCAGGCCCATCCCGAACCGAACTGCGTCGTGCCAGCGGCGATGAAATCAGCCTTGAATTTGTCGTAGCCGCCGAGATCGCTGTCGAAAGCCTTCTGCAGCGCGCCAGGCAGCTTGTTGCCGCCGCCGCCCTTCTTCATCCATTTCCAGAAATGGATGTGGTTGTAATGCTGGGCGGCATTGTTGAAGAGGCCGGCGTTCTTGCCGAACGACTGCTTGACCGCCTCTTCGACCGAAAGATCGCCGAGGCCGGCTTCGGCGGCGAGCTTGTTGCCGTTGTCGACATAGGCCTTGTGATGCTTGTCGTGGTGATACTCCAGCGTCTCTTTCGACATATAGGGCTGCAGGGCCTCATAGTCGTAGGGCAGAGCGGGCAATTCGAAAGCCATGGGTAGTACTCCCTCGTGGAAAATCCGGTGTGGATACCGGAGTAAGATAGGTCGGGATTGAGCTGGAGCAACTCCGGAAATGAAGCGCCGGTTCCCTTTCTAAGCGGGTTCCCGAAAACTGTCACACGCTTTTCCTGGGGCCAACCGCGCAGCGACAAAAAGGCCGGACCTCAGCCAGCTGACGTCGAATGCGCCCAATCCCAATAGAGTTCGCGTGCCTTCTTGGCCACCGGGCCGGGTTGCAGGTCGCGGTCCTCGACGCGGGTGACCGGCACCACCTTGGAGTGGTTGCCGGTCGAGAAGATTTCGTCGGCTTCGAGGAAATCCCGCACCGACAGCGTCTTTTCGGTCGTCCTGAACCCATAGTCGCCGAGCAGCGTCATCGTGCGCGAGCGGGTAATGCCGGACAGGAAGGTTCCGTTGGGCGCCGGCGTCAGCACATGGCCGTCCTTGACCAGGAAGATATTCGAGCTTCCGGTCTCCGCGACATTGCCCAGCATATCGAGCACAAGCGCATTGTCGAAGCCGCGCGCCTTGGCCTCGAGGATGGCGCGACCGTTGTTGGGATAGAGGCAGCCGGCCTTGGCGTTGGTCGGCATGGTTTCGATGGTCGGGCGCCGGAACGGCGATACGGTCACGGAAAAGCCGGTCGGCGAGATCATGGGCGATTCATAGAGGCAGAGGCAGAAACGGGTCGAGGCGGAATCGGCCGGGACGCCCATGTAGCCGCCATGCTCGGCCCAGTACATCGGCCTGATGTAGACCGCCGTCTTGCCGTCGAATTTCTTCAATCCGTCCCAGGTCAGCCCGACGATCTGCTCGGGCGTCATGTTTGGCGCGAGGCCGAGCGCGATCGCCGAGGCATTGACGCGTGCGGCATGAAGTTCGAGATCGGGCGCCACGCCCTCGAACCAGCGAGCCCCGTCAAACACGCTGGTGCCGAGCCACATGGCGTGGCTGCGCGGCCCCAGAATGGCGACATTGCCTTCGTACCAATCGCCATCGACGAAAGTCCATGTCGCGGATTGCGCCGCCGCCGCCAGTGTCATCGCGTTTTCCTGTTCCGGTCGATCTTGTGTGACAACATTGGATGATGCTTTGGCCGCTGCCGTCAACCAGCATTGGGGAGTTTTGTTGAGGCCAGCGACGGGTGCGATGCAATCAAGGCTTGCACCTTGTCCCGCCTCGCCTCAAAACTGTTGCCATGCAATACGCCGCCTATGTTTTCGACGCCTATGGCACGCTATTCGACGTGCATGCGGCCGTGCGCCGCCATGCAGGCGCGATCGGCCCCGACGGCCAGCTCCTGTCCGAAATCTGGCGCGCCAAGCAGCTTGAATACTCCTGGGTGCGCACGTTGATGGGCGCCTACGCCGACTTCTGGCAGTTGACGGAACAGGCGCTGGACTTCGCCTTGCGCAAGGTCCCTTCGGCCGATCCCAGTCTCAAGGCAAAGCTGCTGGAGGCCTATTGGAGGCTGGACTGTTATCCCGAAGTGCCGGCCGTGCTGAAGGCGCTCAAGGCCTCGGGCGCCAGGCTGGCGATCCTCTCTAATGGCTCGCCCGAAATGCTGGAGGCGGCGGTCAAGTCCGCGGCACTCGACCAGGTCCTGGACAACATCTATTCGGTCGATGCGGTGCGTCGCTTCAAGACCGATCCGGCGGTCTACGACATGGTCGCCACGGATTGGCGGCTCTATCCCGGCGCGATCTCCTTCCAGTCTTCCAATCGCTGGGACATAGCGGGCGCCACCAAATTCGGCTTCCGCACGGTTTGGATCAACCGCTCCAACCAGCCGGAGGAATACCGGGACTTGCCGCCGGCCCTGATCCTGCCGTCGCTGGAGGCCCTCGTATCCGGTGGCTAGCGGACCTGTGGCCCCAACGCCACAGTGGCGGCGCAGTCACAGCTTCGCCTTTGTTTGTCCACGTTCGGGCCAGAATCGGAACCGCCTATCGCCTCAGGTGTTGTCAGGCACCCGCAGCGGATGTCGGCGTGTTGACGCTTTGTTGCGATTTGAGTCTTAAAGAAGGCAGCCATGTCCATAACCGAAATCGAATCCTATCGCCTGAGCCGTCGCGGCTTCCTCAACGCCGCAGCCCTGGGCGCCGCCTCGATCGCGGTTTCGGCATGCGCCACCACCGGCCCCGGGCCGGCCGAGCCGCCGCCACCACCCTATGTCGAGCCTCCGCTTGCCGACTATGCGTCGATGTACGCGGCGGTCAGCGATGGCGGCTTCGATCTGCCGGCCATCCCGGTCGACAGGATCGATCCGCAGTTCCTGCGCCAGATCGTGCCCGACCCGACCGGCCAGAAGCCGGGAACCATCGTCGTCGATACGACAGGCCATTTCCTCTATCTGGTTCGCCCGGGCGGCCAGGCCATCCGTTATGGCGTCGGTCTCGGCCGCGCCGGCTTCGAGTGGTCGGGCGACGCCGTCGTCCAATGGAAGCAGAAATGGCCGAAATGGACGCCGCCGGATGAGATGGTCGCCCGCCAGCCGGAATTGAAGCAGTATAGCGCCGACAATGGCGGCATGCCCGGCGGCTTGAAGAACCCGCTCGGCGCGCGCGCGCTCTATCTCTTCCAGGGCAATGTGGACACGCTCTATCGCCTGCACGGCTCGCCGGAGTGGCGCTCGATCGGCAAATCGGTGTCGTCGGGCTGCGTGCGCCTGATGAACCAGGACATTATCGACCTTTACGATCGCGTGCCCTCCAAGACGCCGGTCATCGTGACCAGCGACGCCCGCCAGCCGATGGTGGCGACGGCCAACCACAAGGCAATCCCGATCGACGCCGGCGTGCCGGATGGATCGGTCCTGCTCGGACCAGTCAAAGCGGTGACGGACGCGATTTTCTGAGCTCACAGGACAGCGGCAACGCCGCTGCCCGATTCTACCGCCCCCGCGACAGGCTGCCCAATATTCCGCGCACGATCGCACGGCCGACCGAAGAGCCGACCGAGCGCACGACCGACTTGATTGCGGCTTCCGCCACCGTCTGGCGGTTGGACGGGCGCGGCGCAGGCGCGCGCCTGCCGCCGGACTGCGGTGCGGGATCGTCATTGCCGAAGCCTGGAATGGTCCAGCGCGAGCCGCCGGTGCCTGCCTGCTGCGCCTGCGCCTCGGCGTCCTGCGCCTCCTTGGCCTTCTTCTGCAGCATCTCGAAAGCTGACTCGCGGTCGATGACCTGGTCGTACTGGCCGGTGACCGGGCTTTCCCCGATCAGCTTCTGCCGCTCGGCGGGGGTGATGGGTCCAAGCCGCGATGACGGCGGACGGATCAGCGTGCGCTGGACCATGGACGGAATGCCCTTGGCCTCCAGCGTCGAAACCAGCGCCTCGCCGGTGGCGAGCTGGGTGATGGCGGTGGCGCAGTCGAAGTCCGGATTGGGCCGGAAAGTTTCGGCCGCCGTCCTCACCGCCTGCTGCTCCCGCGGCGTGTAGGCGCGCAGCGCGTGCTGCACGCGGTTGCCGAGTTGGGCCAGGACCTTTTCGGGGATATCCAAAGGGTTCTGCGTGACGAAATAGACGCCGACGCCCTTGGAGCGGATCAGGCGGACCACTTGCTCGACCCGGTCGATCAGCACCTTCGGCGCCTCGTCGAATAAGAGGTGCGCCTCGTCGAAGAAGAACACCAGCTTCGGCTTGTCGGGGTCGCCGACTTCGGGTAGTTCCTCGAACAGCTCCGACATCAGCCAAAGCAGGAACGTCGCGTAGAGGCGCGGATTCATCATCAGCTTGTCGGCGGCGAGCACGCTGATGGCACCGCGACCGTCACGCGTGGTGCGCATGATGTCGGCGATCCGCAAAGCCGGCTCGCCGAAGAAATTCGCCGCGCCCTGCTGCTCCAGCACCAGCAGCGTGCGCTGAATGGCCCCTACTGACGGCTTGGTGACGTTGCCGTAACGGGCGCTGATCTCTTCGGCGCGCTCGGCGATGTTGGCGAGCAGCGCCTGCAGGTCTTTCATGTCGAGCAGCAGCAGCCCTTCCTCATCGGCGATGCGGAAGGCGATGTTCATGATGCCTTCCTGAGCGTCGGTCAGGTTCATCAGCCGCGACAGGAGCAGCGGTCCCATTTCCGAAATGGTCGCGCGGATGGGGTGGCCCTGCTCGCCGAACAGATCCCAGAAGATGACCGGAAATTCCTGAAAGTCGTAAGGGTCAAGCCTGACCTGTTCTGCCCGCTTGACAAGGAAATCCTGGGCGGTGCCCATCATGGCGATGCCGGAAAGGTCGCCCTTGATGTCGGCGCAGAATACCGGCACGCCGGCATTCGAAAAACCTTCGGCCAGGATCTGCAAGCTGACAGTCTTGCCGGTACCGGTGGCGCCGGTCACCAGGCCGTGGCGGTTGCCGTATTGCAGCAGCAGATTTTCGGCGCGCTGATAGCTGTCGTCGGGCTTGCGGCTGGCGCCGATGAAAATACTGGTATCGTCAGCCATATGTCGGTTCTCCGCAAAGTGATGTGTCTAAGGCCAGCCTTTGTCCGAAGGTATAGTGAGGCCGTTGCATAGCGACAATGACAATTGTCCAAAGCGAGGCCAATCATCCAATCAGGGCTATCGTCCAATCAGGGCCAATCGTCCAAACCCGGACCAATCGCCAGGAGCGGATTTTGGAACTTGCGAATTTCGACGGTGTTTGGCAATCGTCCATGGTCGGTCCACGCAAGCCAACCTATATCAGGTGGATCGAATATCTGGTGGTGGGATTCAGGCCTTGGATGCGCATTGCGATAACCGTCCGGGGACCGTAGACTGGGCTGCCCGGGCTGGTGCGGCCACATAGAACGAGGACGATGAATGGGCGCCGGAGCCTTGACCAGGGATGTTGAGCCCATGGATGCGCAGCGTCAGCAATGGCTGGCCTTGGCGGAAAAGGCGTTGGCCGGCGCATCCTTTGAGGAAAAGCTGGTCTCGCACACCGACGACAACATCCGCGTCGAGCCGCTCTATGATCGCGCGACCGGAACGGAACCGATCGTGCGCGCCAATCCTCAATTGCCCTGGATCGTCAGCCAGCGCGTCGACGACCCCGATGTCGATCGCGCCAAGACCCAGGTCCTGGAAGATATCGCGCAGGGCGCGACGGGACTGTCGCTCGTCTTCGAGGGTGCTCCGAACGCGTTCGGCTACGGCCTGCCGAGGACGGCGCAGGCACTGGAGACGGTACTAGAGGGCGTACCCCTCAACCGGGTCCAGATCCGCATCGATACCCACCCGTGGAGCCGCCCCATGGCCGACTGGCTGGTGGCGTTCCTGAGCAAGCGCCGCTCCGATCCGGCAAAGCTCAACCTTTCCTTCGGCATCGATCCGGCGGCTATCCTCGCCGGCACCGGACGACTGCGCATGTCGATCGAGGCGCTGCAGGAATCGATGCCGCAATCGCTGGCGCATTTCTTCTCGATGGGCGTCCCCGGTGTGCTTCTGGAGGCGGACGGTCGCGTCTTTCACAATGCCGGCGCCACGGAAGCGCAGGAACTCGGCATCATGCTCGCTTCGGCGGTTTCGTATCTGAGGATGTTCGAGAAGGCGCGGCAGCCGCTCGTCTATGCCGCGCCTCATATCGGTTTCGCGCTCAGCGTCGACCAGGACCAGTTCCTGTCTATGGCCAAAGTGCGGGCCCTGCGCAGGCTGTGGGCACGGGTGCAGGAGGCCTGCTCGATCCCCAATTCCACGGCCAATATCCATGCCGAGACATCATTTCGCATGATGACGGCATTGGACCCCGAAAACAACATCCTGCGCACGACGATCGGCTGCTTCGCCGCGGCGGCGGGAGGCGCCGATTCGATCTCAATCCTGCCGCATACGATCGCGCACGGCCTGCCGGCGGCTTTTGCCCGCCGCGTCGCGCGTAATGCGCAACTGATCATGGCCAATGAAAGCCATGTCGATCATGTCACAGATCCCGCCCATGGCTCCGGCGCGGTCGAAGCGCTGACGTCAGATCTTTGCGAAGCAGCGTGGGCGGAGTTGCAGGCGATCGAGGCAGAGGGTGGCGTGCTGTCCAGCCTTCGGGACGGATATATCCAGCAGCGCGTCCGCACTGCCGCCGCCCAGCGCGGCATTGCCTTCAAGTCAGGCGAGCGGGCCATTGTCGGCGCCACGCTTCATCCCTTGAAAAGCGAGCGTCCGGTCGAAACGCTGGACGCAGAGCGGCGACCTGCCTTCACCGAGGGTGTCGTGCTGTGCGAGGCACTGTCGCCGGTTCGCATCGAGCAATCCATCGGGGCCGCTTCTTGATTCCGGATTTCAGTCAGATCGGCTGGGTGCCGCCGCGCCGCGCACCGGTCGAGGTCAAGGGACAGCGGACGACGCCGGAAGGTCTTGTCGTCAAGCAGTTGTACAGTCAGGGCGACCTCAAGGGATTGCCGCATCTCGATACCTATCCAGGCCTGGCGCCGTTCGTGCGCGGCCCCTACCCGACCATGTATGTCCAGCAGCCCTGGACGATCCGGCAATATGCAGGCTTTTCGACCGCCGAAGAGTCCAATGCCTTTTACCGGCGCAACCTTGCCGCCGGCCAGAAAGGTCTTTCGGTTGCCTTCGATCTGGCCACGCATCGCGGCTATGATTCAGACCATCCGCGCGTGGCCGGCGATGTCGGCATGGCGGGTGTGGCCATCGATTCCATCCTCGACATGCGGCAGTTGTTCGACGGCATTCCGCTCGGCGACATGACCGTGTCGATGACGATGAATGGCGCGGTGCTGCCGATCATGGCGCTCTACATCGTGGCGGCGGAAGAACAAGGCGTCGCGCAGAAGGATCTGGCGGGGACCATTCAGAACGACATCCTGAAGGAATTCATGGTCCGCAACACCTACATCTATCCGCCGAAGCCCTCGATGCGGATCGTCTCGGACATCTTCTCCTACACCTCGAAGAACATGCCGAAGTTCAATTCGATATCGATCTCCGGCTATCACATGCAGGAGGCCGGCGCGACCGCCGACCTGGAGCTCGCCTATACGATCGCCGACGGCATCGAATACGCCCGCGCCGGCGTCGCGGCAGGGCTCGACATTGACCGTTTCGCGCCGCGCCTTTCCTTCTTCTGGGCGATCGGCATGAACTTCTTCATGGAAGTGGCCAAGCTCAGGGCCGCCCGCCTGTTGTGGGCGACCCTGATGAAAAAGAATTTCGCGCCGAAGGACGAACGGTCGCTGTCCCTGCGCACCCATTGCCAGACCTCCGGCTGGTCGCTGACGGCGCAGGATCCCTACAACAACATCATCCGCACCATGATCGAAGGGATGGCCGCGACCCAAGGGCATACCCAGTCGCTGCACACCAATTCCTTCGATGAAGCAATGGCGCTGCCGACTGATCATTCGGCGCGCATCGCCCGCAACACGCAACTCATCCTGCAGAAAGAATCCGGCACCACGCGGATCATCGATCCGTGGGGCGGTTCGGCCTATCTCGAGCGGCTGACACATGACCTGGCGGCGCGTGCGCTCGCCCATATCGAGGAGGTCGAGGCTCTCGGTGGCATGGCGGCGGCGATCGAAAAGGGCATACCCAAGCTGCGCATCGAGGAAGCCGCGGCGCGTACGCAGGCGCGTATCGATTCCGGCGAGCAGATGCTGGTCGGCGTCAATGCGCATCGCCCCGGGACCGATATCGAGGTCGACGTGCTGAAGATCGACAATGCCGAGGTCAGGGCCCGGCAACTCTCGAAGCTGCAACGGCTGAAAGGCACGCGTGACGTCGCCGCGGTCGAAAACGCGCTCGATGCGCTGACCCGTGCCGCCCAAGGCGAGGACAATCTGCTGGAGTTCGCCATCCGCGCCGCGCGCGCCAATGCCACTGTCGGTGAAATCTCGTTCGCCTTGGAAAGGGCTTATGGCCGCCATGTGGCCACGGTGCAGACCATTTCCGGTGTCTACCGCAAGGCGCTTGGCGACAATCCGGTGGTCAACCGGCTACAGGTCAAGCTGGATGCCTTCGAAAAGAAAAACGGCGGCAAGCCGCGCATTCTCGTGGCCAAGATGGGACAGGACGGCCACGACCGCGGGCAGAAGGTGATCGCCACGGCCTTCGCCGATCTCGGCTTCGACGTCACCGTCGGCGCCATGTTCCAGACACCGGAAGAGATCGCGAAGCTGGCGATCCAGCATGACGTCCACGTCATCGGCGCCTCATCGCTGGCAGCGGGTCACCTGACGCTGATCCCCGAATTGCGCGACACGCTGAAGAAACTCGGCCGCGGCGACATGCTGATCGTGGCCGGCGGCGTTATCCCACCGCAGGACTATGACGCGGTGCTGCAAGCAGGTGCTGCGGAAATCTTCCCGCCGGGCACGGTCATTCCGGAAGCGGCGGAGCGGCTGCTGGATCGGCTGCTGGCGGCAGGCTGATGCTGTTATAATTTCTGTTGCAACATCGAGTACGCTGCGTTATAATCAGCGTTGCAACAGGATGTTTCATCATGAACACCACAATTCGCAAGATCGGTAATTCGGACGGCCTGATTCTGCCGAAAGAGCTTCTCGATCGATTGAATCTCAAGACAGGCGACAACGTGGTCGTCGTCCAGGAAGGTCAAGAGCTTCGCTTGCGCCGATTGGAAGATTCTGCCGAAGAATTCGAGCGCAAGATGAAGGTAGCGCGCGAGCGGATGAAGAAATACGAGGTTGCCTATCGCGCGCTCGCAAAATGACCGCACATCATTCGCGAGAGTTCGTGCAGGCGATGCATGCCGAGCAATTGCGTCTTCACGGCGGCGCATCGGGCATCCGCGATGAAGGCCTGCTGGAATCGGTGCTCGCACGTTCGCAGCAGAAAGAAGCATACGGCGAGCCAGATCTAAGTGAACTCGCCGCCGCCTATCTTCTCTTCGGCATCGCGAAGAACCGTCCGTTCGTTGATGGCAACAAGCGCACGGCTTTCGCTGCGGCCGACTTGTTTCTCTATTTCAACGGATTAAGCATCGAAGCCGAACAGGAGGAGATCATCCAATTGGTGATGATGGTCGCTGCCGGTGAGATCGACGAAGCGGGTGCCGCCGCATTCTTCCGCGACCATGTCGTCAAGCTTGAAGACTAACTCTCCGAGAGCTTGACGATCTCCCACTCCTTGCCGTTGACGCTGGCGACGTCGCCGACCTTCTTGCCAAACAAGGCCACCGCCATCGGCGAGACATGCGAGATGCTGCCCTTGGCTGGATTGGCTTCGTCCTCGCCGACGATCTTCCAGTGCACCTTCTTGCCGTCGTCACTTTCCAGCGTGACACCCATGCCGAAGCGGATAACATCGCTGCCGGGCTCCGGCACGGAAAGCTCGGCACTCTCGCGCCGCGCGGTCCAGTAGCGCAGGTCGCGCGACACGATCGCAATGCGCTCGCGGTCGGCTTTCCGCTCCGCTTTCGCCATGATATCGCGCAGATCGGCCAGATTGTCCTCGATCTGCGCCAGGCCGCGCTCCGTCACCAGGTTACGATGCGTGCTGATCGGCCGCTCGCCAACGCCAGCGATGGCGTTTTCGCTGTCTTCTTCGCGGGTAAAAGCTCTGCTCATTCCCTGAACTTAGGCGCCGAGTGGCTGCTCGGCAAGCCGTTGCCGCCGGAGATGAGGCGCGTCGAGCGTCCGGTATGATTCCCGCAAGGCAGGCACCGGCATCGTCGTCAGCGTATGGCGCGCCGAACGGGGCGGTTGTGGGCCGACGCTGGGCCGAGCCGGTGACGTCTGACCTCATCCAGACCGGCAGCAGCGGCTATGCGCACCTGACCGTCGAGCGCGACCCGCGTCAGCTGATTGCTGCCTTCAATTCAGCGCCGGCGTCGGCTTCAGCGCCCCGACCTTGGCGCCAATCCGGCTTTCGACAGGCGCGTTCGCCAGTTCGAGCAGCTTCGCCGCCAAGGCTTCATCCGCCCGCAGCAGCCTAGCGAGTACAGCGGCTGCGATCGCGTCGCCGGCGCGCCCGGCACCGTCATCGCATTTGACCGCGATACCGAGGCCGAGTTGCGGAATTGCGGCACAGTGGACGCCCTCGGCTCCGCCTTTCGCAAAAATTCGCCCGGGAGCGGCTTCCATCAGCAACAGGTCCGCACGGCCGGTGCCCGCGACGAAGAACGGCTCCGCCATGCAGGCGGAGAGCAGGCGCTTCGCGGCCTTCGCCCGCGCCGGGCCAAAGCCGTGGGCCGTGGCCATGCGGGCAAAGCCGAGCGCGAAACTCCTGAGCGGTACCGCATAGGTCGGGATCGAGCAGCCGTCGATCGCGCGTTCGTCGGGGCTGTGGACAGCGCCGGTGACTGCCTGCATGGCGTCGCGCACCATTTCCTGCAAGGCGTGATCCGGCCTCACATAGCCGCGATGGGCGATGTCTGAATGGACGCAGGTGCAGAGGAAGCCGGAATGCTTGCCGGAACAATTATTATGCAGCGCATTTGGTGAACCGCCGGCACGCGCGAGCGCAATCTCCGCGTCATGGTTCGAAGGCCAGTGGGTCCCGCATTCGAGCGCCGACCCGTCCAGCCCAGCCCTGGCCAGCATGGACCGCGCCAATTCGACATGCGCCGGCTCGCCGGAATGGGAGGCACAGGCCAGCGCCAGTTCGCGGTCGCCGAAGCCATAGGCGTCGGCGGCACCCGTTTCGACAAGCGGCAGGCCCTGGATCGCCTTAACGGCGGAACGCGGAAAGACCGGCTTCGACGTGTCGCCGATCTCCAGGACCGGCTTGCCATCGGCATCGAAGACAGCGACCGCGCCCCGATGGGCGCTCTCGACAATGGCGCCGCGCAAAACCTCGATCAGAACCGGATTTGTCATGTCACCTCCCGCAAAATCAAAGTGTTACAGCGTCGTTTGCGCGCCCCAAACGGCGCGCGGCGCTGTAATACGGGCGGTCTATCTGATCCGGTCGAGAATGGAAACGTAGTTGGCGACGGCCGCACCGCCCATGTTGAAGATACCGCCGAGTTTCGCGCCCGGCACCTGGATGCCGCCGGCTTCGCCGACAAGCTGCATGGCGGTCAAGACATGCATGGAGACGCCGGTGGCGCCGATCGGATGGCCCTTGGCCTTTAGGCCGCCGGAGGGATTGACCGGCAGGCGGCCGTCTTTTGCCGTTGTGCCATCCAGCGCCAATTTGGCGCCCTCACCCGGCTTGGCCAGCCCCATCGCCTCATACTCGATCAATTCGGCGATGGTGAAGCAGTCATGCGTTTCGACGAAGGAGAGATCGTCGAGTGTCACGCCGGCGTTCTTCAGTGCACGGGTCCAGGCCTGTTCGCAACCTTCGAACGTCAGGATGTCGCGCTTCGACATCGGCAGGAAATCCTGCACATGCTCGTTGGCACGGAAGGCGACGGCGCGGCGCATCTTCAGCGCCGTCGCCGTGTCGGCAAGGATAAGGGCGGCGGCGCCGTCGGAAACCAGCGAACAGTCGGTGCGCTTCAGCGGACCAGCGACAAAGGGATTCTTTTCGCTCTCCTGCCGGCAGAATTCATAGCCGAAATCCTTGCGCATCTGGGCATAGGGATTGTCGACGCCGTTCTTGTGGTTCTTGGCGGCGATCATGGCGAGCGCATCCGACTGATCGCCATAGCGCTGGAAATAGGCCTGCGCGATCTTGCCGAAGACGCCCGCAAAACCGGCCGGCGTGTCGCCGTCCTCGGGCAGATAGGACGCCTTGAGCAGGTTCTTGCCGATCTCTAGCCCGGGCGTGGTCGTCATCTGCTCGGCGCCGACCACCAGAACGACCCGGGCAGCGTTTGCGTCGATGGCGCGGATGCCTTGCCTGACCGCCGCCGAGCCGGTAGCGCAAGCATTCTCGACCCGTGTCGCCGGCTTGAAACGCAGCCGGTCATCGGCCTGAAGCACCAGGCTTGCCGTAAAATCCTGCGCCGAAAAGCCGGCGTTGAAATGGCCAAGCACGATCTCGTCGACCTCGTCCGGGCCGATGCCGGCATGATCGAGCGCGTCCGTCGCGACCTTAACGATCAGATTTTCGAGCGTCTCGCCCTCAAGCTTGCCGAAACGCGAATGCGCCCAGCCAACGATGCATGCGGTCATGGCGGTCTCCATCCTTGGCGCCAGCCTCGTCCAAAGCTTCGCCGTTTATTGTTCAAATATAAACATTCCTCCCCGAGCCGTGAAGGGGCCGCAACGCAACAATCGCTTGGTGCAGGTCGCGTCAGCGTCGATTTTTTTATTGATTGATGCGTCAATAAAAAATAATCTCCGCACGAAATCGGGAACCACATGCCAAAAGTCGGAATGGAGCCATTGCGCCGTAAGGCGCTCATCGACGCGACGATCTCGGCGATCGGTCAGCGCGGCTCGCTTGACGTGACCATGTCGGAGATTGCCGGCCGCGCCGGTGTGTCATCGGCTCTTGCCCATCACTATTTCGGCGCCAAGGATGAGCTGCTGTTCGCGACGATGCGGCACATCCTGGCTGAACTGACCACCGACATGCGCCGCGCGCTCCAATCCACCACTTCCCCGCGCGAGCGCGTCTCGGCCGTGGTCGCGGTCAATTTTTCGGACATCCAGTTCCAGGCGGAGACCATCGCCGCATGGCTCGCCTTCTATGTCGACGCGCAGCAATCGTCGTCGCTTCGCCGGCTGCTCAGAATCTACGCCCGGCGGCTGCATTCGAACCTGATGAGCGGATTGACCGGTATCCTGCCCAGGACCGAAGCCGACCGCGCCGCGGAAGCGACGGCTGCGATGATCGACGGGCTCTACATCAGGCGGGCGCTGAAGGACGGCGTGCCCGACGCCGCGACCGCGATCGGGCTGGTCGAGGATTATCTCGAAACCAAACTTGGCGGACGGCACAAACAGTGACAGCGAAGCGACCTAATTTCCTGATCGTCATGGTCGACCAGCTCAACGGGACCTTTTTCCCGGATGGGCCGGCGGAATTCCTGCACACGCCGCATCTGAAAGCGCTGGCCGCTCGTTCGGCGCGCTTTGCCAAGAACTACACCGCCTCGCCGCTCTGCGCACCGGGCCGTGCGTCGTTCATGAGCGGCCAGTTGCCATCGCGCACCGGGGTCTATGACAATGCGGCCGAGTTCGCCTCGTCGATCCCGACCTTCGCCCATCATCTGCGTGCCGCCGGCTACTACACCTGCCTGTCGGGCAAGATGCATTTCGTCGGACCGGATCAGTTGCACGGTTTCGAGGAGCGGCTGACCACCGACATCTATCCGGCGGATTTCGGCTGGACGCCGGACTACCGCAAACCCGGCGAGCGCATCGAGTGGTGGTATCACAATCTGGGTTCGGTGACCGGCGCCGGCGTTGCGGAAACCACCAACCAGATGGAGTATGACGACGAGGTCGTGTTCCTCGCGTCGCAGAAGCTCTATCAGCTTTCACGCGAACAGGACGATGCGGGCCATCGGCCATGGTGCCTCACCGTCTCGCTGTCGCACCCGCACGATCCCTATGTCGCGCGCAAGCAGTATTGGGATCTCTATGAGCATTGCCAGGCGCTGGACCCGGAAACCGGGTTCATCGCGCATGACGAGCAGGATACGCATTCCCAGCGGCTGTACCACGCCAGCGACTATCCCTCTTTCGAGATCACGCCCGAGCAGGTGCGTCGTTCGCGGCGCGGCTATTTCGCCAACATCTCCTATGTCGACGACAAGGTCGGCGAGCTCCTGGACGTTCTCACGCGAACGCGCATGCTCGACGACACGATAATCCTGTTCTGTTCGGATCACGGCGACATGCTCGGCGAGCGAGGCCTGTGGTTCAAGATGAGCTTCTTCGAAGGCTCGGCGCGGGTGCCGTTGATGATTGCCGGCAAGGGCATTCGTGCCGGCCTGATCGAGGCGCCGGTCTCCAATCTCGACGTGGCACCAACGCTTTGTGACCTCGCCGGCATCGATATCGGGGCGATCGCGCCGTGGACCGATGGCCAGTCGCTGCTGCCGCTCACCAAGGGCGGGCAGCGCACGGCACCGGTATTGATCGAGTATGCCGCGGAAGGCTCCTATGCGCCGTTGGTGGCAATCCGCGACGGCAGATACAAATTCGTTCATTGCGAACTCGATCCGCCGCAATTGTTCGATCTCGAAACCGATCCGCTCGAGCGGGACAATCTGGCCGACGACCCGGCCAATGCGGGTCTTGTGGCGGCATTCATGGAAAAGGTGCGGGTGCGTTGGGACATGGCCGGCTTCGACGCCGCCGTGCGCGAGAGCCAGGCACGCCGCTGGGTCGTCTATCCGGCGCTGCGCAACGGCGCCTATTACCCCTGGGATTTCCAGCCGCTGCAGAAGGCGTCCGAGCGCTACATGCGCAATCACATGAACCTCGACAATCTCGAGGAGAGCAAAAGGTATCCGCGAGGCGAATGATGGCAGACCTTCTCGTCCCCTCCCTCGACCATCTCAGACAGGCTTATGCCGTCACCTCCCAGGCGACACAGGTCACGCCACTGCTGGAATCGACGGCGCTGGCCAGGGAAACCGGCGCGGCCCGGATCTTCATCAAGCCGGAATCGCTGCAATGGGCCGGATCCTTCAAGGTTCGCGGCGCCTATTGGCGGCTGAAGCGGCTTTCGCCCGATGAGGCGAAGAAGGGCGTCGTCGCCTATTCCTCCGGCAATTTCGCGCAAGGGCTGGCCGCGGCCGGCCAGGCGCTCGGCATTCCGGTCACCATTGTCATGCCTATCGATGCGCCGGCTGCCAAGCGGGACGCCACCGCAGGCTATGGCGCGCGCGTCGTACTGACCGATCATGACGATCGGGCTCGCGAGGAAGTCGCGGCCGCAAAGGCGCGCGAGATCGCGGAGACCGAAGATCTGGCCCTTCTGCATCCTTTCGACGATCCGGAGATCGTCGCCGGCCAGGCGGGTGCCGGCCTTGAAGCGCTCGACCAGCTATCGGCCAAGGACGCCAGCGCCGACCTGTTGTTCTGCTCGGTCGGCGGCGGTGGGCTGATCGGCGGCGTTTCGCTCGCCTTCCACTATCTGTCGCCGGCGACCGGGATCATCGGCGTCGAGCCCGAAGGGTTCAACGGCATGGGTTCCTCGCTGGCGCATGGCAGCATCGAGACCATGGCGATCGGACCAAAGTCGATCTGCGACGGGCTGATGTCGCGCCGGCCAGGCGACGCGCCGTTCGCCGCGGTCAAGACCGCGGGTGTCCGCGGCATCACCGTCGACGACCAGTCGGTGCGGCGCGCCATGCGGATCGCTTTCGAGCGGATGAAGCTGGTGCTGGAACCGTCGGGTGCGGCCTCGCTGGCGGCACTGCTCGGCGGCAAAGTGGATGTGGCGGGAAAGACCGTCCTTGTAATGGCTACCGGCGGCAACGTTTCGCTCGCCGATTTTATGGCGCATATGAACCATGCTTGAAGCGGATTTCGTCATCATCGGCTCCGGCTCCGCCGGCTCGGCCATGGCCTATCGCCTGTCTGAAGACGGCAAGCATTCGGTCATCGTCATCGAATTCGGCGGCACCGATCTCGGACCTCTGATCCAGATGCCGTCGGCGCTGTCGATCCCGCTCAACATGAGCCTCTACGACTGGGGGTTCGCCAGTGAGCCGGAGCCGCATCTGGGCGGCCGCGTGCTGGCGACGCCGCGCGGTAAGGTGATCGGCGGCTCGTCCTCGATCAACGGCATGGTCTATGTGCGCGGCCACGCCCGTGACTTCGACCATTGGGCAGAACAGGGCGCCGCCGGCTGGGGTTTTGCTGACGTGCTCCCCTACTTCAAGCGCATGGAGGATTCGGACGGTGGCGAGGATGGCTGGCGCGGGCACGGTGGGCCGCTGCATGTGCAGCGCGGCTCGCGCCGCAATCCGCTCTATGGCGCCTTCGTCGAAGCGGGCCGCCAGGCAGGGTTTGAACTGACCCACGACTACAATGGCGCCAAGCAGGAAGGCTTCGGCCCGATGGAGCAGACCATTCTGGGCGGCCGCCGCTGGTCGGCGGCATCAGCCTATCTGAAGCCGGCGCTCAGGCGCAAAAACGTGAGTCTGGTCAAGGGTTTCGCGCGCCGGGTGATCATCGAGAATCAACGCGCCATCGGCGTCGAGATCGAAGCTCACAAACAGATTCAGGTCGTTAAGGCGCGACGCGAAGTGATCGTCGCGGCATCGTCGATCAATTCGCCAAAGATCCTGATGCTGTCCGGCATCGGCCCGGCCGGGCATTTGCGCGAAAACGGCATTGCCGTCGTGGCAGACCGGCCCGGCGTCGGCGGCAACCTGCAGGACCATCTGGAGCTCTATATCCAGCAGGAATCGACCAGACCGATCACGCTGAATTCAGTGCTGAACCCGTTCTCCAAGGCGATGATCGGGGCGCAGTGGCTGTTTTTCAAGTCGGGCCTGGGCGCCACCAATCATTTCGAGGCCGCCGCCTTCGTGCGCTCACAGGCTGGCGTCGACTATCCCGACATCCAGTATCACTTCATCCCGGCGGCGGTTCGCTACGACGGCAAGGCGGCGGCGAAGTCGCACGGGTTCCAGGCGCATGTCGGGCCAATGCGCTCGAAGTCGCGCGGCTCGGTGACGCTGCGCTCGCCGGACCCAAAAGCGAAGCCGGTCATCCGCTTCAACTACATGTCGCATCCGGACGACTGGGCGGAGTTCCGCCACTGCATCCGCCTGACCCGCGAAATCTTCGGCCAGTCGGCCTTCGATGCCTATCGCGGACAGGAACTCTCGCCGGGCAGCCATGTGCAGTCGGATGACGATCTCGACGTGTTCATTCGCGACCACGCCGAAAGCGCCTATCACCCCTGCGGCACCTGCCGAATGGGCCGCGTCGATGATCAATCGAGCGTCGTCGATCCGGAATGCCGGGTCATCGGCGTCGACGGATTGCGGGTCGCCGACTCCTCGATCTTCCCGCGCGTGACCAACGGCAACCTCAACGCGCCATCGATCATGACCGGAGAGAAGGCGTCCGATCACATCCTTGGCCGTACGCCGCTCGCGCCGTCCAACCAGGAACCATGGATCAATCCGCGCTGGCAGGCCTCTGACAGATAGGCCATGATCCGCCAATAGAGTGAGCCGCCCGACAGCCGCCCGCCCAATAGCCGACGCGTGGGGCCGAAATGATTTGGAGACCTCCCATGCGCGCCCAGCCCACGGCTTCGCACTATGTCAACGGACGCTATATCGAGGACGACGGCGGCGCGCCGCTGCCGGTGATCTATCCCGCGACAGGCGAGACGATCGCCATGCTGCGTTCGGCGACGCCGAACGTGCTGGAACTAGCTATTGAGGCCGCACGCGCCGCACAGCCTGCCTGGGCGCGGCTTAAGCCGGTCGAGCGTGGCCGCATTCTGCGCCGTGCCGCCGACATTTTGCGCGCCCGCAACGCCGATCTTGCCCGCATCGAGACGCTCGACACTGGGAAGGCGATCCAGGAGACGCTGGTGGCGGACGCCCCTTCGGCAGCCGATTGCCTCGAATATTTCGCCGGCGCGGTCGCCGTCTTCAACGGCGAAGCGGTCGACCTCGGCGGACCCTTCGCCTACACGCGCCGCGAGGCGCTTGGCGTCTGCGTCGGCATCGGCGCATGGAACTATCCGATCCAGATCGCCGGCTGGAAATCAGCGCCGGCGCTCGCCATGGGCAACGCCATGGTATTCAAGCCATCGGAAAACACGCCGCTTTCGGCACTGGCGCTGGCCGAGATCTACTCGGAGGCCGGCCTGCCCGACGGGCTCTTCAACGTCGTGCAAGGCTATGGTGATGTCGGCGCCGGGCTTGTTGGCCATGATGTCGTCGCCAAGGTCTCGGTGACCGGCTCGGTGCCGACCGGGCGAAAGGTGCTGTCGCTGGCCGGCTCCAAGATGAAGCACGCGACGATGGAACTCGGCGGCAAGTCGCCGCTGATCGTCTTCGACGATGCCGATCTCGAAAATGCCATTGGCGGCGCCATGCTCGGCAACTTCTATTCGACCGGCCAGATCTGTTCCAATGGCACGCGCGTCTTCGTCCAGAGCGGCATTCACGATCGGTTTGTCGAGCGGCTGGTCGAACGGACCAAGAAAATTCGCATCGGCGATCCGCTCGATCCGGAAACGCAGATGGGGCCACTGGTCTCCAAGGCACAGCACGAGAAGGTCGTCGGCTATGTCGCGGCCGGCAAGAAGGATGGGGCGACGCTGGCCTGTGGCGGCAATGTGCCGTCGCTGCAGGGCTTCCAGGGCGGCTTCTTCGTCGAGCCGACGGTGTTCACCGGCGTCACCGACACGATGCGGATCGCCCGCGAGGAGATTTTCGGCCCGGTCATGAGCGTGCTGAAATTCAACAGTGAGGACGAGGTGATCGACCGCGCCAACGGCACCGAGTTCGGCCTTGCCGCGGGCGTTTTCACACGCGACCTGCCGCGCGCCCACCGCGTCATCGCCGAGTTGCAGGCCGGAACCTGCTGGATCAACGCCTACAATCTGACGCCGGTGGAAATCCCCTTCGGGGGCGTCAAGCAGTCCGGCATCGGCCGCGAGAACTCGCTGGCGGCGCTGGCGCTCTATTCGCAGCTGAAGTCGATCTATGTCGAGACCGGGGACGTCGCCAGTCCGTACTGATCCTGCCTACTTGTCCACCGTGCGATCCAGATACTGGGTCAGCGCACAGACCAGGTGATAGAAGATGCTCGCCGGCACGTCCGACGCCAGCGAGCGGCCGCGCTCATCGATGCGATCGATCCACAGACCGAGCGGGGCCGGGTCGATGTGCCAGCGGAACAGTCGGCCGACGCGCGCCTCGATCTCCGGCTTCAGATCAGGACCGCCCGAGCCATCCAGCGCGATCGCCGCCTTGAGCGCCTCGGCCTGCGGCCAGCTGCGCGATATCAGGTCGAGCGGCAGGCCCTGCCGCGAGACTGCCCCATAGGCAAGGCCGGTGGCACGGTTAAGGCCGTTGGCGATCGCCGAGGCATAGAGTTTTCGGGCAAAGACGCTTAGTTCGGCCTGGCCGCTGCGACCGGCGAAATCGACCAGCAGCGATGCCCATTCGAAGTGGTGGCCGGGTTCGGTCCAGGTTCCCTTCTCTCCGGAGACCGGTTTCCATTCGGCATCGAAATACTCGCCGAGCGTCCAGCTCTCAGGGTCGAAGAAATGGCTGCGGAAGAGGTCGATGATGCGCGCCGCACGACGCAGATGCGCGCGCTCGCCGGTCGCCTGATGCCAGGCCAGGAAAGCTTCGAGTAGATGCATGTGCGGGTTGGAGCGCCGCTCGCCCGTCCCGCCAGATGTCTCGAGGAAGCCGGTCATGCGGCTGTCCTCCAGATGCGCATCGAGGAAGGCGAAGGTCTCTTCGCCGAGCCGCAAGGCATCGGGATTGCCCGACATATGCGCGTGCGCCAATGCCAGCAGGATGCAGGAATGATCGTAGGCATCCTCGACCGGGTCGGCGACGGAGCCATCGACATTCAGCGTGCGCACCCAACCGCCCCGTTCGGTGCGCCCGTGCCCCGCCATGAAGTCGATGCCATGCGCGATCAGCCGGTCGGCCGGGCCGGTCCAGCCGTGCTCCTTGGCAACCGCGAAAGCGTAGATCTGCCTGGCCTGGGTGCGCATGCGCTTGGGTTTGATGAGCGGCTTGGCGTCGAAACCCAGCGCCTCGTGGAAGCCGCCATGGCGCTCGTCGACGCCTGATGTCGACCACAACGGCAAGGTCTCGTGGAACAGCCAGTGATGCACCCGTCGCCGCCAGGCGCCGCTTTGGATGACGCGGTCATGCGCGGGCGTAAATCTGGTTTCCAGCCGTCCCGATTTTTCGAGTTGCTCGACGATCTTTTTGACGTGCTGGCTGTGACTGACCGGGGCAACGAAAGTGGCATCGGCGGTCGAGACGATGGCAACGTCCTTCATGCCGATCGCCGACAGCAGGCGGCCATCGCTGCGGATATAGGAATTCTCGCAATCGATGGCGACGACATCACCGACGACGACATTGCCCCGGCCGTCGGCGGGACCGACATCGAGGAGCGATTGCCAGGAGCCGAGATCGTTCCAGCGGAAACCGGCCGGCACCATGGCTATGTCTTTTGCCCGCTCCATGATGGCATAGTCGATCGAGTTCGACGGGATCGCCGCGTAAAGCTCCAGCGGCATATAAAGGCCGGACAGGTCCGATGTCGCCGCCTTGTAGGCCGCTTCGGCGGCGTGCCAGATATCGGGCTGGAATGCCTCGAAGGCGTCGCGCATGGCACCGGCCCGAAACAGGAAGATGCCGGTGTTCCAGTAGAAATTTCCCGCCTTGAGATAGTCGTTGGCCGTCGCAAGGTCGGGCTTCTCGACGAAGCGCGAAACGTCGAATATCCCTCCCTTCTCGGCCGATACCTCTATATAGCCATAACCGGTTTCCGGCTGGGTCGGCTTGATGCCGAACACCACCAGGCGGCCGGCGCGCGCCGCCTGCGATCCCGCTTCGATGCTTTGCCAGAATTGCCCTGTCGTCGCTATTTCATGGTCCGAGGGCACCACCAGCACCAGGCTGTCGCCGAATTCCGACAAGGTGCGCAGGGTCGCCAGTGCGACGGCGGCGGCAGTGTTGCGTCCCGCGGGCTCGAACAGGGGGCCGCCACCTGCAAGATCGAGACCGGCCAAGTCGGCACGGACACGGTCGGCATGACGCTCCGAAGCAATCAGGAAGATCGGCGTCTCGCCAGCCGCTCTCGCCGTCAGGCGGCGCAAGGTCTTGGCCAGCATGGAACCATCGCCCGACAGATCGTGGAACTGCTTGGGATTGTCCTCACGTGACAACGGCCATAGCCGAGAACCGACGCCGCCGCTCATGACAAAACTGACGATCCGCTCGGTCATTCAGGTCTCGCGCTCGGGAATTGAAGGTCGATTGAGTAGCACAGACGCCTTTTAAGCGGTATCAGCCCGATTGGAAATCCGCCCGGCCGCCAGTTCGATGAAGGCCTTTACCAAGGGCGAAAGGTGGCGGCTGCTCGGATAGAGGACATGCAGTCCGCCGGCCGGTGTCGTGTAATCCTCGAGAACGCGCTGCAGGCGCCCCTGATCGATCAGCCCTTCGGCCATCGCCTGGGGCAATTGGGCGATGCCGAAGCCCGCGAGCGCGGCCGCAACCACCGCCTGCATTTCATTGGCGGCGAAGCGCCCCGCGACCACGACCGTCTCCTGGCCTTGTGGTCCATCCAGCACCCAATGAGCAGCTGAGGCCGATGGGCCCGCGATGACGCATCGATGGCGCGCCAGATCCGCCGGACTTTCCGGTATTCCGTATCGCGTTAGATAGTCGGGGCTTGCGCAGAGCAGCCTGCGCGTGGCGCCGAGCTTGCGGGCGATCAGCGTCGAATCCTGAAGGGTGCCTGTGCGGAAGGCAAGGTCGATACCGTCCTCGACCAAGTTGAGCTTGTCGTCGGTGAGGCGAAGCTCGACGTTGGTCTTCGGATACAACGCCAGAAAGTCGACCACGGCGCGGATGAGGAAATAGCTGCCAAAACCTACCGGGGCTGAAATGCGGATAGTGCCCGACGGTTCTGCCCTCGCCTCCGCGAGACGCAGATTCGCTTCCTCTATAGTCCGCAGTCCCTGGCTGCTCTGCTCATAATAGGAGCGCCCGGCATCCGTCAGGTTGAGGCTGCGTGTCGTGCGCTGCAGCAGGCGCACGCCGACCTCGCGTTCTAGCGCGGCGACACGGCGGCTGACCGTCGTCTTGGGTATGGCGAGCAGGCGCGCGGCGGCGGTGAAGCTGCCGGCTTCGACGACGCGAGCAAACACGACGATATCATTGAGATCAATCATTGTGCTCACAAGTGGAACAAAGTTTTCCAATTATAGGCAATTATGCATCAATCGGACAGGGCTTAATTTTGCTCCGGACAAACAAGCCAGACAGAGAAGAAGGAGCAGACGAAATGACCAGCAAACGAAGCGTTCTTGTGACCGGCGCCACGGGCCAGCAAGGTGGCGCGGTTGCGCGTGCCCTGTTGGCTAGAGGCCATCACGTCAAGGGACTGACGCGCAAGCCGGACAGCGAGGGCGCGCGGCAACTGGCGTCGGCGGGCGCCGAGGTGGTGGCCGGCGATCTCGCTGACGCGGGCTCGGTCGTGAGCGCCGCAAAAGGCGTCGACACCATGTTCCTGATGGGCAACAGCTATGAAGCCGGCCTCGAGGAGGAGACCCGTCTGGGGATCCTTGCCGCCGATGCTGCGAAGGCCGCCGGCGTCGGACACCTGATCTATTCCTCCGTTGCCGACGCCGACAAGAATACAGGCATCCCGCATTTCGAAAGCAAATATCTGGTCGAGCGGTATATCGAGCAGCTCGGCATTCCCTATTCGATCAGCGCGCCGGTGGCCTTCATGGAGAATGCCGTCGCGCCGTGGTCGATCGGTGCGCTCAACCATGGCATCCATGCCTTCGCGATGCCGCCCAAGCGGGTGCTTCAACTGGTCGCCCTCGCGGATATCGGCGCATTCGTGGCCGCTCTGGCCGAGCGGCGAGAGCGGGTGTTCGGCAAGCGCTTCAATTTCGCCGGCGACGAATTGTCGGGCGAAGAACAGGCCGCAATTCTGTCCGGCGCCATCGGCCACCCGATCCGCTATCAGGAAATACCGATCGCGGTTGCTCGTCAGCAAAGCGAGGACGCTGCGCTGATGTTCGAATGGTTCGACCGCGTCGGCTACGACGTCGATATCGCCACCTTGCACAGGGAATTTCCGGAGGTGCGCTGGCACGGCTTTGCCGACTGGGCGCGCGCGTTCGACTGGAGCGTTCTGACGACCAAAGCGCCAGAACGCTGAACTAGAAGGTCTGGTTGTAGGCGCCGACTTCCGGACTGCGGCGCAGCACGGCGTCGACGGCATCGAACATCTGCCGGCGACGCTCGGACGAGACCGGGCTTTCGACGACCACGACCAGTTCCGGCTTGTTCGACGAGGCGCGCACCAGACCCCAGGTGCCGTCCTCGGCGACGACGCGCACGCCGTTGACGGTGACGAGGTCCACGATCTTCTGGCCCGCGAAACTGGAGCCGTCCCGCTTCATCGCCTGGAAATCGGAGACCACCCGTTCGACGACGTCGTACTTCACCTCGTCCGCGCAGTGCGGAGACATGGTGGGCGTGCCGAAGGTCAGCGGCAGCGCACGGTAGAGATCGGCCATCGAACTGGCCGGGTTGCGGTCCAGCATCTGGCAGATGGCGATTGCCGTGACCAACCCGTCGTCATAGCCGCGCCCGATCGGCGGGTTGAAGAAGAAGTGGCCTGACTTTTCGAAGCCGGCGACCGCGCCGAGTTCGGCAACGCGGCGCTTGATGTAGGAATGGCCGGTCTTCCAGTAGTCGGTAACGGCGCCATTGGCGTGCAGCACCGTGTCGGTGTTGAACAATCCGGTAGACTTAACGTCGACGACAAAGGTCGAACCCGGATATTGGCTGGAAATGTCACGCGCCAGCATGACGCCGACCTTGTCGGCAAATATCTCGTTGCCTTCATTGTCGACGACACCGCAGCGATCACCGTCGCCATCGAAACCCAGCCCGACATCGGCCCCTGTCACCAGCACCTTGTCCCTGATGGCATGCAGCATCCGCATGTCCTCCGGATTGGGATTGTAGCGCGGAAAGGTGTGATCGAGTTCGACATCGAGCGGGACCACTTCGCAGCCTATGCGCTGCAAGGCTTCCGGGGCAAAGGCGCCGGCAGTGCCGTTGCCGCAGGCGGCGACCACTTTGAGCTTTCGTGTGATGCGCTTGTCCCCGGTCAGGTCGTCGAGATAGGTGGCGCGAAAATCGCGGACAAAATCATAGGAGCCGCCGCCTGTAAGGTCGAAATCGCCGGCCAGCACGATCGCCTTCAGCGCGCTCATCTCCTCGGGCCCGAAGGTCAGCGGCCGCGCCGCTCCCATCTTGACCCCGGTCCAGCCATTTTCGTTGTGCGAGGCGGTGACCATGGCCACCGACTGCGTCTCCAGTGCGAACTGCGCGAAATAGACCATCGGCGACAGCGCCAGGCCGATGTCCTTCACCCGTGCGCCGGCAGCCATCAGCCCGGAAACCAGCGCAAGCTTGATGCCAAGCGAATAGGAACGGAAATCATGTCCGGTGACGATATCAGGTCCGGCGCCGAGACGCCGGATCAGTGTGCCGAGCCCCATGCCAAGCGCCTGGACGCCGATCAGATTGAGTTCCGGCGGCACCGTCGAACCGGGATGGCCGAACCACCAGCGCGCATCATATTCCCGAAAGCCGGATGCCTTGATCAGTGCCGCGGTTTCGAATTCGAAGCTGTTGGGCCAGGCCTCGGCGACGATTTTTGGGGGCAAGACAGCAGAGCTCCAGGCGGCAAAAACACGATCTATCGAGGCAGCGGCTTAGCACACAAGGCTTTAAACCGCGTTTATCCCGGATGGAAATCCGGGCTTTACGGCACTACCCGACGAAAGCGGACGAAATGCGACAGAAGGGCTGCCATTGCCGCTTGCAGGAACGAAGTGTGGCGGCTATAAGCCCGCGGTCTGGTCACGGAGTGTAGCGCAGCCTGGTAGCGCACCTCGTTCGGGACGAGGGGGTCGCAGGTTCAAATCCTGCCACTCCGACCAGAAAAAACAACGACTTAGGCATCCCGAAGATTGCCTACCCCACAGATATCCCCACAGAAACAGATGAGCATTTAGGCGCCTCGGCCCAACCTGCAGACGTACAAAGCGTTTTCTGAGCAACTACTCCGGGTGGGCCGCGCCCCGGATAGCCTTAGCAAGCTGAACGCAGCAGGAAGCCAGACACCTTTCTGCATCGGAACGAGACTGCCTGGCCAGCGGAGCGCCCGAAGGTCTATCCAGTCGCCGGAGGCGCGTTCGTTCAGCTCATACGGCGCCGGCCTCGTAAAGTTCGATCGGGAGTCCATCCGGATCGGCGATGAAGGTAAACAAGCGCCCCGTGTAGGGGTCTGTTCGGATTGGCTCCACGTCAACGTCTCGCGACCGAAGCAGTTCGGCAGTTGCCTCGACCGACGCGACCACGAATGCAATATGTCTTAATCCGCAGGCCTCGGGCCTGCTGGGCCGGCTCGGCGGATCCGGGAAACTGAACAACTCGATCTGGACGAGGCCATGACGCAAGTCGCACTTCCAAGACCGCCTTTCGGGGCGCCAATTTTCGGCGAGAATGACGAAACCAAGCTTGCTCGTGTAGAACTGCTTGGACGTCTCATAGTCGCTGCAGATGATTGCGACATGGTGGACAGCCAGGAGCATCACATTGGCCTCGCGTAAGCGTCGATAAGGCGTCGCAGGCAGAATCTCATCCGGCTTGGGCGCAACTAAGCGCCGACACCGGCCTCGCCGGCTTGGGCGAAAGTACCCTCACCTTCGGTTGGGCCCCCGATCGTCCGACTTACGTCTTTGAAGCAAAAAAGTGGGGACGTAAACTGCGGCTCGCACTGGACTACGGGCACGGCCGGATAAGAACAGTGTGAGTGTGGCGAAGGTCGCAGCACGTTCAGAGGCCCTCGGGGCACCTAATAGCATCGTTCCCCTTGGAAGACGTCATCCCCCATGATGCAAATCCGCCTAAAGCAGATGCTGAACTAGTGAACCTTTTAGGAGGACGTTATCATGAGACCGCATTCGACTACTCGTCGTCCGATCACTTCGGAGCGCATCGGACGGGCTCTCGACCGCGTTGCCGAAATTATCGTCGCCCAAGGCGCAGGCATTGCTTCCGCTATACGATTACCTGGAGGGCGCTATGGAGGATCTTCAGACGAAGGACAAACGCTTGGCGGCAGTGCGCGAGCGATTCAAACGGTCTAAGGGTTGAATGAGAGCGCGACCTTCGGCCTAGTAGCGGTCATTAATCGTCGCCCCGAAGCTAATCCAGCTTGAGCATTCTTCACGTCACGGCCTGCCCGCCAGCCTGCGCGATCTCATCAGCGATCTGCTTCAGCCTGTAGACGCGCCGGGCGCCTAGAACGACCTTCGCTCCCTGGCTGGCAAGCAGCCTGGCGGTGGCTTCGCCGATGCCGGACGATGCGCCAGTGAGAATGACGACTTTTCTTTGATCATGGTCGGATCCTTTGGTTTTACCGGCGGGGCCAATCAGGCGCCGTATTGTTCGTCGGAGACCTTCTCCATCCAGTCGACGACCTTGCCGTCCTGGACTTCCTGCATTGCGAGGTGGGTCATTGCGGTCTGCGGCGCAGCGCCGTGCCAGTGCTTCTCGCCAGGCACAAACCAGACGACGTCTCCCGGCCGAATCTCCTCGATCGGACCGCCCCAGCGCTGGACCCGTCCGACTCCCGACAGGACCACCAGGGTCTGTCCAAGTGGGTGCGTGTGCCAGGCGGTGCGGGCGCCCGGTTCAAATGTCACGTTGGCGCCTTGGACGCGCTCGGGGGCAGCCGGATTGAAAAGTGCATCGATCCGGACCGTCCCTGTGAACCAGTCGGTCGGACCCTTTGCCGAAGGCTTCGATCCCGCTCTGAGAAGAGCGCGTCCTGCTTTTCAGGGCGGGAACATAGCTTGCGGCAGTAAGTTGGAAGGCCATCGGAGACAACAGGCACGCAGCTGATGGGCGTCCACATCAATCACTTCCTGAGGGATATCCTCATCGAGGTCGCTGAAATGCTTCCGGTTGTGACTCAAAGGGAAAGAACGCCAACTGACGAACTGCCCGTCGGAGCGCCGAACTTTCCCCATGATCTGGAACCGGTGATCCAAGCGAACCCATCACGCACTGGGCCGGCTGGACCTGGCCGCACGCAAGGCTCCAACTAGGGAGCGGACGGCATCGACGCCTGAGCCGCGGGGCGGGATCGACGGCCTGAAAATCAGCCGGCCGTTGCGGAACTCGAAGCTATGTGCGTTTTTAAAGCGCCATTCGGATGCCACCGTTTTCTTGCGGAAGGTGATTGCGATGGCTTCGGGTCCCACGTCGACTTTGCTGATGCCCAGTTCCGCCGCGCCTATGCGCAACCTGGTCAGTTCCAGTAAATCCGCTGCTGGACCGGGCATATCTCCAAAGCGGTCCTCGAGCTCTTCGCCGAACGCGTCGAGATCCGTCTCGGAAGTCATGTGAGACAGCCTCGCATAAAGGCCAACGCGCACTGTGGGCTCGTTGACGTAGCTTGCGGGAAAGGCCCCATTTGCGGCGCCTTTGATATCGGCAAGATGCTTGTCTGGATCGGCCCCTCCCCCAGCCAGCGAGACCGCCCGCTCCAGCAGATGCTGATAAAGCCCCGCTCCGATCAGCTTCATGTGCCCGGCTTGATCTTCGCCGAAGAGGTCTCCTGCCCCGCGCAGGTCGAGGTCTCTTTGACTGATCGCCAGGCCGGAGCCAAGCCGATCGAGCGCAATCATGGTCGAAAGTCGAGCTCTTGTGCCTTCGGCCAGCTCGGCGCTAGGCTCGGTAAGAAGAAAGGCAATAGCCTGCGCCGCTCCCCTTCCGACCCGGCCGCGAAGCTGGTGCAATTGTGCCAGACCGAACCTGTCCGCCCGCCAGATCAGGATGGTGTTGGCCCGCGGTACGTCGAGGCCGCTCTCGATGATGTCGGTGCTCAAAAGGATGTCGCCTTCACCGTCAGCGAATCCGACCATGATTTCGTCCAGCCGTGTCCCTTTCATTTCTCCATGGGCCGTCACAACCGCGAGTTCCGGCACCAATCTGTTTAGCTGCTCGCCAACCGGGTCGATGTCCTCGATGCGTGGAACCACCAGGAAGCTCTGTCCGCCCCGGCGAAATTCGCGCAAAAGGGCGGCTCTAACCGAAGCTGGATCGAAGGGCTCCAGAATCGTGCGGACGGGACGCCTTTTGGCAGGCGGAGAGTTGAGGACGCTGACTTCCTGGATGCCTGACATCGCTGATTGCAGCGTGCGCGGTATCGGCGTGGCGCTCATGCTCAGCGTATGAAGGCGGGGCGCCATGTTCCGCAGCGCCTGCTTCAGCTTGACACCGAACCGGTGCTCCTCGTCGATCACCAGCAGTCCCAGATTGGCGAAGGTGACGCTCTTGGCCGCCAGCGCTTGCGTACCCACAACCACCGCGACCCGACCGCTCCGCAGCCGCTCTTTGACCGTTCTCGCCTCCGCCCCGCCAACCATTCTCGAGAGGTGGGCGACATCGAGGCCTGTCCCGGCAAACCGGCGGCTGAACGTCTCATAATGCTGGCGTGCCAACACGGTTGTCGGGGCTATGACCGCAACCTGCTTCCCGCACAGGGCGGCGGCAGCGCAGGCACGCAGGGCCACCTCTGTCTTGCCGAAGCCGACGTCGCCGCAGACAAGCCGGTTCATTGTTCTCCCTGACGAGAGGTCGTCGAGCACATCGCGAATGGCGGCGGCCTGGTCGGGAGTCTCGGTATAGGGAAACTTCGCCGCAAACCGGGCGAGATCCGCGCGCGAGCATTTCATGATCTCGGCAGGCTGGCTGGACCTGGCTTTGGCAAGGCCCGTCAAGCGCTTGGCAAGCCTGTCGATGTCGCGCAGCGCAGCCTTGCGTCGGCTGAGCCACCCGTCGCTGTTCAAGCGATCGAGCGACACGGCATCGGGTTCCGAGCCGTAGCGCCAAATCCGCCCAAATTCATCGACCGGAACCAGCAACGACGCCCCGCCATGATATTCCAGCCTGACGACATCCTGTGGCTGGCCGGCCAAGTCGACCTGTTCGACCGCCACCAGAATGGCCAGGCCATGATCCTCATGGACGACGACGTCGCCAATGCGCAACTCGGGGTCGAGCATACTGGTGGCGGCGCCGCCGTTTGCCTTCAAAGCCCGGCCAAAAAGATCGGTCGCAGCCACCAGCGCGATACGGGATTGCTCGTCGACAAACCCTTCGTCGACAATGAATTCGGCCTTGAGAAGAGAGCCCCTTGCGGCCGAACGGATTTGCGGCCAGTCCTCCGCCTCCCCCATTCGCCGGCCAAGCCTCCGATCGAGCAGACGATCCGCTCGCTGCAGTTCAGAGGCTTCGCCGGCGAACACCACAGTGACACCCGACCTCGTCTGCCTTTCCACAAACTCGGCGAACTGATCTCGGGATCGCGCCCGCCGAACGAATTTGGGAACTCGGGTGGCCGAGACGGTAGGACTCGTGCGGCGGCGTTTACGAACCGCGACATCCCATTCCTCGCGCGACAGGTAAAACTGTTCAGGCAATGGTGTTGCGGGTTCGGCAACCTCTTGCCTGGCACGACGTGCATCTTCGATCAGATCCAGGAAGCGGTCGAGCGGCGGGCCTTCGAGCCCTTCTGGCAAGGAGATTGAGGCGCCGGATGCCACATCGAAGACCGACGGCATACTGCCATACAACGCGATCAGGCGTTCTTCCATCGGTGTCGTTCGCATTGGTGCCAACTCGGAATGATCAGCTGTTGCGAACATCAGCTCGGATGCCGGTCCAACAGTGATCGACTCTCGCGAATGTTCGCTAAGCTGGGTGACGGGATCGTAGATCTTGAGTTCTCGGATGCAGCTATCTGGACCGAGGACAAGACGGACCGGGTGATCGGCGCCAGCAGGGAAGATATCCATCAGGTCGCCCCGAAAGGCTATCTCGCCGGGTTCGTCCACCCTCTCGTCGACGGCGTATCCCACCGCCTCGGCTTTCGTCCGGAAGTCGTGCGGGTCGAACATTTGTCCGAGTTCCAGAATTGTGAAGCCCCCAGCAATGACTGGTGCGGGCGGCACCCGCTGGAGAGCGGTCTCGATCGACAGAACCACGACGCGCGGGCGTTTGGGCTCGCCTGCGATCTCATGCAGCGCGCGAAGCCTCCGCCCCATATTGGCGCGTGTCGGCCATACCCTGTCGTAGGGCAGGCAGTCCCAGGAGGGCAGGAAGATGATGTCTGCGCCTGGCAGAAACTGACGCAAAGCTCCAGCGATCTCTTCGGCACTGCGTTCCGAGGCGGATATATGGATAATATGCTTGTTCGGACCGTCCTCCAGCGAGTCGGCCAGCGCCGCCGCAATTGCCGCAGAAGGCGAGACGCCCTGTTCTCTCGCGACCTCCCTGTCGTTTGAGGGATGATCGAGTTGTTCGATAATTTCAGTCCTCGAAATAGGTCTGTTCACTGAGATCTCACCTTGCCAACGGTGGGGAACGTCAAGGGGGCGACCCCGTTCCTCTGGCGCGGATTAAAGTGTGGCAGGCAGTGGCAGGGCGTGCGGTTTATCGAGCGGCGATGCCAATACGCATCGCCTGCCGGAACGTGCGTAAAGCTGGGCGGTGTCCGGCAGGGGCAATATCCTCTCGAAGTCGCCTGCCCGGCTTCATGCATTCGAACAGAGCCGTTGATGCCGCGCGACGCTCGTCGGTTCCGAACTGTCACCGCCAGCCGGAACTTTTGGCGTGAATAAAAGTTCGGTAGTGCCGGCCCGAGTGGGCTTCATGCGACACGACGCTCTGCGCAGCATTTGCGACCAACACCCCCGCATCGCCACGGCCTTCTGGCGGTCGACGCTAATCGACGCCGCAATATACAGGGAGTGGGTCACCAATGTGCGGAGACGGGAGGCTTATACCCGCATGGCTCACATTTTATGCGAACTGATATGGCGCATGCGATCGGTGGGGCGCATTGAGGATCACGTTGCGGATATTCCCATAACTCAGGCCGCACTTGGCGATGCATTGGGTTTGTCAACGGTCCACGTCAACCGAATGCTTCAGGAACTACGACGTGAAGGCCTCATCGCCACCACAGGATCGAGAGTGCATGCTCGCGACTGGGCCGGCCTCAAGAGGGCAGGAGATTTCGACACAACCTACCTGCACCAAAAGAACCCCGCAGATTAGTGGTGACGGGAACTCTTCGATGGCACGATTTTTCTTTGACAGCGGTGATCGCGATCTGGTCTTGCAGGATGAGATAGGTGTGGAGTGCGCTGGTATCGAAGAGGTTCGCCGTGTCGGATTCGAGGGCCTCGTCGACCTCTCGAGAGACGAACTGAAAAGCATCGACGGGCAGCAATTGTTTGTCGAGGTGCGTGATGAGAATGGGGAAAAAGTCCTGCGACTAAGTCTATCACTTGATATCAAAATGATGAGATGAATTCGTACGGTTTTCACGCCGGCGGCTGCGCCCTTGCGACGGCATCCGGTTGCTCCCGAAAATCTCTGCAACAGGAACGTGGCAACGGCGCCACGAACAAAGTTGCTTTAGTTTGCCGCCTGCCGGATCAGGCCCTGCCCACAAGCTAACCATGCCCATCGGACGGGAAGCCGGGAAGATGGTTCGGGCTTGATCACGGAGTAGATCGGCGCAAGTGGGCGGGCGCTTTAATCTATGTAAGTGCATCAAAGTCGGTGAGCGATTAATTGGGTCTATGCTTCGCACGCAGGACTTGTCAGCTCACGGGGCCCTATATCAGCTTGGAGCAAGACATGACAATCGCTTCCTGGACCTTCATCTCGCCAGATCAGACCAACAAGAAAGAGGTTCCGTCGGTGGAGGATCCGTCTAATGGCTGAGCACCGTCGCAAGCTCAACGCGTCAGGTCCGGGCCTTCCGGAGCAGATACAGCCCTCTACCTGTCCCGGCGGCTCATCATTAGCAGGTGTCCGCCGCGTCGCAACACGATACGACAAGTTGCTCGCCAACTTCATGGGCTTTGTCAAGCTTGCCGCTATCGCTATCTGGCTCAGATAGTTAATCGTCACTACGCCCTAGAGCAAGTTGAGGGCTGTCAGACAGCCGTCCTTTACCCAGGTCGCCGATTGCTCAACCGCAGTTTGATATTCAGCCAGGGAACCATCAGGGAGCCGCCGAGTTCGACCAAGGATAAGCCTTGGGTTCCCAACATGGAAGAAATCGGCAAGGCCCAACAGAGGGCCATAGCCCGTCTCATACGTCAATGGATTTCCTCGGACGCCAGCCGTCGCCAGCTTCGGCAGTTGCTGGATCTGCCGACAGATGCGGATATGCCCCGCGAACATCGGTCATTGCTCGACGAACTTGACCGCAGGGTCGACGAATGAGTGCATGCTTGCTCGCACGAGGGAAATTCCGACAGGCACCCGGTCGCGGCGGAGTATTCTTCTCGGAGGCCCCGGAACTGCAACTTGCAGCGATCGTTAGTTTATCTCAGCAGCGGATAGTGCAATGCAACGAGCAGCAAACGAAGCGGGCCGAGTGGCAAAAGGCCAGGAACTTGAGGTTGAACACCTGGTTGAGCTCACGGAGATCGATCCCAAGCAGGCGCGAAGGCTTCTTCGCAGGCATGGGACCGATTGGCCGAAGCTCAGAGACGAGGCGGAAGCTCTGAAGACGGAAGATTAGTCGTCACCTTCCCAGCGGCTGCCGAGAAAGCTGTTCAAGTTCGTTCTCGTCCGTAATCCCGGCTTGATAATAAGCAAGGATGCGCGATGCAAGCCGTTCTCTCTCGGTTTCGGTTTCGTTTTTGATATTGCTGCGTGCCAGGACGCGGCTCAGTACGGCAAGTTCTGATGGGGTATAGGGTCCCTATGCATCGCATCTCAACTCCCGCGTGGCCCGCCTCCGGAAGGGCCGACGTGGCCTCAAGCCGGTGTGCCAGCTCCGACGCCGAAGAAACAAGAAATCGTAAACAAGCATTCTCCGGCGCGGCCTAACGCTGAACGGGAAAGAATGTTCTGGAGGTTTCATGGAAGGAGGAAAAACGAAAAACGACGGGGTTTGCTGTGCATTTTAAAGTTGAGAAACGGCGGTTGTGATCCGGGTAGAAAGAAGACTGTCGCCACATACATATACAACTGGAATGGTCGGGTTGGACCTCCGCAAGCCGAGCGACCTCCGATTGTCCCGGCCCCAGGCGATGTCGGTGAACGCGGCCTTGGGATCGGGTCGGCAGCATTTCGACCGCCGACGAACTAGAACCAAGCCTCCTCCAACCCTGACTCGAGGTCGAGCAGTATCATCGGCTCATCTTCGACGATCAGAACGGCGCCATCGTTCACCGGAATATCCCCAGGTCGCCCACCGCTACCTCGGCGTCAACTTGGTTCCGTCTGATACCCATCGGCGGTGGGTGACTCCGAAGCGTTACGCCACCGCGACATCCAAGCGTAGTGATGAAGGCCCGCCTCGGACAAAACCGAGACGGGCCGAAGCTGCTTTGACAGCCTTGAGGCCAAGACAATGAGGGAGGATTGTAGGCCTGCAACCAAACATTGAGCAGCGGTAAATGTTCCTCGGGGTAAGCTCCTTCAGTCTCGGCGGCGGCCCGTTCGACGTGTGCATCTTGTTTGCTCAAGATTTCTCCTGATCTGCGGAAGCTTGCTGGATTTGCGTCATCACCTGCCGGGGATCGACATTCTCGGCCAGTTGCGGCAGCTCCTCATCGGCCGGCGTCGAGACATTCAGACGGCCTGTCAAGGCGGCCACCATTTCGATGAGCCGCGTGGTTTCGTGCTCGTTGAGAAGGCTGATCTGGAGGTCCAGTTCCGCTCGGCGCTCGCTGTGTTCGGCCATTCTGTTTTGGTTGATCAGCACGAAAGTGGACAGGAAGATTGCCTCGACCGAGGCGACCATGGCCAGGATCACAAAAGTTGGGTCCCATGCTGGGATGGCGGGTATCGCGTCAAGGTTGGCAAGAATCCAGGCGACGAGAATTGCGAGATGCAAATAGACAAAGGCCATACTTCCCGCGAAGCGCGAAATGGCGCCAGCAATTCGCGCCTGAAGGCTTTGGTCCTCCTCCTGCTGTCGCCTGTGGTCGATCAGGGCCTGGATGTTCTGGTGAAGGACCGACTGTATGTCGGCGGGATGTTGATCGTTCATTTCTTTAAAGCCCGGTTTGGCGGGGATATCATCTGCTGGCCCTCATCGCCGGCTGGTACCTCGGGCGAGACCGAACTTGTCGGCTGGCCTAGGTCGCGGCCGACGGCCCCTTGAAACGAGGAGTGCAGTCCTGCAATCGCGTGGACCATGGCCACCACCGCCTGAGGGGCGCTCTGGTGAACCATATGGCCGGCGCCCGCAACGACGTTGAGGAGGGACCCGCTGACCTCCGCATGCAGGCGTCGTGCTTCCTGCTCCGCGTCGAACAACCGGTCTCCAGAGGCGGCCACGATGCCGGTCGGCACGGCAATATCCCTGTAGCTGGCCTTCGTCAGCAGGGCCGCGGCCAGCATTGATGCCGACTCCGAGCACACGGCGCGCAGTTGGGAGGGGCGGCTGGCGACCTCTTTTGCGCGAGCGGCGAAGTCGGCAGCGACAACCGCCGGGTGAAAGATCTTCTGCATCGCCCACGGCCAGGCAAGCCTCACAAGCGGCGGCAGCAAGGTGTGGCGAAACGCTGTGCCGGCGACCGGCAAAGCCGGAAGTGCGGCCAGTGCAAGATCAAGCCGCGGGGGCGGATAATAATAGCCGGAAACCAGCACGATACCGGCAATCGAAGGAGAATGCCTGCGCGCCAGTTCGAGGGCTATCCAAGCGCCCCACGAATGCCCAAGCACCAGATATTTCTCGATGCCCAGCCTGCCGGCGGCGGCATGTATGAGATCGGCTTGGTCGCGGGCAGACCACCGCCGGCCCCGCGCCCGTGTGCTTCGCCCGAAGCCCGGTCGATCAAATGCGAGCACCCGATAGGTCTTTGCCGCCTGATCGAAGATGCCACTCGACTTGAAATCCTGCGCCATGGATCCGTTTCCATGCAACAGAATGAGCGGCATGCCAGTGCCGGCTTCGAGAAAATGCAAGCGTATACCGTCAATCTCCAGCACACGCCCCTGCGCCCGGCCGGCAAGCGCACGCTTGGCGCGGACGTGGTTGTATCCGGCAAGTGCCGCCAACGCGGCGACAAGCAGCACGGTCGAGAGCTTCGGTCCATCTCTGTCGAACGCCATGCCAATGCCTGCCAGGAAGTGTCTTGCTCGGTTGCCCGCCGTGTCGAACCTTCGGGACGACAGCTTGTTCCGCCAGACAAAGACAATGCTTTGTAGCCGGCTGAAAACGGCTCAGGCGGTAAGCTCTCTGTGGGCATGAGACGCGGCAATGGCAGCCTGTCCAAACGCGACGGCTATCTGGTTCAACGCTTTTACAACGTCACCGATCGCGTACATGCCGTCGACGGACGACTGCTGGTGCTCATCGACCGTGATGTAGCCCTCCGCGCAACATCTCGCGCCGAGGCCCAGGGCGAGTTGGGAGCGCACCTTGCAGCCCAATGCCGCATAGACTGCATCGAAGCGGCATGTCGTTCCGTCTTGCAAAATCGCCGCACACCCGTCAGCAGCCTGGCTGAGCTTGTCGAGAGTGTGACGGATGAGTATCCCTCTTTCGCCGGCCGCGCGGCGCGTGCTGGTTGAAAAGTCCGATGCGTGGGTCCCCAGCATCGTTACGTGTGGCGTGAATCGGCTAAGGAAAATGGCCTCGTGCAAGGCTCTGTCGCCCTGCCCGACGACCGCTATCTTCCGGTCGATAACCTCGTATGCGTCGCACACCGGGCAAAGCCGAACGACACCTGCGGCAATTGCCTCCGCCATGCGAGGCAAGACGGGTGTCGTGTCGATAATTCCGGTCGACAGGAAGACCTTACGCGCCCGGATTGTGCCGATCGAGGTCTCAGCGTCAAAGCCTCCGTCGCCAGAGGCCAGCGAAAAGACTTGCCCCTGCATCACGGTTGCTCCGTACAAGCTCGCGTGACGTCGGAGCCGATCCAGAAGATCGGGGCCACTTATCCCTTCTGGAAAGCCCGGACAATTATGGCTCCTCGGGATCAGGGCGGCACGGGGATCGCCGGCATCGACCACCAGCACGCGATGGCGGAAGCGGGCAAGATACTGGGCCGCGGTCAGTCCCCCGGGCCCGCCTCCGACGATCAGCACATCTTCGGCCTCGGCGTTCGGGTGACTGGCGTGGCTGTCATGCCTGGATTGTTCCATTAATGGTGAACTATCTGGATTGTTCGATGTTCCAGCACGACACGACAAGCCAAGCGAACACGCGCCAGTCTGGATCGAACTTGACTGGCGGCCCGGCTATTGAGAAATCCGGGCTTCAGAGCGATTGTGCGCACCTGACCGTCAACGTCAGGCAGCGTTGCTGTCTTCCGTTTTCCAATCGCCCTGCCAACGCGCGCGCACGGCAATCATCAGCATGGCCGGTTCCGTCATCCCGGTCTGGAAAAGCCTGATCAGCTCTCTCGCGATAAAATGTGCTGCCGCGGTGTCCGGGAGAACGTCAAACTCCTGGCACATCGCGTCGAAGACCGCACGGAGCGTATCCAGATCATTGGGGTAGAAGGTGTCCGTGCGAATGGGTCGGTCAAGCATCAAGCGTCTCCAAACGAGCGAGAGTGCGATGGTCTCCCAAGCAGCGGAGCATTGCCCGCTGCCCTCGCGTTTTATGCGGCACAGCGCACGATGTGTCGCTAACCTATGATGTACCAAGCGAAGTTCGCGTACAAAGAGTCAGGCCCGTGCTCATCCGATGCCGCGCTCAACCGCACGGAGCGGTTTCCGGGTCGAAGTAAGCCACCCTCCAGAAATCGTGTTGGTCGCCTCGATGAGTGCTGGTTAGAGGGCTCGCACGCCACACTTGCGAGCAGCGGGCGAGCCCTATCCGGCGCAGGAAGGGACATAGCTGCGCGGATCCCGTTGGCCGCCCTCGTCATCCAAGAGCTACGCCGATTGCCAGGAGAGTAATCGCCATCGCGAAGACCGGTGCCAGCAACCAGCGTGCCTGGCCAATACTTTTTTCCATGACGCTTTCTCCAAATTTGCGGCGGTCAACGGCGCCGGTCATGTGACGGTTCCTCGATTTTGCTGAACGCAGACCTTTTCAGCATCATTCCAAGCCCAAAGTCCGGGATGCAAATCGGACCTAGGTACGGGCTCGGAACGTTTCGGATTCGGACACGTTCGGTCCAGGGCGATTATGCCCGAGCTCACAGGAAGGCTGTCACATGAGAATGCATTTCACCGCCGCCGCTGCTTCGTTTCTGCTCCTTGCCGGTGTCGGCATCGCTGCAGCCCAGGACGTCGTTATCGCGCCTGAACAGGACACGGTCATTCAGGAGTACGTGCACAAGCAGCCCCTCGCGTCCGTGGAAGTCCCCGGGGTCGAACTCAGCGTCGGCGCCGCGCTTCCCGACACCGTCGAGCTTCGCGAAGTTCCCAACGTCAAGTACCGCTATGTCGTGGTCCACAACCGGACAGTTCTCGTGGACCCGGGCACCCGCAAGATCATCAAGGTCTATAACTGACCAAAGTGCGGGTAGGCCCGTCGCTGATTGGGGCGACGGGCTGTACCGATTCAGAAATGGCGATCTTAGTGAGCGTCTCGCATAGACGAGGTTGGCGACAGCATCGACCATGACCGCAAATGCTGTCAACTTCCTCCCCATTCCGATATCCCGCCTTCACAGCATGCCGACCACGCGTTCACCGGTTCGGCAGAAGCGCCGCTCACTGTTAACCACCTGTCGAGTTGCGCCGCAGACCATTGTGGGCGCGCTCCGGCGGTGAGCGTCAGGGGGGTGAAGACCGGTGCTTTCTCAGCCTGGTAATCGCCGAGCGTCCGACGGTGATCACGCCGCCGCAGTCAGTCCGCACCGTCAACTTGTCGGCTTTGCGATCGATGCGGATGATGTCTCCAACAAGAACGACCTTATCTCCAGCGCGGGTTTTAGGTGGAGGGTCAACCGAATAGGGTCGGTCATACGATGGAATGTTTACTTTGGCGCGTCCGCTAGGCAGCATCGTGCTAACCGTACCCGTCAAGGTGACCTCGTCACCGATCTCAAATTCCCGGGGCACGCTATAGTGTAGCATAGACCTCCTCCGGCGCGTTCCTGATATTAATGCCGGCAAACTGACTTGGTTGCGTGAAATCGCAAGTCTCCGTGGCCCCAATCAGGCCGAGCACCCCTCTGCCAATGAGGCTTGCGGAAGCGCGGGTAGGAATTGCCGACGCCGTCGATGAATGCATGGATTGATCGCCGCCCATCCAGCGCGCCCCTCAGGGCTGACAATCTTGTCGACGGGGGTCGATGAACCGCGGCTCGTGACAATTCCCTTACGGAACAAAAGGAGATCAGAGACATTCTCTCCTGCTCAGACAGGAGACCTCAAATGCAGAACCTAAACGACAATGCTGATGTTTCAGCCAATATCGACAAGGACCCTGATGAATGGGTTAGTGGAGACGATCCAATGACGCCATCGCAAGCCTCATACTTGAAGACCCTGAGTGAGCAGGCCGATGACGCCGCGAGCTTCGAACAAGGGCTTAGTAAGGCCGAGGCATCCAAGCGCATCGATGCGTTAAGGGCTAAGCTGAAACTCTAACCGAACCTCCCGCGCTAGCCGTTCAATGCTGGAGACGGCGCAGCGTGTCACTTTGACGGCGCTGACGATTGCGACTGCCCCGCGAAAGCGGAGAAGGCCATTAGCCCATGCACCGCGACGCTGCTATGAACGAGTTCGATCCTTCTTGGACGCGTCCCGGGATAGGGGCAGCACGTTCGATTGAGTCGCTTCCTCTTCGAGCATCACTCGCTTTGCCCGGATCTCCTCGGGTTCGGCGTGCTCTAACCCGACAACATCGTTTCTGGTCTCTTTCAACGAAACGACGATCTCATCGAGCTTGGCATGAAGGGCGGCGGTGTCCCGATAGCCTTGAATGAGCACAACTCCGGTGATCACGATGGCCGCTACCGACGGGCTAGGTAACTGCATTCGTCAGGCCGAATGGCACCAGCGCGGTACACAGCACCATCGCTACAACCATGACATAAAAGCCAGGTGGGCGCGAAAGGAAGTCGGCCGTCAGAAAGAGGATGTGATTCATGAGGGGGTTCCTGTCGCGTACTCCTTGAGGTTGCGCCAAGGTGAAGAGGGCGACCAGCGCAGCGATAGCAACACAGATCGGTACAGCCGCGAACAGTCCAATCTCAAGAATGCGCGTCTCATTATTGCTGAACATCGTATAACCTCACTGTGTTTGAGGGATCAACAATCAACGATGAGGTCGGTTCCGACCGGTTGCTGCATCCCCTAGTACTGGCACTAGGCCCACTAAGGCATCCAATCCAAACCGAATTGGCGTTGCCGGGAGGCGCCATCGTGAATCAAGCAGAACGGCCAACAAGTCGAGCTCAGCAATTGCATTCGCAGTCTGACGATCCACAATAGGCTGCTCGCTTGTCCATAGCTTGGCGGCTGGCCTTGCTCGCTCGATCCGATCTCCTCGATAGCGCACTGCCCTTTCAAGTCCGCCTCCACCATCTCTGATTAGCTTTGCGTCGGCCGGAAAGGCACGTCATCGAGCAGCGTCGGCTCGCCCGAGGCATTCGTTTGGTGATCAGCTGGCAGGTTGCCGTTTGGGGTCATCTGGTTAATGGCATCCGGCAGATCCCTCGTGATCCTCGCAATCAGCTCCTCGCGCGAAAGGCCAGTCTGCCTCGAAAGAGCTTCCAGCGTCTGCACGTCAATGGCCCTTTCCACCTCGTGAGGCTCGATCGGCTCGTTCGGCCCGGTGCCAACCCAAGAGTCCACTTTCGCGCCTGCACCTGCATTTCTAAAACGGTCGAGAAGATCGCCGAGCGCTGTACCGGAAACGCCCTTGGACACCTGGTCCAAAATCCCACCTTGCGGATTGTTTGGATCGCGCTCTCCCGCCCCACGGATCATCTCTGCGATCTTGTCGCGGTTTTGATAAGCCAGGACTCCCAGCATAGCGATCGCAAGTCTTCCAAGATTTGCCACTCGTTCCTCCTCTGGTCTCGACTATGGAAAAGGTCGCGCGCTGCCAAAGGTTCCGCAATTGGCCAGCTAACATTTGGGGGCGCGCAGGTCCGGTCGGGTGGAGGGCGGCAAGACGGTGGGATAGCCGTTTCGCACCACCAAATTATGGATTGAATGTTGCCTGGCTTTGACCTCGGAGCTCTCCTGATCCTGCAAAACCAGTGCCAGATACGAAATGCCGGTTTGATGCTTTCGCCGTCGAACGCTCCCCGCCCGCTTTCAGGTGTCGTTGCGCGCGAGGTACACTGCTCGCATGACCTTCAGGCTTATGTTTCTTGGCACCTCGGCCAGCGTGCCCTCGGCCGAGCGCAATCACCCGGCGCTGCTCGTTGAAGCCGGCAGTCAACGGGTGCTGGT
>NZ_VFVS01000018.1:0-161078 GCF_006442215.1 Mesorhizobium sp. B2-3-11 | reverse complement strand
AAAGCCTCCAAAGCAACGAAAATGGCCGCCCTCAATCCTCACAACAAGCCTCCCGCAATATTGCGCAACGGGCCCCTTCTGGGGGATAGCGTGACGACGAGCCTAAGGTTAGAAAGCTCGAAAAGACTTTGGGGAGAACGGGATGGCCAGTCCCTACGAACAGGATCTCGACAGGAACGCCGCCAACCACCAGCCGCTGACGCCGCTCACCTATCTGGAGCGCGCTGCAAAGACTTATCCCGACCACATCGCCATCATCCATGGCGGCCAGCGCATCAGCTATCGTGATTTCTGGCGCCGCTCGCTGAAGCTCGCTTCGGCGCTGCACAAGCACGGCATCGGCAAGGGCGATACGGTGACGGTCATGCTGTCGAACACGCCGCCGATGCTGGAGGCGCATTTCGGCGTGCCGATGACCAAAGCGGTGCTGCACTCGCTCAATACGCGCCTCGACGCCGCGGTCATCGCCTTCCAGCTCGATCATGCCGAGACCAAGGTGCTGATCGTCGATCGCGAGTTCTCCGGAGTCGTGCGAGAAGCGCTCGATCTGGCCAAGGTCAAGCCGCTGGTCATCGATTACGACGATCCCGATTACGCCGCTGACGCGCCCTATCCGAAAGGCGAGCGGGTCGGCACGGTGGACTATGAGGCCTTTGTCGCCAATGGCGACGAGGAGTTCGCCTGGTCGATGCCGGACGACGAATGGGACGCGATCTCGCTCAACTACACGTCGGGCACGACAGGCAATCCCAAGGGCGTCGTCTACCATCACCGTGGTGCCGCGCTGATGGCCTACACCAACACCATCCATGCCGGCATGGCCAAGCACGCGGTCTATCTCTGGACGCTGCCGATGTTCCATTGCAATGGCTGGTGTTTTCCCTGGACGCTCGCGGTCCAGGCCGGCACGCATGTCTGCCTGCGCTGGGTGCGGCCGAAGCCGATCTATAACGCCATCGCCGACCACGGCGTCACGCATCTGTGCGGGGCGCCGGTCGTCATGTCGGTGCTGATCAATGCCAGGGAGGAGGACAAGCGTGCATTTGCGCAGACCGTCACCTTCAACACGGCTGCCGCGCCGCCGCCCGAAGCCGTGCTGTCGGGGATGGCCGATGCCGGCTTTGCCGTCACCCATCTCTACGGATTGACCGAAACGTATGGTCCGGCTGTCGTCAACGAATGGCATAATGGCTGGGACGCGCTCGACAAAGGGGCGAGGGCGGGCAAGAAGGCACGGCAGGGCGTGCGCTACGCTGCGCTCGAAGGCCTGACGGTGATGGACCCAGAGACCATGGCCGAGACGCCCGCCGACGGCGAGACCATCGGCGAGGTCATGTTCCGGGGCAACATCGTCATGAAGGGCTATCTGAAGAACCGCAAGGCGACCGACGAGGCTTTCGCCGGCGGCTGGTTCCACTCCGGTGATCTCGGCGTCATGCATCCCGACGGCTATATCCAGCTCAAGGACCGCTCCAAGGACATCATCATCTCCGGTGGCGAGAACATTTCCTCGATCGAGGTCGAGGACGCGCTCTACAAGCATCCCGCCGTCGCCTCCTGCGGCGTCGTGGCGCGCCATGACGACAAATGGGGCGAGGTGCCTGTCGCCTATGTCGAGCTGAAACCGGGCAAGGTGGCGAGCGAGGCAGAGATCATCGAGCACTGCCGGACGCTGCTTGCCCGCTTCAAAGTGCCGAAAGCGGTGATCTTCGCCGAGATACCGAAGACCTCGACCGGCAAGATCCAGAAATTCCGGCTGCGGGAAATGGCCAAGGTCGCCTGAAGCCCTCCGGCGGCCTTTCGAGAGAATTATTTTCAGTGGCCCGCATCCTGAGGGCGCCTTGTGACGTCTATGGGATGTCACCATCTGTCACCAATCGTACGCGTACATCGAATCCGCGTTGACACAGCGCTCTTTTCGATTTACGAGTGATGAAAATCGAAATTCGTCACTCGTTATTTGACAGAGAGCTATGTCCGAAGCCGCCAACATCGTCGCCGACGTCGCCCGACAGGAAAATGTGACGCGCATTCTCGATTGCGCCGAGCGCCTGTTCCGCCACTATGGCTACGGCAAGACCAATGTCGCCGACATTGCCCGCGAACTCGGCATGTCGCCAGCCAACATCTACCGTTTCTTTGCCTCCAAAGTCGAAATCCACCAGGCCGTCTGTGGCCGGATGCTCGGCGCCAGCTACAAGATGGCCTACGAGATCATGCACCTGCCGGCCAGCGCCGAGGAGCGGCTGCGGCGTTACGTGCATGCGCAGTACAAGATGACGATGGAGGTCATGCTCGACGACCAGAAGGTCCACGAGATGGTCATCGTCGCCCTCGAGCGCGACTGGGGCGTCATCGACAAGCATGTCGACAGCATCCACGATCTCTTCGCCGAGGTGATCCGCGAGGGCATCGAGGCCGGCGAGTTCAGGAAACAGGACCCGGTGACCGCGTCGCGCTGTTTCGGTGCCGCCACCGTCATCCTGTGCCATCCGCAGATGGTGGCGCAGTGCCTCGCCAAGACCAATCGGGCGATGCCCGACGAACTCATCGATTACGCAATCAGAGCCTTGAAATAGCCGCCGCCAGCCGGTGCCGGTGTCGACAGTCCGTCTCCAGTCGGGAGTATCAAGATGTTTTTGCCCAGTTCCATCCTTCGCAAGCTGCCAGCTGCCGGCCTGATCGTCGCATCGCTTGGGCTCGCCGGCTGCTCGCAGGAAAAAGCGGAGGTGAAGGACATCATTCGCCCGGTCAAGGTCGTCGAGATCGCCCAGGCCCATGACACCCGCACGCTGTCCTATTCCGGATCGGTGCGCGCCCGCACCGAGAGCACACTGGGTTTCCGGGTCAACGGCAAGATCACCGAGCGTCTCGTCGACATCGGCCAGCGCGTGGCGCCTGGCGATGTGCTGGCCCGCATCGATCCCTCCGACTATGACCTGTCGGTCAAGAGCGCGCAGGCCGCGCTGGATGCCTCCGAACGGCAGGTCGAGACCGTCGAACTCGCCCGCAAGCGCGCCGAGCAGCTTTTCGCCAAGAACTTCGCGCCGAAATCGCAGCTCGAACAGGCAACGCTGACCTATGACCAGGCCGTCGCCACGCGCGACTCTGCCCGTTCGACGCTTGCCCAGGCCAGGAACCAGGTCGGCTATACCGACCTAAAGGCCGACAGGGACGGCATCGTCACGGCGGTCAACGCCGATGTCGGCCAGGTGGTCGGGTCGGGCACGCCGGTGGTCACCGTCGCGGTCGATGGCGAAAAGGAAGTGCTGATCGCGGTTCCGGAAATGGAGATCGCGCAGTTCAAGCCGGGCAAGGACGTCAAGGCGGGCTTCTGGTCCGATGCCGCTCTGGCGCTCGACGGCAAGGTTCGCGAGGTCGCCGGCAGCGCGGATCCGCAGTCGCGCACCTTTGCCGTCCGCGTCAGCCTGCCCAACGACCCGCGCGTGCTGCTCGGCATGACCGCCAATATCGAGGCATCGGCGGCTAATGAAAAGCAGCTCGTGTCCATCCCGCTGAGCGCGCTCGCCGAGAAAGACAGCCAGTCGATCGTCTGGACGGTCGATCGTGGTGCCGACACGGTTCATGCCCGTCCGGTCAAGGTCGCCAAGTTCGCCGCCGATGGCGTGCGTGTCGCGGAGGGATTGAAACCGGGCGATATCGTGGTCGCCGCCGGTACGCAGTTCATGACCGAGGACCTGAAGGTGAAACTCGCCGGCGGCATCACACAGCAGTCCGCCTCGGCCGAGGGCGGGGACGCCAGCCAGCTGCGCTGACGACAGACAGGTCGGCCGCGCGTTCCCGCGGCCGCAGGTTTCCGGGCGGCGTGCCCGAAAGGTCGAGACGTCAAGGCCGATGTACCCCCGCATCGACCCTCGCGTCCCACCGCGATGAGTGTCTCTCCGCTCGAAGAGCGACGCCGCCCGGAAACCAGTATCGAACGCAGATGATTTCGTTTCGCGCGCCGCGCTTCTTCGTAGCACCTTCCTCGAAGCACCAGGGCGCCGGCAACCAAGCAAAGTGGACCACCACCGATGACGACCTCCACTGAAGAAAAGCGGCCCTTCAATCTCTCTCGTTGGGCAATCGGCCATCCTTCGATCGCGCGCTTCCTGTTCGGGCTGATCATCATCGCCGGCGCGCTCGGCCTGATGCGCATGGGCCAGAAGGAAGATCCCGACTTCACCTTCCGCGTCATGGTCGTGCAGGCGATTTGGCCGGGCTCCTCGATCCAGGAGATGGAAGACCAGGTCGTCAACAAGATCGAGCGCAAGCTGCAGGAGACGCCGCATCTCGACTTCGTGCGTTCCTTCACCCGCGCCGGCAGCGCCATCATCACCGTCCAGATCAAGGGTGACGCCAACGCCGCCGAAGTGACCGATGCTTTCTATCAGGTGCGCAAGAAGGTCGGCGACATATCGGGCGACCTGCCGCAGGGTCTGCTCGGCCCCTATTTCAACGACGAATTCGGTGACACCTTCATCACGCTGCATTCGATCAGCGGCGACGGCTTCTCCTATCCCGAGCTGAAGAAGTTCGCCATCCAGGCGCGTGATATGCTGTTGACGACGCCCGGCGTCGAAAAGGCGGTCATCATCGGCGACCAGCCGGAAAAGCTCTACATCGATGTCTCGTCCAAGGCGCTGGCCGAACGCGGCCTGACGCTGACCGACGTGCAGAACGCGATCAAGGGCCAGAACAATGTCGACCCTGCTGGTTCCGTCGACACCGGCGTAAATTCGGTGCGCATTTCGGTCGAAGGCGATGTCGCCAAGGCCGCCGACATCCGTGAACTGCGCCTGCGTGCCGGCGGCCAGGTCACCCGGCTTGGCGACATCGCCACCGTCACTTCGGGGCTGGAAGACCCCTTCCAGCGCAAATACCGCTTCAATGGTCACGACAGCGTGCAGCTTGGCGTCGTCATGGCCAAGGGGTTTAAAGTCACCGACGTCGGCAAGGATGTCGAGGCGACCTACAAGCACTTCGAGGAAGCGCTGCCCTATGGCGTTTCGGTCGACCAGATTTCCGACCAGCCGGGCGTCGTCACGGACGCGGTAGCCGAATTCATGCATGCACTCGGCGAAGCGCTGCTGATCGTGCTCGTCGTCTCGTTCCTGTCGATCGGCTGGCGCTCGGGCCTGGTGATCGCCATCGCCATACCGCTGGTGCTCGCCGCCACCTTCGCCATCATGTACGAGATCGGCATCGACCTGCAGCGCATTTCGCTGGGCGCGCTGATCATCGCGCTCGGCCTGCTCGTCGACGACGCCATGATCGTCGTCGAGATGATGGAACGCAAGCTCGAGGAGGGGCTGGTCAAGATCGAGGCGGCGAGCTTCGCCTATTCCTCGACCGCCTTCCCGATGCTGACCGGCACGCTGATCACCACCGCCGGCTTCATCCCTGTCGGCTTTGCCGCTTCGACGGCTGGCGAATATGTGCGCACCCTGTTCTATGTCGTCGGCATCGCGCTGATCGTGTCGTGGTTCGTGGCGGTCTATTTCACGCCGTGGCTCGGCTATATGATCCTCAAGCAGCGCAAGCATGCCGGCAGCCATCACGACGCCTTCGACACGAGCTTCTATCGTCGGCTGCGTGCCACGGTCGGTTGGGCCGTGCGCCATCGCATCATCGTCCTGGTGATGACGCTGGTGACTTTCGGCACCAGCCTGTGGGCGTTCCAGTTCATCCCGCAGAATTTCTTCCCGCAATCGTCGCGGCCGGAAATCCTCGTCGACCTCTGGCTGCCGGAAGGCACCAGCATCAAGGAGGTCGAGACGCAGGCCAAGGCCCTGGAAGCCAAGATGATGGACGACAAGGACAAGCGTTTCATCGCCACCTACATCGGCGAGGGCGCCCCGCGCTTCTTCCTGCCGCTCGACCAGCAACTGCGCAACCCGAACTTCGCCCAGTTGCTTGTCATGGCCAATGACGAGCCGGCGCGCGAGCGGCTGATCGTCAAGCTGCGCACGGTTCTGGCGCAGGATTTCCCATCGATTCGTGCCAAGGTCGACCGCCTGTTCCTCGGACCGCCAACCGGCTGGCCGGTGCAGATGCGTGTCATGGGTCCGGACCGCCAGGAGGTGCGCCGCATCGCCGACCAGGTGAAGGCGAAGTTCCGGCAGGATCCGCTGCTCGGCGCCGTCCATGATGACTGGCTGGAGCCCGTTCCGGCGATGAAACTGGTCATCGACCAGGATCGCGCCCGTGCGCTCGGCGTCACCTCGCAGCGCATCCGCCAGATGCTGCAGGCCGCGATGTCCGGCGCGCCGCTCGACGATTTCCGCGACGGCGAGGAGACGGTATCCATCGTCGCCCGCGAGCCGGATGCCAGCCGCAGCCTGCTGTCCTCGGTCGACTCGGTCTATATCCCGACCGATTTCGGCGGCTTCGTGCCGCTGTCGCAGGTCGCCAAGGTGGTGCCTGTGCTGGAGCAAGGCATAGAGTGGCGCCGCGACCGCCTGCCGACGATCAGCGTGCGCGCCACACTGCCCGACGGCGTGCAGTCCAACGACGTCGTCACCAAGATGTACAAAGACATGCAGGGCCTGCGCGACGGCCTGGCGCCCGGCTACAAGATCGAGATCCAGGGCGGGGCCGAGGATTCGGCCGAAAGCCAGGCTTCCATCGCCGCCAAGGCGCCGATCATGCTGGCAGTCATCGTCGTGCTCCTGATGATCCAACTGCAGAACTTCGGCAAGGCGATGCTGGTGCTGGCGACCGGCCCGCTCGGTATCATCGGTGCTGCCGCCGCTCTGCTGATCAGCGGTGCGCCGTTCGGCTTCGTCGCCATCCTCGGCGTCATCGCGCTGCTCGGGATTATCATGCGCAACTCGATCATCCTGGTCGACCAGATCGACCAGGACATCGCCAGGGGCATGGACCGTTCCGAAGCGATCATCGGCTCGGCGGTGCGCCGCTTCAGGCCGATTGTGCTGACGGCGATGACGGCTGTGCTGGCACTGATTCCGATCTCGCGCGGCGTGTTCTGGGGCCCGCTCGCCTACGCCATGATGGGCGGCATTCTCGTCGCCACTGTGCTGACCATCCTGGTGCTGCCGGCGGGGTATGCGCTCTTCTTTGGACGGGAGCCCAAGAAAGCCAGGACCGACGAGCAGGCGCCAGCAGAGATCGAAGGCGTCGAACGGCCGCAACTGGCGTTGGCGGCCGAATAAGAAAAACCGGCCGGTCGATTTGCGACTGGCCGGTTTTCCCTTAATGCAACAGTGGCTTGGGCCGTTTGGCGGTCAGACCATCAGATGACGAATACCCAATTGGCGATGAGCATGACCGCCACGCCGGCGACCAGCGTCAGATAGGGCAGCATGCCCGCCTTCCTGACCTTTAGATCGGCCGAGCTCATGCCGAGATCGGCCAGCATGTGGTCGGGGAATTTGCCCTTGTCCTGGATGTAGTGGCGGAAGCAGAACACCGGGATGATCAGCGCGGCGGTGATCAAGCCAGCCCACAGAGCCATCGGGTTCCAAACCTTGGCGCCTGCGCCCATGAAGATGGCGTTGACATAGGCGAAGATCGCCCCAATCCCCAACAGCCAGCTAGGCGCTTTCCATGGCCGTGCGATATGGCCGTTGTCGATGCGGTGGATCCAGCCGGCATTGAGGTTGAGGAAGTTGAAGATGATGTAGCCGCAGTTCGACACGGCGAGGATGAAGAAGAAGCTCGTCGCGTCGGCCGAGGCGATAGCCAGCACGATCAGGTTGAAGCAGAGGTCGGTCCACATGGCCCGCGTCGGCGCACCGTGCTCGTTGACGTGGCTGAGATAACGCGGTAGCCAGCCGTCGACCGAGCCTTGGTAGAGCGTGCGCGAGGAGCCGGCCATCGCCGTCATGATGCACAGCACCAGCGCCAGGATCATCAGCATCACCAGAAGGCTGTGAATGATCTTGCCGCCGCCGACCATGCCGGCGAGTGCATCCGCCACGCCGGAGCCGTCGACGATCGGCGTTGCCAGCATGCCGTTCAGGCCCAGCACCCCCTGAAAAGTGAAGGGCACCAGGATGAACAAAAGCATGCAGAGCAGGCCGGAATAGAAGATGGCCTTGAACGTATCAGTGCCGGGGTTCTTGAACTCCGACGTGTAGCAGACGGCCGTTTCGAAGCCATAGGTCGACCACGCGGCGATGAACATGCCGCCGAGCGCCAATGTCCAGCCGGCGATGTTCCAAGAGCCGGGTTCGGGTGCGTAGGCGGCGGCCAGCGGCACCAGCGGCGAAAAGTTCGACCAGTCGATCTGGCCGGTGAAGATCGGCACCACGCCGACGATCAGCATCGGGATGATGACCAGCAGGCCGATATATTTCTGCACGCTGGCGGTGCCCAGGATGCCGCGATGCTGGATCGAGAAGATGATCAGCATCAGCACCGCGCCAATGAAGAAGGTGGCGTTGAGCGTGAACGAGACCGGTCCGAGCGTATGGCTCCACAGCGTCCAGTTACGGATCGCTGGTGTCGCGGCGGCCGTCACCGCGGTGATGGCGTCGGCGGGAACCGTTCCGGTATGCGCGGCGATGTAGGCGACGACATCGGGCGAAGTTTCGGTGAACAGCGGCACCGGCGCCAGCGCGTTGAGGATATAGGCGGCGGCGATCGAGCAGCCGAGCGACAGCACCGGCGACCAGGCGAACCAGTTGCACCACACCGACAGCGGCGCGATGAACTTGGAATAGCGCAGCCAGGCGGTGGCGCCATAGATCGAGGCGCCGCCGGATTTGTTCGGGAACAGGCCGGCGATCTCGGCATAGGTGAAGGACTGCAGGAAGCCCATGATCATGGACACCGTCCAGATCAGGAAAGCCAGCTTTCCTGTCGTGCCGGCAATGCCGCCAATCGAGAACAGCACCAGCGCCGGAACGCCGCTCGCCACCCAGAAGGCGCCGCGCCAGTCGATATGCCTGAGCAGCTTGCTTTCGGCAGGCTGGTCCAGGACCGTACTTATCGTGCTCATGTCGATGAGTTCCCCTTTTTCGATGTTCCCCGCCAGCGATGCCTCGGCTACGCGAAGCTTACTCCCCGGCAAATGATCGTTCCGGCCGCAGTGTTTCCACTCAGTCGTATTTTTTTCTTAAGAGTGAAGATTGATCCGGCGCGCTTTCACGTCAAGCGATTTGTGAAACCATGCACATCACGCTTGCGCGCGCGGATGAAAAAGCGTCCGGCGGGGTGGCCGGCGGGCGCTTTGAGAGCCCAAAAAGGGCAGTCGTCAGGAACGTGGTTTGGTCTTTTGCGGATCGTAGTGGGCAAAGGCGACGACCCGGGCCGGCAGCCGCTTGGCATGACCATCGAGCTTGCCGATCTCGACCTCCGTGCCGATTGCCGCGTGGGTGACGTCGAGCCGCGCCAGCGCGATGTTTTTGTTCAGCACCGGCGAGCGCATGCCCGACGTGACGACGCCGATCTGGGCGCGGCCGATATGGACGCAGTCGCCATGGCCGACGGCGACATTGCTGTCTATGTCGAGGCCGACCAGCTTCGTCTGAGGATGGTCCTTGCGCCGGATCAGCGCCTCGCGGCCGATGAAATCGTCGGTCTTGGTCTTCAGCGGCACGGTAAAGCCGATGCCCGCCTCGAACGGATCGGTCTGGTCGGAAAACTCGTAACCGGCGAAGATGAGCCCGGCCTCGATGCGCACCATGTCGAGCGCCTGCAGTCCCATCGGCTTCAGCCCATGCGGCTGGCCGGCTTCCCAGATGGCGTCGAACACCTTTTCGGCGTCGCGCGGATGGCACCAGATCTCGTAGCCGAGTTCGCCGGTATAGCCGGTGCGCGAGACGACGATGGGAATGCCATTGCCGCCGCCGATCCTGGCGACCGCGAAGCGGAACCATTCGAGTTCCTCGATCGAGGGCTGCAGCGGGGAGGTCCAGATCACCTGTTTCAGGATGTCGCGGCTCTTTGGCCCTTGTACGGCGATGTTGTGCATCTGGTCGGTGGACGAGCGCACCAACACGTTGAGGCCGAGCTTTGTTGCCGTCTGGCGCAGCCATTCGCCGGAGAGATCGTCGCCGCCGATCCAGCGGAAATTGTCCTTGCCGAGCCTGAGCAGCGTGCCGTCGTCGATCATGCCGCCATGCTCGTAGCACATGGCGGAGTAGACGACTTGGCCGACGCCGAGCTTCTTGACGTCACGCGTCAGCGTGTATTGCAGCAGCGCTTCGGCATCCGGACCGGTGACCTCGAATTTGCGAAGCGGCGACAGGTCCATGATCACCGCATCCTGCCGGCAGGCCCAGTATTCGGCGATAGGCCCTTCTTTGGCGAACGAGTTGGCCAGCCAATAGCCCCTGTACTCGACGAAGTCGCGCGTGTGTTTGGCAAAGCTCGAATGAAAAGCTGTCTCGCGGGTCATTTTGGGTTCCGAATCGGGCGTCATGCGTCTGGCGATCGCTCGCGAGAATCTATGCTGGCCGGAATAGGTCCGCACATGGATGTCGGTCAGGTCCCAGCCATTGGCCGGCGTCGTGTCGTCAGGACATGCGGAGGAGACGCAGACGATGTCGGTGAGCGCCCTGAGCAGAACATAGTCGCCGGCTCGCGACCATGGCTCGTCCGACACCATGACGCCATGAGCGTCGATCGCCGTGTTGAAGAAAAAGTTGATCGCCATCCAGCCGGCGCGGGGATTGACGCCCTTGCCGGTGAGCGCGCGGTTGAAATTCTCCGAGCAGTTGGTGTGGCCGGGATAGCCGATGTCGTCGTAATACTTCGCCGCACAGGCGAGCGCGAAGGCGTCGTGCCGGCCGCACGTGTCCTGCACCACCTCGACCAGCGGCTCCATGTCCTGGTCGTAGTATTTCGAATGCAGGCCGGGCATCGGATAGCTCGCGCCCATCAGCGTGCGCGTCGTCGTGACGTCGAGAGGATGGTCGAGCCCCTTGTCCAGCTTGCGCGCCGAAAAACACTGGAAGTCGGTGCACTGGCGCCCGTCGACATCGATGATCTGCAGATAGTCGCCCGCCTTGACGAAATAGGACTCCGCCGTCGCCGAATGGACGCGCAGATCGAGCACCGGATCGGCCAGTGGATCGGCAAGCCGGGATTCTGTTTTCAGGCGGATTGTGTTGCGCCGCACGATGACGCTGAGCGGCGTCGCCGTGTCATGGCCGTCGACCAGCATCGGCCCGCCGGGCGCGGCAATCAGCATCGCACCATTGCGGGCTATCGCGAATGCCTGCTCGGCACCGGCCGGAGTGGTGCCGCCAAATACGCGCACAGCCTTGGCCTTGTCGAGCTGAACCTGGCGGCGTTCGAGGCCGCGGCGCACAGCCGAAAGACTGTCGTCGTCTTCGGTGAGCAGTGCCTTGATGCCGGCGGCACTACTATTGGATTTGTCACCGAGAATGCCGGAGTCGGTGACGCCCGACTTGTCCCAGGCCAGCAACTCGCAGGCCTGGCCGCCCTCGACATTGCGTACCGTGATCGTATCGCCGGCCTCGACCTCGATCAGCACCGCGCCATTGCCCTGTACGGTATAGCGCTCCATGCCGGCCGGCAGCGCGATCTGGCCCGGCCTCAGGATGAGGCTTGGCCTGGGCGGTCCGGCTGTCACGGCGGGGTAGGGCGACTGGCTCATCTCAGCCTTGCGGTTCGAGAAACAAGTTTGCCTGTGCGTGAAATTATTTTAGCAGCAAGAATAGCAGCGGAGCGGAGTTTGGCAAGGCGGAGGGTGGCGCTTCTTCCTTCTCCCGCAAGGAGAGAAGGACAGGTGCGCCATGCTACGCCAAGTCCTCCGAATGCCCGATCTCGACACCATACTCGGCACCCGAGTCCAGCATAGTATGCCACAAGCTCTCGGCGAACGTCGCGAACACCAGGACGTTGAACACCGCCTGTCCGTCCCGCGCATCATTGCCGCACCACAGCGCGACGCTGGTGTGGTCCATCGAGGTGGCTGCCGCGGTTCCGACCGGGAACGCCGCTGGATATAGATCGATCGACGACAGTTTGGCGAGCAGGGCGCGCGCCTTGTCGCCGGAAATGCGGATCAACACCCGCGCATGCGACTGGTCCGACAGCGAAGCCGAGGCCGCGAAACCTGGAGCCAGCGACCCCATCTGATGTCTGCCGCCTTTCGACAGCACGAAGAACTGATCCGGTCCCGACCAGATGAGCGTGGCTTCGGCTGCTCCAGCCGTCTTCGGTGTTTCCGGAACCGCTACGCCGAAATGCGCGTTAGCGGCGCTCGCCATCTCGGCCGCCTTGCCGCGTCGCGCCATCACCTGGACCAGATCGAAATTGCGAATTTCGGTCAGGGTGATGCCGGCCTCGCCATGCGCGCCATACGGTCCCGAAACCAGCGCGCGATCGAGCGGGCTGCGGGTTTCCCAGGAAAACTCAGCCACGCTGGCGCCCTCCATCCGGATCGTAGAACACGGGGTTGCAAATCTCGACGTCATAGTTTTCGCCGCGCAGCGGATCGTGCGCATGCACGATCTCGCCGATGCGCTCGCGACCGCGTTCGACAAGCCCAAGCCCGATCCATTGGTCTGATATCGGCGAGAAGCAGACCGAGGTGACGTAGCCCTGGTCGTTATCAGGCCCGGCTGTCTGCCCCTTCGGAATGATGTGCGCGCCGGAGCGTAGCCGTCGCGTTTTGTCGGTCGGCTTGATGCCGACGACGACCTGCCGATCCGCAGCAACCAACGCCTCGCGGCCGGCCATCACGCGGCCGATGAAATCTTTCTTGGTCGACATCATCTTGCCGAGGCCGAGATCGGCCGCGGTGGTCGTGCCGCTGAGTTCCGGTCCCGCGACATGGCCTTTTTCGATGCGCATGACGCCGAGCGCCTCGGTGCCGTAAGGCGTCACGCCGAACGGCTGGCCCGCGATCATCAGATTGCGGGCCATCGCCTCGCCGTAGCGCGCCGGCACCGAAATCTCGAACGCCATTTCGCCGGAGAAGGAGATGCGGAACAGCCGCGCCTTGATGCCGCCGCGCAACGCGACTTCGCGTGCGCCCATGAAGGGGAAGCCTTCGTTGGAAAGGTCTTCCGAAGAATCGACGATCTCTTTCAACAGGTCGCGGGTTTTGGGTCCGGCGATCGAAAATTGCGCCCACTGGTCGGAGACCGAAGTCAGCTGGACATCGAATTCAGGGAACAGCACCTGCCGGCAGAATTCGAGATGCTGCATCACCAGTCCGGCCTTGGCCGTGGTGGTGGTCAGGAAATAGTGGTCCTCGGCCAGACGCGACGTGGTGCCGTCATCGTAGACGATGCCGTCCTCGCGCAGCATCAGTCCGTAGCGCGCTTTTCCCACCGCAAGATTGGAGAAGGTATTGATGTAGACGCGGTCGAGGAAGGCGCCGGCGTCGGCGCCATGCACGTCGATCTTGCCAAGCGTCGAGACATCGCAGAAGCCGACGCCGGAGCGCACTGCCTTGACCTCGCGGGTCACCGATTCCAGCCAGTCCTTCTCGCCGGCGCGCGGATACCATTGCGCGCGTTTCCACAGACCGGTGTCGACGAAGATCGCGCCCTGTTCGGCGGCCCAGTGATGCGACGGCGTCAGCCGCGTCGCGTGAAAAGTCTCGTCGCGATGATGGCCGGCGAAGGCGCCTATGGCGACCGGCACATAGGGCGGCCGGTAGATTGTCGTGCCGGTCTCGGGAATGGATTTGCCTGTGACCGCCGCCATGATGGCGAGGCCGGCGACGTTCGAAGTCTTGCCCTGGTCGGTTGCCATGCCGAGCGTGGTGTAGCGCTTCAGGTGCTCGACCGATTCAAAACCTTCGCGCTGCGCCAGCTCGATATCCGATGCGGTGACATCATGCTGCTGGTCGACAAAGGCTTTGCCCTTGCCCGCGACATGCCACAGCGGCGTGAGCGAAAAGGCTTGGTCGTCGGCCACCGGCGTGGAGCCTGTACCATTGCCGTGTCCGGCATCACGTGCCGCCGCCGCGCCCGCCGCAAATCCTTCGCGCAGGCAGGCGCCAAGTCCGAAGGCGCCGTTGGCGGCACCCGCGGCAACCATGCCGGGCGGCGCGCCGTCGGGCACGAAGGCGGCGATGTCGTCGCGCCATTTCGGTCGCCCGCGATGATAGGAGGTGAGCCCGACCGCCGGGTTCCAGCCGCCGGAAACGGCAAGCCCATCGGCTTCTACTTCGGCACGCGCGCCGCCGGTGAGTGCGACGGAAATCTTGCGCACGCCATTCTTGCCGCCGTCGATGCCGCTGACGGTGCCATGCAGGACGGGAAAGCCGCTCTTGCTGGCAAGCGAGCGCTGCTCGGGCGCGATTTCCGCGCGCGCGTCGATCACGGCAGCGACCTGCAGCCCGGCGCCGAGTGCCGTCTCGACCGTGCGCCAGCCATCCTCATTGTTGGTGAACAGGGCGATGCGCTTGGCCGGCGCCGCGGCGTAACGTGCGATATAGCTGCGCATGGCGGACGCCATCATCACGCCCGGCGTGTCGTTGCCGGCAAAGACGATTGGCCGTTCGAGCGCGCCCGCCGCGACGACGCAGCGCTTGGCCACGATCCGCCATAGCCGCTGGCGCACCTGGTGCTCCGGCGGCGAGGGCAGGTGGTCGTTGACGCGCTCGATCGCGCCGTAGGTGCCGCCATCATAGACGCCGAACAGCGTCGTGCGCGTCATGATGCGGACATCGGGCATGGCGGCAAGCTCACTGAGCGTGCGCGCAATCCATTCGGCGGCAGGCAATCCGTCGATCATGCCGCCATCGGCAAGCAGCCGGCCGCCGAGGACAAAATCCTCTTCGCACAGGATGACGCGGGCGCCGCTGCGGCCTGCTGCGAGGGCGGCCGCGAGGCCAGTCGGGCCAGAGCCGGCGATCAGCACGTCGCAATGCGCCCAGGCCTTGTCGTAATGGTCTGGATCGGCGATGCCCGCGGCGCGGCCAAGACCGGCGGCACGGCGGATCGCCGGCTCATAGATCGCTTCCCAGAACTTCGCCGGCCACATGAAGGTCTTGTAGTAAAAACCGGCGACGAAGATCGGCGCGAACAGCTGGTTGACCGACATCACGTCGAAGTCGAGCGACGGCCAGCGGTTCTGGCTGGCGGCGTCGAGCCCTTCATAGAGCTCCGCCGTCGTCGCCTTGGTGTTCGGCTCGCGCCGTGCACCGCCGCGCAATTCGACCAGCGCGTTGGGCTCTTCCGAGCCAGCGGTCAGAATGCCGCGCGGGCGGTGATACTTGAACGAGCGGCCAACCAGCTTGACGCCGTTGGCAACCAATGCCGAGGCAAGCGTGTCGCCTTTGAAACCGGAGAAGCTCTTGCCGTCGAAACTGAAGTTGAGCGGCGCCGAGCGGTCGACAAGACCGCCGTCGGCGAGGCGATTGGGTTGAAAGGAAGTCACGATGCACGCCTCACAATCGGAAGGTCGGCGCCGCGCCTCATCGCCCTGTCGGGCACTTCGCCCCGTATAGTGACGGGGCGAAGGCGGCTGGCCGCGATGCTGGCTCTCTTCCTGCAACGCTGGCGATTGGCGAAACCGGCGATGGCAGCGCCCCTCTCCCCGTCCCTATACGGGGAGAGGATGCCGGCAGGCAGGTGAGGGGCAGCGCCGAGTTCGATAGGAAACCTCATTTCGCGACCTGCCTAGCGCCGGCACCTGCCGCTGGTTCGACCGCCGAAATCTCGTGCGTCAGCGTGTTGCGGGTGACTTTCAGCCAAGCCCGGCAACCGCCGCCGTGATACCAGTTCTCGTCCATCACGCCGGCGATGTTGTCGCGCAGATAGACGTAATCGTAGACCTCACCTTCCGATGCTCCAGCTGCCGGCCGCACCGGCTTGGCGTCGCCGAGATAGGTGAATTCGCCGAGTTCGCGTTCGCCGCAGAAGGGACAGGTGATGCGCATGGTTCCAGCCGCCTTCAGTGCAGGTTCGGTTGGGCGCCCTGGCCCTTTTCGTCGATGACAGCGCCAGACCGGAACCGGTCGAGACGGAAGCGGGCGGCCTCCTCATGCGATTCATCGCGGGCAAGCAGATGGGCGAAGACAAAGCCTGAGCCAGGTGTCGCCTTGAAGCCGCCATAGCACCAGCCGGCGTTGAGGTAGAGCCCGTCGACCGGTGTCTTGTCGATGATCGGCGAACCATCCATCGACATGTCCATGATGCCGCCCCATTGGCGCAGCAGGCGCACGCGGCCGATCATCGGCATCAGCGCCATGCCGCCCTCGCAGACATCTTCCATGACAGGCATGTTGCCGCGCTGGGCGTAGGAATTGTAGCCGTCGATGTCGCCGCCGAAGACCAGCCCGCCCTTGTCGGACTGGCTGACATAGAAGTGGCCGGCGCCGAAGGTCATGACACCGGGAATGAGAGGCTTGATCGCCTCCGAGACGAAGGCCTGCAGCACATGGCTTTCGATCGGCAGCCGCAGGCCGGCCATTGCCGCGACGCGAGACGAAGAGCCGGCTACTGCCATGCCGACCTTGCCGGCGCCGATCCTGCCGCGCGACGTCTCGACGCCGGTCACCTTGCCGTTGGCGTCCCTAACAAAGCCGGTGACTTCGCAGTTCTGGATGATGTCGACGCCGAGTTCGCTGGCAGCGTGGGCGTAGCCCCAGGCCACGGCGTCGTGCCGCGCGGTGCCGCCGCGCCGTTGCAGCAGCCCGCCCTGCACGGGAAAGCGCGCATTGTCGAAATTCAGGAACGGGATCATCTTCCTGACCGCCGCCAGGTCGAGCAGTTCGGCGTCGATACCGTTGATGCGCATGGTGTTGCCGCGCCGCGCATAGGCGTCGCGCTGCGCGTCGGAATGGTAGAGGTTGATGACGCCGCGCTGGCTGACCATCGCGTTGTAGTTGAGGTCCTGCTCCATCCGCTCCCACAGCTTCATCGATAATTCGTAGAAGCCGGTATTGCCGGGCAGGCCGTAATTGGAGCGAATGATGGTGGTGTTGCGGCCGGCATTGCCGGAGCCGATCCAGCCCTTTTCCAGCACCGCGACATTTTTGATGCCGAACTCGCTGGCCAGGAACCAGGCGGTGGCCAGCCCATGGCCGCCACCGCCGATGATCACGACGTCATAGCGATCCTTCGGCGCGGCGTCGCGCCAGGTGCGTTGCCAGTTCTTGTGGCCGGAAAGAGCGGCGCGGGCGAGCGAGAAGATCGAGTATTTCATAAAATTATTCCAAGGCCGCTCGCCCTACGCGTTGGAGCTTAGATATCCAGCGTGTGGTCGCGCTCCCACTGCGTGAAGTGCGAAGCATAGGAATTCCATTCCTGGTGCTTCAGCTTTAGGTATGCCGACGAAAATTCCTCACCCAGCGCCGCCTTGAGCGATTTGTCGTGGTCGAACTCGCGCAGCGCGTCGAGCAGGTTGAGCGGCAGTTTCGGCGCATCCGTGACGGTATGGCCGAGCTGGTACATGTCGATGTCGTAGCGCTTGCCGGGATCGGCCTTGGAGCGGATGCCGTCGAGGCCGGCGGCGATGATGACGGCCTGCAGCAAATACGGGTTGGCCGCGCCGTCGGGCAGGCGCAGCTCGAAGCGGCCCGGCCCCGGCACGCGCACCATGTGGGTGCGGTTGTTGCCGGTCCAGGTCACCGTGTTCGGCGCCCAGGTCGCGCCCGAAATGGTGCGCGGCGCGTTGATGCGCTTGTAAGAATTCACCGTCGGATTGGTGATCGCGGCAAGCGCCGAAGCGTGCTTCATGATGCCGCCGAGGAAATTCTTGCCCTTGGCCGAGAGGCCGAGTTCCATCGACTTGTCGGCAAACACATTGGTCTTGCCGGTCTCGTCCCACACCGAGATATGGGCATGGCAGCCATTGCCGGTCAGGCCCTGGAAGGGTTTGGGCATGAAAGTCGCGCGCAGCCCATGCTTTTCAGCGATCGACTTGACCATGAACTTGAAGAAGGAGTGCTTGTCGGCGGTCGGCAACGCGTCGTCGAAGGCCCAGTTCATCTCGAACTGGCCGTTGGCGTCCTCGTGATCGTTCTGGTAGGCACCCCAGCCGAGCGCCAGCATGTGGTCGCAGATCTCGGCGATGACATCGTAACGGCGCATCACCGCCTGCTGGTCATAGCAAGGCTTCGAAGCCGTGTCGTATTCGTCGGAGATCGCCTTGCCGTCCGGCGAGATCAGGAAGAACTCGGCCTCGACGCCGGTCTTGACATGCATGCCGTCGGCGGCTGCCTCGGCGATCAGCCGCTTCAGCGTGTTGCGCGGCGCCTGGCCGACCTCCTTGTCGTCCATGATGCAGTTGGCGGCGACCCAGGCGACTTCCGGTTTCCATGGCAGCTGGATGACCGAGTCTGGATCCGGCACCGCCAGCATGTCGGGATGCGCCGGCGTCAGATCGAGCCAGGTGGCGAACCCGGCGAAGCCCGCACCGTCCTTCTGCATGTCGGCGATCGCCTGCGCCGGCACCAGCTTGGCGCGCTGGCCACTGAACAGGTCAGTGTAGGAAATCATGAAATATTTGACGCCGTTCTCTTTGGCGAATGCGGCGAGATCGTTCCCCATTATAGTTCCTCGCTTATGTCTTTGGATGTGTTCTAGAAGCCGTTCTTTCCCGGTATCCAGTTGGTGCCGGCCAGCGGCACGCCGGCCATGGCGGCGGCCTCGATCGTCAATGCGACGAGGTCCTCGGGTTCGAGATTGTGCAGGCTGTTCTTGCCGCAGGCGCGGGCGATGGTCTGCGCCTCCAGCGTCATCACCTTCAAATAGTTCGCCAGCCGGCGCCCGGCGGCCACGGGGTCGACCCGCTTCATCAGTTCCGGATCCTGCGTGGTGATGCCGGCAGGGTCTTTGCCCTCATGCCAGTCGTCATAGGCGCCTGAGGTGGTGCCGAGTTCGTTGTACTCCGCCTCCCAGCGGGGATCATTGTCGCCGAGCGCCACGAGTGCCGCCGTGCCGATCGACACCGCGTCGACGCCGAGCGCCAGCGCCTTGGCGACATCGGCGCCGTTGCGGATGCCGCCGGAGACGATCAGCTGCACCTTGCGGTGCATGCCGAGATCCTGCAGCGCCTGCACGGCTGGCCTGATACAGGCGAGCGTCGGCTGGCCGACATTTTCGATGAACACTTCCTGCGTCGCCGCCGTGCCGCCCTGCATGCCGTCGACCACCACGACATCGGCGCCGGCCTTCACCGCGAGTGCCGTATCATAGTAGGGGCGGGCGCCACCGACCTTGACGTAGATCGGCTTTTCCCAGTCGGTGATTTCACGCAATTCGAGGATCTTGATCTCAAGGTCGTCCGGGCCGGTCCAGTCGGGGTGGCGCGAGGCCGAGCGCTGGTCGATGCCTTTCGGCAGCGTCCGCATCTCGGCGACGCGATCGGAAATTTTCTGGCCAAGCAGCATGCCGCCGCCGCCGGGCTTGGCGCCCTGGCCGACGACGACTTCGATGGCATCGGCGCGGCGCAGGTCGCGCAGGTTCATGCCATAGCGCGACGGCAGGTACTGATAGACCAGTTGCTTGGAATGACCGCGTTCTTCCTCGGTCATGCCGCCATCGCCGGTCGTAGTCGATGTGCCCGACAGCGTCGCGCCGCGCCCGAGCGCTTCCTTGGCCGGGCCGGATAGCGAGCCGAAGCTCATGCCGGCGATGGTGATCGGGATCTTTAGTTCGATCGGCTTCTTCGCATGCCGCGACCCCAGCACCACTGACGTGTCGCAGCGCTCGCGGTAGCCTTCCAGCGGATAGCGCGAAATCGAGGCGCCGAGAAACAGAAGATCATCGAAATGCGGCAGCTTGCGTTTGGCGCCGGCACCTCTGATATCGTAGATGCCGGTCGCCGCGGCGCGGCGGATTTCGGAAAGCGTGTAGTCGTCGAAGGTCGCGGATTTGCGCGGCGTCGTCGGCGGGTTGCGATAGGTCATGCTGCCTCAATACGCGTCGGCGTTGTCGATATTGAAATTGTAGAGCGTGCGCGCCGAGCCGTAGCGCTTGAACTCCGACGGCTTGACGCCGGTCACGCCGGCGCGATCCAGCAGACCCTGCAGCAACTCCAGATGCTCGGGCCGCAACTCCTTGGCAATGCAGTCGGCGCCCAGGCTGTCGACCTTGCCGCGTACGAAGAGCCGCGCCTCGTAGATGGAATCGCCCAGCGCGTCGCCGGCATCGCCCAGCACCACGAGATTGCCGGACTGCGCCATGAAGGCCGACATGTGGCCGATATTGCCGTGCACGACGATGTCGATGCCCTTCATTGAGATGCCGCAGCGCGACGACGCATTGCCTTCGATGACCAGCAGCCCACCCTTGCCGGTGGCGCCGGCATACTGGCTGGCGTCGCCCTTGATGACGATGGAACCCGACATCATGTTCTCGCCGACGCCCGGGCCGGCCGAACCATGCACGGTGATCGCGCTGCCCGAATTCATGCCGCCGCAGTAATAGCCGACGCTGCCGCGCACATCGATGCTGACGGGCTGGTCGACGCCGACGGCGACCGAATGGCTGCCTTTCGGGTTGAGCACTTCCCACGCCGTCTCGTTCGAGCCGGGAGCCAGATTGTGCAGCGCCTGGTTGAGTTCGCGCAGCGACAGGACGTCGAGGTCGAAGACGCGCGCATGGCTGTCGCGCATTGCCTTGGAGGTTGCCGGCATGAACTCAATGCTCCCAGAAATAGACGGTTGCGGGCTCCGGTTCCCAGACCCTCGCATTGTCTATGCCGGGCAGTTTGGTCAGCGCGCGATATTCCGAGCCGAAGGCGACATACTGGTCGGTCTCGGCCATCACGGCGGGCTTGCAGGCGATCGGATCGCGCACCACGCCAAAACCGTTCTTGGTGCCGACGACGAAGGTGAAGAAGCCGTCGAGGTCGGAGAGCGTGCCTTCCAGTGCCTCGCCGAGGTTCTTGCCATGGGCCATCTGCGAGGAAAGGTAGGCGGCCGCCACCTCGGTATCGTTCTCGGTCTCGAATTTCATGCCTTCGCGCACCAGCTCGCGGCGGACATTGTTGTGGTTGGACAACGAACCATTGTGCACCAGGCACTGGTCGGCACCCGTCGAGAATGGATGCGCGCCCATCGTCGTCACCGCCGATTCCGTCGCCATGCGGGTGTGGCCGATGCCATGCGTGCCGGTCATCTTGCGGACATCGAAGCGATCGACGACAGCTTCGGGCAGGCCGACTTCCTTGTAGATCTCCACCGCTTCGCCGGCGCCCATGATGCGGATGTCGGGCCTGAGCGACTGAAGGGCTTCACGCGCCGCGTCGACCTTGTCGGGCGTGGTCCTGACCACCGCGTGTGTCGATTTGACCGCAATGCTCACCGGCGCTCCGAGAGCCTTGGCGAGTTCGGCGTCCAGGCCGCGGAAATCGCGTTCCGGCTTCGGCGACTGGATGGTGATCTTGGCCTCGTTGCCTGATGTCGCGCCATAGATGGCGATGCCGGCGCTGTCAGGGCCGCGATCGCTGAGCGATACCAGCATCTCCGACAGCATAGCGCCGAGCTTCGGCTCCAGCGCCTTGTCCTTCAGGAAAAGTCCAACGATTCCGCACATGTCAGCCTCCCGACGTTTGTGACTAGAGATGATGTACCGAATGAAATCCTGGAATTCAATGGGATGAAAAAAATTTTCCTCTGATTACGTATGCGGCTCAATGCCACTCTGCGTATTATCGCCCTGCGGTCGGGCATTATGAGCCCATTTGGCGGTACGGATGCGGGCGATCTTGTAGGCGTCGAGGATCGACAGCGCATAGATCAGAAAGCCGCCCGCATGACGGCCGACGAAGCTCGCATCCGGCGGCGAAATCTTGGCGGTCACCCAGGCCAGGATGACCATGAAGAAAAGGAACTGCAGTCCGCGCACGGGTACGCCAAGAATGACATGACCGCTTGCCGGCAGCACGATTGCGGCGCCCATGACGAGATAAGGGCTCACGGGTGCCGGCGATGTGTTTGAAGTGCTCATGCCACCTGCCGTTCGCCTTGGTTGATGGCGTCCCGCAGCTTCGAGAGAGAGACGAGCAGCCGCTCGATCAGCGTCGCATCGATCCGCGTGTCACCGAACGCTGCTTGCCGGAAGACGCCGTAGCGTGCCCGCTCCGCCTCGGCCAGCAGCCACACGATGCGCACTCCGTTTGGCGTGATCAGCAGCTCCTTGGCGCGGCCATCCGCAAAGATTTCAAGATGACCGGCGATGATGCCTTGCGGGAAACGCGTGCCTCTGCGATCCGTCCGCAGCACCGCTTCGGCTGGAAATCCCGGAGCTTTCGGCAGCGTATGGTCCAGATGATCGAAATTGGAGAAGGTCGTCGGTGAGCCCGGCCGCATCATCATATCGAAAATGGCGGGTACCGCGACCTTCTCGGTGATCGAAACACTAAGCCAGCGCGCCGGCAGTTTCCGCGTCGCCAGCGTGTCGACGATGGTGCGCAACTGGACGCGTTGGCCGTTCCACGAACCTTCCCAGGTGATGACGCCGGCGGTGCCGTCCGAGACATTGGCCGCGTCCGCGACGACGGTGCGAATGCTGGCATCGTCGTCGGCGAGCGCTGCCGAGGCCCTGTCGCGGCTGCGGCGTGCCAGCCACGCAAAATGAAGGACGAGAGCCAGGACAATTGCCCCGGCAAGCAGTGCTGATGTCACTTCCGACATTTTTTCGTGCAAGGCCCGTCCGATCCTGGGCGGGCCTACTCCCATCAATAGCCCTGCGGCTTCGGCCACGGCATGGTGAACTGGTCGCCCCGCCGCACGAATTTGTAGCGGTAGAAATGGAACCACAGCGAGATCAGGAAATAGAAGGCGACCATGGCGATCAACTGCGAGCCGAAGCCGAGGAAGATGGCGAAGAAGGTCACCACGCACAGGCAGAACAGGACGATTGCCGGCAGCGGATGGAAGGGGTGCGTGTAGCCGCGGCGGATCGAGCCCAGCGGCCACTTCTTCCTGAACATCATGATGTTGATGCTCATGAAAGTGTATTGCAGCACGCCCGACAGGATCGAGAAGGTGATCGCCTGGTTGAGATCGGCGATGAATGCGAAGGCCAGTGCGATTGGCAGCAGGAACAGGATCGACCGGTAGGGCGTGCGGTATTTCGGATGGACCGCCGAAAACCAGCTCGGCAGATAGCGGTCGCGGCCGAGCGAGAACCAGGCGCGCGCCGCGTCGTTGATGCAGCCATTGGCGGAGGCAAGCGCGGCGAGCAGCGTCGCTATGAACAGAAGGTTCTCCAGCAGCGGGCTTCCGGTCAGCTTGCCGGCATCCCAGAGCGGATAATAGGTGATGCCGAGATATTCCCAAGGCATCAGCGAGGCGCAGACATACCAGGTCATGGCGGCGGCGATCAGAAGCGTGATCATGCCGGCCATGGTGCCGTAGGGCAGGGAACGTGCCGGCGAGCGCACTTCCTCGGCCGCCTGCGTGGTGCCTTCGATGCCGAGATAATACCAGATGCCGAACTGGAAGGCGGCGATGACGCCGATCCAGCCATAGGGCAGCGCGTTGCCTGGAGTGACCAGTTCGTTGAGCTTCAGCACCGCGCCTTGCGTCCACGGGCTGACCGAGAAGAACAGGACGACGATCGAGACATAGGCGATGGCCGTTATGACGAAGTTGACGTTGAGCGTCATCAGCACGCCGCGATAGTTGAGCCAGGCCAGAACCACGATGGTGGCGGCGATGAAGGAATTGTGGGTTAGCCCTTCGACTCCCGCCTTGGCGACGATGGTGTCGCCGAGCAGGATGGCATCGGACACTTCCAGCATCGTGTAGGCAAAAACCAGGAAGAGCGCGACGTTGAACGCCATCAGCGGGCCAACGATGTGCTTGGCCTGCGCATATTGGCCGCCGGCGGCGGCCACCGTCGACGTCACCTCGGAATCGATCATGGCCACCGAGGTGTAGAGCAGCCCGACGACCCAGCACACGATCAGGGCCGCCAGCGCGCCGCCCTTGTCGGCCGAGAAATTCCAGCCGGTGAACTCGCCGACCAGAACGATGCCGACACCGAGCGCCCAGACATGGGCCGGGCCAAGCACCCGAAGCAGCGATACCCGATCGCCGTGAATTGTGGTGGTGGTTTCAAGCGCGACCGTCATCGATCAATCCCCACTCAGATCCGGTGTTTTTCGGAAACGGCTTCAAGCTCGCCTTCGCGCGACGAGGTCAGAACGTCCTCGGAGTAGTTCGTATCGACCTTGAACCAGTCGTAGAGCATCCAAAGCGCGAGCACGATCGAGATGCCCCAGCATGCGTAAGAGAGTGCCACCCACATGATCGTGTCCCCAAATTCTTCGTCGTCAAACTCTATTTGTCGTCGAACTTTTCGTTGATGACATCGCGATATTCGCGGTCGGATGCCCGGAACAGGAACACGAAATAACCGATCAGCACGGCCGCCATGATGATCAGCGTCGGCCAGTCGATGATGTAGTGGAACCGGTTCTGGATGACGTCGTGCGCGGTCTCCGGCGTATAGCCGAGCTTTTCCCAGATCGACGCCATGGTCGGATTCTGCCCGAGCGCTTCCCAGGTCTTGGCATCGAGCGCATCGATGGATTTCGCGGCACCGGCAAGACCAAGCTTCAGCGGCAGCCACAGCGCCACGAAGATGGCGACCACGACAACGGCGATATCGAAGACTTGCCCGGCCTTGCTCTGCTCCGGCGGCGTATAGCGGGACATTGTTTCTCCCCTCAGGACTTGCGGTTGCGGGATGCGTCGGCGTTCTTGATGTCGAGCCCGTAGATGAACTCCTTGTCTTCCTTGTAGTGTTTGACCATCGCCAGGATGGCTGCCGTGTTGAAGATGAGCACCGCGGCGGCGGCCAGGGCGACGACGGCCTTGATGCCGCCCTGCGGAATGTATGGCCATGTCATGAAGAGGACGAAGAGGATCGTCGCCCACAGGCAGACGATCAGGAGCGCGGATCCGCGCAAGTCGGAGCGGTACAGCGCCTCGATGCGCTGCTGCAGGTCTGACATCGGTTTTCCCCTTCTTTGCCGACGTCCGGTTCCGAATCCACCGCCCGCCGCCCTCTTTCAAGAGAGTGAAATTTTTTTCATAAGTTCCGCCCGAATCTCGGACTTGTCAAGACCAATTTACGTTGCGTTAACCGCTCGTTTCGAGTGAACAATTTTGCCTGACAATGAAATTATTTGCTTCAAGGGGATTGCAGGCTTCCCGCGTTTGCGGTCAATATTCCATCCAAAGCTCCGGCCTCAGGCAAAGGAGCAGGGAACAGCAGGATTTTCGAACGGAGGACGAGCGGATGACGGCATCCTGGAGATTTTCAACCCTGGCGGATCGCCATCGCGCTCTGGGGTCGAAACTCGAAGACTGGAGCGGTATGGGGACCGCCTGGACCTACGACAAGGATGCCGATGAGGAATATATCGCCATCCGCACCAAGGCCGGGCTCATGGATGTTTCCGGCCTGAAGAAGGTGCACATCACAGGGCCGCACGCCTCGCATCTCATCGACCTCGCCACAACGCGTGACGTCGAAAAAATCTATCCCGGCAAGTCGGCCTATGCCTGCATGCTGAACGAAGCGGGAAAGTTCACCGACGACTGCATCCTCTACCGCACGGGACCGAATTCCTGGATGGTGGTGCACGGCTCGGGCACCGGCCACGAGGAACTGCAGCGGGCGGCGATGGGCCGCGACGTGTCGCTGCGCTTCGACGACAATCTGCACGATTTGTCGCTGCAAGGGCCGGCGGCGGTCGACTATCTGGCCAAGCACGTGTCCGGCATCCGCGACCTCAACTATTTCCATCACATGCAGACGCAGCTGTTCGGCTTCCCCGTCATGATCTCGCGCACCGGCTATACGGGCGAGCGCGGATACGAGATCTTCTGCCGTGGCCAGGATGCCGGCACGATCTGGGACAGGATCCTCGACGAGGGCAAGGGCGCCGGCATCATTCCGTGCCGCTTCACCACCCTCGATATGCTGCGCGTCGAGAGCTACCTCTTGTTCTACCCCTATGACAATTCGCAGAAATACCCGTTCGAGAACGAAGGCCCCGGCGACACGCTTTGGGAACTCGGGCTCGACTTCACCGTCAGCCCCGGCAAGACCGGGTTCCGCGGCGCCGAAGAGCACTATCGCCTGAAAGGCAAGGAGCGCTTCAAGATCTACGGCGTCCTGCTCGACGGCAGGGAACCGGCCGATGAAGGCGCTCCGATCTATCGCGACGGCAAAAAGGTCGGCGTGGTCACCTGCGCCATGTATTCGCCGCTGGTCGAGAAATCGATGGGCATCGCCCGGCTCGACGTCGACTGCGCGGTCAAGGACACCAAGCTCGAAATCCGCAACAAGAGCGGTCCCATCAAGGCGACGGCGCAGCCCTTGCCGTTCGACGATCCCAAGAAGACCAAGCGCACGGCGAAAGGCTGAGGCATAATCGACGAGGGGTTTCGAGGCACAAAGACAGAATGGCAGCCAAGACCATCATCAGCCGGCCGATTTACGGGACCTTGTCTCCGCAGCCCGGCACGCATCATCTTTTCCTAGCGGATGCGGAAGGCGCGCTCGCGATAACGGACATGGCCGCCAGGGCTCCGGGCGGGTTCTTCGACGGGGCCGAAATCGTCTTCATTCCCGGTCCTGACGGCCAATACGTTGCCGCTCTCGAAGCGTTGAAGCCGGCGCAATTGCACATCGCGCCGTCCTTCGCCAGTCTGCTGCCACGTCTGAGGCAGACGCTGACCAACGCGCATATGGGTCTGCGCCTCTATCTCGCCGGCACCGAAGGGCTGATCGGCCAGGCCATGCAGGTGGCGCTCGAAGCCGGCATCGATCATACCTCCATGCAGACCGAGCATCGCGGCTCGCTGGCAAGGCGCATGCAGTGCGTGCACTGCAAGGGCATCACCGAGAATGTCACGACGCAGCCGGCGACCTGTTCGCATTGTGGCCTGCTTCTGTTGGTACGCGATCACTATTCAAGGCGCCTCGCCGCGTTCCAGGGCGTCTGCATCAATGCCGAAGATCGCAGTGAAATTCCTCCCATGGAGGAGATCTTTCGATGAGCACCGGAACCACCAAGCTCGACGTCGTCGTCAGCGATGTCGTCCCGGTCAACGACTTGGTCACCCGTTTCCATTTTCGCCGGCGTGATGGTGAGCTGTTGCCGACCTTTTCCGGCGGCGCCCATGTCGTGGTCGAGATGCGCGATGGCGAGCGCACAAGGCTCAATCCCTATTCGCTGATGGGCTCGCCGCTCGACACGCGCGAATACACCATCTCGGTGCGCCGCGACGATGTCGGTCGTGGCGGCTCGCTGTTCATGCACAGGTCGGTCAAGCCGGGCCTGGAGATGGTGATCAGCTATCCCGTCAATCTGTTCTCACTCGATCTCAGGGCCAAAAAGCACCTGATGCTGGCCGGCGGCATCGGCATCACGCCGTTCATGGCCCAGACCGCGCAACTGGCGGGCGAAGGCGGCAATTTCGAACTGCACTACACCTGCCGCACCGCCTCGCTCGGCACCTATGCCGACGTGCTGCGGGAGCGCTACGGCCGTCGAGTCAGGCTCTATCACGATGACCGCGAGGAGCGCATAGAACTCGACCGGATGCTGTCCTCGCAGCCGCTCGGCACGCATCTCTATGTCTGCGGCCCCGCCGGCATGATTAACTGGGTGCGCGAGCGGGCTGCCGCGCTCGGCTGGCCGCCGGAGACAGTGCACTACGAGCATTTCGCGGCGCCGCAGCCCGGCCTGCCGTTCGACGTGATGCTTGCCGTCAGCGGCAAGACCATCCGCGTCGGCGAGCAGCAGAGCCTGCTCGAAGCCATCGAAGCCGCCGGCGTCGATCCGCCCTATCTCTGCCGTGGCGGCGTCTGCGGCCAATGCGAGACCAACGTCATCTCTTGTGACGGCAAGTTCATCCACAACGACCATTGGCTGAGTGAGGAAGACCACCGTTCGGGCAGGAAGATCATGCCGTGCGTGTCGCGCTTCGAAGGCCGGTCGCTGGTGCTGGAGCGATAGAGCATTTTGCAGCCAAGCTAGTACGCTTGGCGTCGCAGAAATGCGGTTAAAACAAAGAGATAGAGCGGGCATCCCCCTCTAGGAGGAAATCATGGGCATCACCTTTCGCAAGGAAACGTTCCGCGACGACTTCACCTTCAGGAACAGCCCTGAGCACATCAGGCGGTTTCCGTTCCCGTTCCACGAAGACAGCTACATGTACGCGGTCAACATCGAGCCGCATGTCGTCGGCCCGAAAGGCTCGGTGCTGGAGAACCTGATCGACGTCGACGAGCACTATGTCGCCGAGATGCAGGACCGCGCACTGGTGCTTGCCGAGGATCCGCTGCGCTGCCAGTCGCTGCCGCACATGACGCTCGCCGGCTGGGACCTGCTGGAACTTTTGATGGAGCAGCAGGCGCTGGGCTATCCCGAGCATTTCACGCTGACGCGCGATGGCGACCGCTGGCGCTGGATCAACCGGCCGCTCGGCATCGACGACACCTTCACCTTCGGCGACACCTCGACCTTGCCTTACGGGCCGATGGAATACATCACCCGCCAGAGCCAGGGCGATTTCTGCATACTCGACCAGCGCGACGGCAATCTGTGGATGGATGCCGGCATGGTCACCACCCAGGCCGACTGGTCGCTCGATTTCGACATCGGCATGAATTTCTTCGAGTGGCACGCCCCGGTGCCGCTGGCGCATGAGAAGGGAATTTTCGTCAGGGCGCTAAAATTTCTCACCAACATCCAGCAGGGCAAACCGGCCAGGCGCCTGAACTGGACGATGACCATCAATCCGCGCCTCGATACCAGCCCCGAAAATTATCACAAATGGGGACCGGACCGCACGACCGTGACGCCCGAGAATGTCGGCGACAAGGTGCATCTGCGGGTCGAACTGCAAAGCTTCTGGCGCCTGCCGCGCTCCAACGGCATCGTCTTCCCGATCCGCTGCTACCTGATCAAGATGGACGAGCTGGTGACGCAGCCGAAATGGGCACGGCGCCTGCACCGCGTGATCCGCGATCTGCCCGAGGAACTGGCCAATTACAAAGGCCTGACCCGGTATCGGTCGACGCTTGTCGAGTGGCTGTCGAAGCTGGATGATGGGAGTGCGACGAGCCCGGGGTTTGGGCCGGAATGAATTGCTGGTATTGGCGCTGCTCTCCACGTAACCAATCTCCCCCACGTGGGGGAGATCGGCCACTTACCCCGCACTATTCTGCGGATAGCAAATAATCGACAAATAGCGCATCGGCAGCTTCGTCAGTTGTTCGGGCCCGTGCGGTGCGTCGGCGTCGAAGAACAGGCTGTCGCCAGGCTTCATCGGATAGAGGTTGCTGCCGTGCCGGTAAACGACCTCGCCCTCGAGCATGTAGAGGAACTCCATGCCCTCATGCTGGAAAGTCGGGAACACGTCGGAATCCTCGGTCAGCGTGATCAGATAGGGCTCGACGACGACGCCGCTGGTGTTCGAGCCGATATGGCCGAGCAGATTGTATTGGTGGCCGGCGCGCGTGCCGCGGCGTTCGACATCGAGGCCTTGGCCGGCCTTGACGAAGACAGCACTTCGCTCCTCCTCGAAGCGGCGGAAGAAGGCGGTGACGGGAACGCCGAGCGCCCGCGACAGCGCCTGCAAGGTGGTGAGCGACGGCGAGGTGATGCCATTCTCGATCTTCGACAGCATGCCCAGCGAAATGTCGGTGGCAACCGCGAGATCCGCGACGGTGATGCCGAGCTTCTTGCGGAAGGCCCGCACCTCGCGGCCGATCGCGACCTCCAGCACTTTTTCGCGGGTGTCGCGAATGGCGTGCGGGTTTTGTGTCAGTGGCGCGCGGATGGTCCTGCCGTCCGCCGACACTTTCGGTGACGGTTTTGCCTTTGCGCTCGCGGGAGCCTTGGTATCCGAAATTGCCTTTGCCATGTGCCCCCCGATCGTCAGGATTTATTTCACTCAAGGTGAACATGTCAGGTGCCGGTACAGAGCGCAACCGCAACGGCAAGTCATCTTATGTCGCACACGGCAGTGCAGCCATCGCGGCTGCCGCAGGTTTTTCGCCAGGAATCCGCTGTGCGCAAATGCCGTTCCCGCAGATGTCTGTTGACAGCACCAAGCGGCCAATTACTGTCACTGCCAGTGAAATTTGTTTCGCTGGGGAAATCAAAAAAGAGGAGGCTCGGAATGAACACTCGCGTTGCCGTTATCGGAGCCGGACCGTCCGGTCTGGCCCAGCTCAGGGCCTTCAAGTCGGCCGCCGACAAGGGCGCCGACATTCCCGAGATCGTCTGCTTTGAAAAGCAGTCCGACTGGGGCGGCCTGTGGAACTACACCTGGCGCACCGGCCTCGACGAACATGGCGACCCCGTCCACGGCTCGATGTACCGCTACCTCTGGTCGAACGGTCCGAAGGAATGCCTGGAATTCGCCGACTACACGTTCGAGGAGCATTTCGGCCGGCCGATCGGCTCCTATCCGCCGCGCGCCGTGCTGTGGGATTACATCAAGGGCCGCGTCGAGAAGTCGGGCCTGCGCAAATGGGTGCGCTTCAACAGCCCGGTGCGCATGGTCACCTTCTCCGACGAGACGAAGAAATTCACGGTTACCGCGCATGACCGCACCAATGACGTGACTTACTCCGAGGAGTTCGACAATGTCGTCGTCGCTTCGGGGCATTTCTCCGTGCCCAACGTGCCCTATTTCGAAGGCTTCTCGACCTTCAACGGCCGCATCCTGCACAGCCACGATTTCCGCGACGCCATGGAGTTCAAGGGCAAGGACATCCTGATCATCGGCCGTTCCTATTCGGCCGAGGACATCGGCTCGCAATGCTACAAATACGGCGCGAAATCGATCACCTCCAGCTACCGCTCGAAGCCGATGGGCTTCAAATGGCCCGAGAATTGGAAAGAGGTGCCGCTGTTGCAGAAGGTCGTCGGCAAGACAGCGCATTTCAAGGACGGCACGACCAAGGATGTCGACGCCATCATCCTGTGCACCGGCTACCTCCATTCCTTCCCCTTCCTCACCGACGATCTCAAGCTCAAGACCGCCAACCGCATGTGGCCGCTGGACCTCTATGAGGGCGTCGTCTGGGAGAAGAACCCGAAGCTTTCGTACATCGGCATGCAGGACCAGTTCTACACGTTCAACATGTTCGACGCGCAGGCCTGGTTCGCGCGCGACGTCATCATGGGCCGCATCAAGTTGCCCTCGGCGGAGGCGATGGCGGCGCATGGCGCGAAATGGCGCGCCCGCGAGGAAACGCTCGAGGACGCCGAGCAGATGATCTGGTTCCAGGGCGACTACACCAAGGAGTTGATGGACCAGACCGACTATCCCGGCTTCGACGTCGAGGCGGTCAACCAGACCTTCATGGAATGGGAACACCACAAGGCGGAAGACATTATGAGCTTCCGCGACCACGCCTACCGCTCGCTGATGACCGGCACCATGGCGCCGCTGCACCACACGCCCTGGCTGCAGGCGCTGGACGATTCCATGGAGAGTTACCTTGAGGTGAAGGGCGTCGCGGCGGAGTAGCCGCGGCGCATCTTCCTGACTATCCGAGCCTTGCCCGCGCCTTCGCCGTCCAGGCATTGAACAGCCGGTCGGCGACGATGCCGATGAAGGCGATGGCCAGGCCCGCGACGATGCCGCGGCCGGAATCGGCCTTCGACAATGCGATGAACACTTCCTGGCCGAGGTCACGCGTGCCGACCATGGCGCAGATGATGATCATCGCCAGCGCCATCAGGATGGTCTGGTTGACGCCGAGCGTGATCTCCGGCAGCGCCAGCGGCAGTTGCACCCGAAAGAAGGTCTGGCGCGGCGTGCAGCCCGAAACCTTCGCGGCCTCGATCAGCGCCGGCGGCACCTGCCTGATGCCGTGGTTGGTGTAGCGGATTGCCGGCACCACGGCGAAGGCAACCGTGGCGATCATCGCGGTGACGTCGCCGACACGGAACAGCATCACCACCGGAATGATGAAGCAGAAGGACGGCAGCACCTGCAGCGTGTCGATGATGGGCGTGACGATCTTTTCGAAGCGGTCGCTGCGCGCCGCCGCAAGCCCGATTGGAATGCCGATCAGGCAGGCGATGAAGGCCGATATGCCGCAGAGATAGACCGTCGCCATGGTCTTTTCCCAAAGGCCTGTGATGGCGCAGAAGGCGGTGAGTGCCGCGACAAGCGCGGCCAGCCGCAAACCTGAGAGCTGGTAGCCGGCAAGGCTGAGCAGGAACACCGCGCCCAGCCACGGAAATCCCTCGCAGAAGGCGCGCACTGGATTGAGCACATTGAGGATCAGCGCCACCCGAAACGCTTCGATGAGGTCGAAGAAGTTGATCGTCACCCAGTTCACAGCCGCTTTCCACAGTGGTGCGGTGGTGAAGGTGATCGCCTTCGGCACGGCCGCGAAGGCCGGCACGAACAGGCCGAGCAGCGTCGTGACGACAAGGATGGCGATGGCCAGCGTCAGATTGGGGTAGCGCCGCCAGAAACGCGGGCTCGCGGACGACCGGTGGACATTGCCTGTTGCCTGCTTGTGGGCGATGGCCTGGCTGAGCCGGTCGAGCGCGATGGCGAGCGCGACGATTGCGAGTCCGGCTTCCATCGCTTCGCCGACCTTGAGCGCGCGCAGGGCGAGCAACACGTCGTAGCCAAGCCCGCCGGCGCCGATCATCGAGGCGATGATCACCATGTTGAGCGCCAGCATGATCACCTGGTTGACGCCCACCATCAGCGTCGGCCGCGCCGACGGCAACAGCACGCGCCACAATTTCTGTCGCGCCGTGCAGCCGGCCATTTCGCTGAAATCGTCGATCTCGGACGGCACCCGCGATAGGCCCAGCATCGTTGCCCGCACCATCGGCGGCGTGGCGAAGATGGCGGTGGCGATCATCGCCGAGACCGGGCTGTTGCCGAACAGCAGCAGCATCGGGATGAGATAGGCGAAGGTCGGGATGGTTTGCATCAGGTCGAGGGCAGGGGAGACGACGAACCGCTCCGCCCACGGCTTGCGCCACGCCCAGATGCCGGCGAATAGCCCGGTGACGATGCAGAACGGCACGGCGATCGAGATCAGCGCCAGGGTCAGCATGGCGCTGGTCCACTGGCCGAACAGCGCGATGTAGAGGAAACAGCCGCCAACCAGCAGGCCGAGTTTTCTGCCGCCGGCCGCATAGCCGGCAAGGAACGCCGCCGCGCAGACGCCAACCCAGGACAAACGCGGCAACACGAAAGCGTCGGCGCCATGGCCGAACTTGAAATTCTTGGCCAAGAGATTGAGCGCGAAGTCGAGCGGCACGTCGAGCATCGCGGTGACCGAGCGGGTCAGCCAGGACAGGTTCGACTTGATCCAGCCCATCAGCGCGCTGACCCAGTCGGCGACGGGGACGACCGCCTCTACCGGATAGTTGACGGCCCATGGCAGTTTGTCCTGAAGCAGGAACACCACCTGCACGGCGGCAAGCGCGAGCACCCAGATCACCATCCACCGCTGAATTGGTGGCCTTGTCTGGCTGGCGCTTGCCGTCACCGTCATGCGCCGGCTCGCTCGATGCCGGCCAGCAGATCGATCACCGCTTGCGGCGTCACTTCGCCGATCGGCGTGCCGGTGCCGTTGATCACCGCGAACGGTTTGCCGACGGCAACGATGCTGGCGGAAAAACTCGCTATCTTGGCCCCCGGCGCCACGGTGCCGCCATGCTCGGCGCCGTCGCAAGCGCGCATCAGGCTGCGCGCCGAGATGACCTTGGCGCGGTCGACATCGCGGGTGAACTCGGCGACATAGTCGGTCGCCGGATTGACCACCAGTTCTTCCGGCGTGCCGATCTGGATCACCTCGCCGTCCTTCATGATGGCGATGCGGTCGGCGAGCCTGATCGCCTCGTCGAAATCATGGGTGATGAACACAATGGTCTTGTGCAGCATGGTCTGCAGCCGCATCAACTCATCCTGCATTTCGCGGCGGATGAGCGGATCCAATGCAGAGAACGGCTCGTCGAGAAACCATATCTCGGGCTTGGTTGCGAGGCTGCGGGCGATACCGACGCGCTGCTGCTGGCCGCCCGACAATTCGCGCGGGTAGAAATGTTCGCGCCCGCGCAAGCCGACAAGTTCGATGACCTCGCGGGCGCGCGCCTCGCGTGTCGAACGATCCTGCCCCTGGATGCTGAGCGGGAAGGCGATGTTGTCGAGCACGTTGAGATGCGGCAGCAGGGCGAAGTTCTGGAACACCATGCCCATGCGGTGGCGCCTGAGTTCGATCAGCGCGGCATCGGAAATCTTGAGCAGGTCCTTGCCTTCGAATTCGACCTTGCCATGTGTCGGCTCGACCAGCCGCGACATGCAGCGCACCAGCGTCGATTTGCCGGAGCCCGAAAGCCCCATGATGATGAAGATCTCGCCCTGCCGGATTTCGAGGTCGACGGCGCGAACCGCACCCACCAGCCCGGCCGCCGAGACGTCAGCCATGCTGGCCTTGCCGTCGCGCTCGCGGATGAAATCGGCGGCGTTCGAGCCGAACAGTTTCCAGACATTACGGCAGGCAAGTTTTATCGGGCGGGGATTCTTTCCCGCGTTCGATGCCTGTTCACTCGCTTCCGTCATTCAGTCGTCCTTCTGGAGCATCGGGAATTGAGACCCGGCTGATATCAGCCGGGTCTCCCTTTTCCAGTCGGAGCGATCACTGCGCCCAGGCTTTCCAGTCTGCCTCGTGGGCGGCGATCCAGGCGGCGGCAACGTCTTCCGGCGTCTTGCCGTCGAGGTCGATCTCGCCGCTCATCTTGTTCAACTCGTCGGTATCGACCGTGTAGGCCTTGGCCACCTTGTAAGCGACCGGCCATTTGTCCTTCATGCCGTTCCAGGAGTATTTCCAGATCTCGCCATGCGGCTTGCCGCAGTCATATTTGGCGTCCGGGTTCACGCCCCATTTCGGGTCGTTGTAGCATTCGGGCGTGTATTCCGGAAATTGTACCCATTCGCCCTTGTATTTTGCGGGCGCCCAATGCGGCGAATAAATCCACAGCATGATCGGCGCCTTGCGCTGATAGGCGGAATCGAGTTCGGCGAACATCGCCGCATCGGTGCCGGCATGGATGACGGTGAAGGGCAGTTTCAGTGCCGCGACGCGTTCGTCGTCAAAACCTTCCCAGGTCACCGGGCCGCCGAGGTAGCGCCCCTTCGGCGCCGTTTCGGCGGTCGAGAACGATGCCGCGCAGGTGGCGTCGAGCAGCGCGTGCCAATCCGGCAAGGTCGGGCACTTTTCCTTCATGTATTCGGGAAACCACCACTCTTCCTTGGCCTTGGGCCCGAGCTTGCCCAGCCTTTCGGTCTGCCCCGTGGCGTCGGAAGCCTTCATGGCTTCGCCGGCGGTGGTGTCCCAGAACTCCAGGCCGACATCGATATCGCCATTGGTGAGGCCGGTTGTCAGGCTGGAGAGATAGTCGGCGGTCGGGTATTCCACGGTATAGCCGAGCTTTTCCAGGATGCCGCCGAGGATCTTGGCGTTGAGGTTGACGCTGGTCCAGTCGAACAAGGCAATCTTGATCGGGTCGTTGGATTCCGGTGCCGCTGCCTGCGCTGTTGGCGTCAGCACACTTGCCGCGGCAAGTGCAAAAGCTCCCATTGAGAATTTCGAAATCACACTGCGAATTGGCATTGCTTGGTTCTCCTTCAAGCTGTGACGATTGTTGGTCGTTCCCTTTTTGCGTCTTTTCTTGATTGTGTTGGAAAGGCCGGCTGTTGCGCAAGGCCGTTATCGCCGGCGCAGGCGCGGCGATGCTCGATTTCGGTGATGACGGACGCTGCCGAGGCGGGCAATCTCATGGCCGATCGATCGCCGCGACGGCGATCCGCGGATCAATTGCCAGTCCTGCGGCGCCCTGCAAGGTGCGAGCCATCAAGGTCCCATGATCCCGAGCATTTCCGGCGGGAATTGCTCTCGGCTGTAGCCCTAGCAAGCCCTGTCTCGCCAGCGCTGTTTCATAGGATGAAATTATATATACCAACGTTCATGCCGCGCAACGACTAACGCCACGCTCGCGCCGGAATTTCAGACCGCAGGCGAAGCCGGCGGGACATGGCTCGCATGTCCCGTTACCAGCAGACGTAGCCGCCATCGACGATCAGGTCGAGGCCGGTGACGAAGCTCGACGCCCGGCTGGCCAGGAACACCGTCGGCCCGACCATTTCCTCCGGCGCCGCCATGCGTCCCATCGGCGTGTCGCGTTTGAAGATCTTCACCTGTTCGGCCACCTCCGGCCGTTTGTTCATCGGCGTCAGCGTGTAGCCCGGGCTGACGACATTGACGCGCAGCCCACGATCGGCCCATTCCATGGCGAGGCTCTTCGACAGATGAATGACCGCGGCCTTCGAGGAATTGTAATGCGCCTGCGTCAGCCCGCGATTGACGATGGTGCCCGACATCGAGGCGATGTTGATGATCGAGCCCTTGCCCCGCGCCAGCATCTTGCGCGCTTCGGCCTGGCAGGACAGGAACACACCGGCGACATTGACCTCGTGCACTTTCCGCCACTTTTCCAGCGGCAGTGTCTCCGCTGGTTCCGAGCCGGCAATGCCGGCATTGTTGACGGCGACGGTCAACGCACCGAGTTCGGCTTCGATGCGATCAATGGCCGCCGCGAGATCGCTGTCCGAGGTCACGGTGCCGGTCAGCACCAGCGCCCGGCGGCCGAGCGCGGTGATCCGGTGAGCGGTTTCGTCCAGCCCGCCGTTCGACGTATGGCCGAAACAGGCGACATCGGCGCCTGCCTCGGCCAGCCCGATCGCGATTGCCTGGCCAATGCCGCTGCCGGCACCGGTGACCAGCGCGACATCGCCCTCCAGTTTGAAAAGATCCATTGCCTTGCCTCCCTTATCAAGGGAGGTTATGCGCATTGCCGTCCTTTGATCAATCTCATCAGAAATCGCAAGCCTTTGGGCGCCGGTCACTGGACCAGGCCCTGAGCGGCACGGGCTTGAACTTGCCCTTGATCGGCTTGCCGTCTTCAAGGTCCTTGGAGACGATGCCTACGCCTGTGAGATAGTTGATGTCGCAGCCGCCGAGCGTCGTCTTGACGCCATCCGACGTCTGCTGGTTCCAGTCCCAACTGCGGCTGTAGCTACCGACCAGGAATTGGCCCCGGCGATAGACGATCGTCATGGTTTCTTCTGTCGACTTGCTGGCGCCGCATCCGAAGCAGGACGTTATCGCCAGCGATCCCTTGCCCTTGGTTTCAAGGTCGAGGACCCGATCTTCCGTCAGTCCTTTCCTGACGAAATCGGGGCGACGCGAGGAATCGAGCTTCTCCTCGCCGGTTGCCAGGTAAATATAGAGATCGGCCGGCGCACCAAGCTCCTGCACCACCCTCGCCCGATCCATCTTGCCGTCCTGGTCGATATCGAGCTTGAGCTCGAACGCTGGCGGACTTTCGGCAAATGCCACTGCGGGCAGCGCGACGAGGCCAACGAGCCAGGCAAGGGCCGCATGATGAAATGCCGTCATGAGCAGTCGTCCGCCGTGGGTGTTCAGCCTAACACCGACCGGGACGGAGGAAAATACGAAACGCAGGCAGACCTCGAGTGCAATCGACTGCGTGACGGCTTCAGAAATATCCGTCCGAGGCGCGGGTGCGGTCGTTTATCGACTGCACGCCGGTCCAGAAGGGCAGGCACACATGTTCGGCACCGGCAATGTCGATGGCGTCGCGGCCGACCAGCCGTTGGGAGAGCACATCATTGATGATGACGACCGCCGCCGGCGTGGCCTTGATGCTGTGGGTATTCACCGGCCGACCTCGAAGAACAGCTTGCCGAGCAGGTCGGGAACGACGTCGATGCCAAGGCCTGGCCCGGCGGGAATGCCCATGCGGCTGCCGGTGACCGGCGGCGCGTTCGACGCGGTGCGCACCGTCACCCATTCATGAAAGGCAATCGCGTGCAGCCGGCGCTCCTCCGGCGTCGACAGCGACAGATGCGCCATGGCGGATGTATCGATCTCGGCGCCGCCGGTATCCTCGACCGTGATCATGAAGCCGAGGTCGACGGCGACGTCCCGGATCAGGCGGGTCTTGGTGACGCCGCCGAGCCGCGAGATCTTCAGCGTCAGTCCGTCGGCCGCGCCGAGGCGATGGATTTCCAGCATCGCCTCGAGCGAAGTGACGGATTCGTCGAGCACCATCGGTTTGTCGAGCATGCGGCGCACCGACATGTTCTCGTCGATGGTCGTGCAGGGCTGCTCGAACGTATAGTCGATCGCCCGCGTCGCATCGGCGAACTGCCGCGCCTGGTAAGGTGTCCAACCGGCATTGGCGTCGCAGAAAATCACAGTGCCTTTCGGCACCGAGGCGGCGACCGCGGTGACGCGTTCGATGTCGTCATGGACATTGCCGCCGACCTTGACCTGCAGCCGGCTGAAACCGTCCTCGACGATGCGCCCGGCAAGTGCGGCCATTTGATTGACCGTGCCATGGGTAACGACCTTGTAGAGTTCCGCCGTGTCGCTTTCCTTGCCGCCAAGCAGCGTCACCAGCGGCACGCCGGCGGCGCGCGCCGCCAGATCCCAGCAGGCCATGTCGAGCGCTGATTTGATGTAGGGATGGCCCTTGAACACGGTGTCCATCAGCCGGCCGATGCTGGCCAGCCCGCACGGGTCCTGGCCGACAAGATGCGGTGCGATCTCCGGCACGCCGGCTCTTGTGCCGGCGGGGAAGGCGGCCGAGTAGAAATTGCCGAGCGGCGCCATCTCACCCCATCCGGTGATGCCGCTGTCGGAGGTGATGGAGACGATCACGGCGTCGAAGCAGTCGGCCACGCGTCCCTTGGACATGCGATAGGGGCCGTCCACGAAGGGCTGCACGACGTGAAAGGCTTTGATGGTTTCGATCTGCACGTGGGGTATCCATTATCCGCGATGAGGGAAGGGGTCAGGCGCCTTTCGACGGACGCCTTTCGAGGCCGCGCGCATGGGCAAGAAGCTCTTCGAAATCGAGGTCGATATGCTCGCGGGCATGGCGCTGGGCGGCACGCATGTCGTCGCCCTTGAGCAGCGCCACATAGGTTTCATGGATATCTTCGGCCGGCACGGGTTCCTTTCGCGCCTGTAGGTGCAGGGCGAAGTACATCTGCAAACGGCTGGTCAGCCTTTGCCAGGTTTCCAGGAGCACCGAATTGTCGGCCCATTCATGGATCAGACCATGCAGTTGCAGCGCGGTTTCGATCTGCCTTGTGGTGTCGCGGTCGCGGGTCGCCTGTTTCACCGCCTCATGCCGCCGGTCAAGCTCTTCGAAGAAACGCTGGTCGCGCTGCTTCCACGTCCGTTCGATGGCGAACTCGTCCAGCACCTTGTTGAGCGAATAGGCGTCGTCGATGTCCTTGGCGGTGACATTGATGACGAAGGTGCCGGCATAGGGGATGCTGGTCAGGATGCCTTCCTGCACCAGCTCGCGCATCGCCTCGCGCAGCGGCGCACGGCTGACCCGCATCTGTTCGGAAATCCTGAGTTCGTTGAGCTTCTGGCCGGGCTCGAGCTGACCAGTCAGGATCGCGCGCCGCAGCAGTGCCACGATTCCGGCGCGGCGCGTCGTGTCGGTAATCGGGCTGAACTCCGTCTTCACCATCCGGTCCACTCCAGCGAGAACAGAAGGCAAGACAATCAGATTGTCGACAATCTAACAAGAGCTCGTGGTCTATTTTTCGGTTTACGGCGTCGCCGACGTGGCGGCTTTGGTCGGCCTGCTCGTGAAAACGGCGCCCGCGACCCTGGGAAAGGGTCGAGGGCGCCGCGGAAACCGGGCCTGCGGGGGAGTCAGGTAGCCGGTTTCTGTGGGAGGGGCGAAATCGGCATTCCGGGGCCGATCTTCTGCAGGTTGCCTGTGATCACCTGGTCGCCTTCGGCGACGCCGCTGAGGATGGCGACCATATCGCCGCTGGTCGGCCCGAGCGAAACCAGCCGCTGGTCGACCGTATTGCCCTTGCCAACGACGTAGAGATATTTGCCGAGCTGGCTTGATCCCAGCGCGACCTGCGGCACCAGCAGCGCATCGGGCTGTTGTTTGACGTGCAGCCGCACGCGAACATACTGGCCAGGCAAGAGCGTGAACTTGGCGTTGCCGATGGTGGCGCGTGCGGTGATCGTGCCGGTCGAGTGATCGATCGTGTTGTCGATAAAGGTGAGCTCGCCCTTCTGGTGGGCTTCGGTCTCGCCCGGCAGCAGGACCTCGACCTCGATCGGGCCGGCAGCACGCGCTTCCTCGATTTGCGCCAGATCCGTCTCGCTCGGATTGAAGGTGACGTAGATTGGATCGAGCTGCACCAGCGTGTTGAGCACGGTGCCGGCAACGCTGACCAGCGTTCCCACGGAAGCCTGGTTGCGGCCCAGGCGTCCGGGGAACGGCGCGTGGATTTCAGCATAGCTCAGATTGAGCTCGGCCGTGCGCACGGCAGCCTGGTTGAGCGCCAGCGACGCCTGCGCCCCGCGCAAGGTGCTGGTGCGCTGGTCGAAGCTGTCCTTGTCCAGGTAACCGCTCTTGGCGAGCTCGGTACCGCGGCCGAGATTGGAACGCGCATAATCGAGCGTCGCCGTATCGCGCTGCACCTGTGCCTTCGCCTGGTCGAGCGCGGCCTGGAAATCGTCAGGCGAGATCTTGTAGAGCAGGTCGCCCTGCCCCACGTCGGCGCCGTCTTGCGCCGTCTGTTCCTGCAGGTAGCCGGGGACGCGCGCCTGCAGCGTGATGCTGCGGATCGGCTCGGTCCGCGCGGCATAGTCGAGATAGATCGGGATCGTCTTCTTGACCACGTTCGCCACCGGCACCGGCATGACGAACGCTGCTGGGGCCGGCGCCGCCCCCGCCGTGCCGGCATTCAGGCTGATATTGCCCATGTCCAGCAGGTGGACACTGGCAACCGAGATCGCACCCAGCGCGACAGCCGTTCCCAACGCGATTTTCCATTTACGCATGATCATTCTCCAATCTTATTCGGCCGCTTCCGCCAGGGGAGGGAAGGCGGGTTTGGCCGTTGGTTCAGTGTGTTGAGAGGCGGGCTGGTCGCCGCCGCGCCGTTCGCGCAGCTGTTCGATGACCGCGTAGAAGACCGGCACGAACACCAGCGACAGGATGGTCGCCGCGACCATGCCGCCGAACACGGTGGTGCCGATCGACTGACGGCTGGCGGCACCCGCGCCGGTGGCGATCATCAGCGGCACCACGCCGAGAATGAAGGCAAACGCGGTCATCAGGATCGGCCGCAATCTCAGCCGAGCGGCCTCCATCGATGCCTCGACGATGCTGAGGCCTTCCTCGCGCCGCCGTCTTGCGAACTCGACGATCAGGATCGCGTTCTTGGCCGCCAAGCCGATCAGCATGACGAAGCCGATCTGCGAATAGACGTCGATCTGCATGCCGCGCACCCAAAGTGCGGCGAACGCGCCGAACAGGGCGAGCGGCACCGCCAGCAGCACCATGAACGGCATCGCCCAGCTCTCGTACTGCGCCGCCAGGATCAGGAAGACGAAGACGATGGCGAGGGCAAACACAACCGACGCGATCGATCCCGCCTTGAGCTCCTGGAAGGTGATGCCGGTCCATTCGAAACCGAAATCCCTGGGCAGCGCGGTGGCCGCGGCCCGCTCCATGGCGGCGACCGCCTGGCCCGACGAATAGCCGGGCGCGGCGCCGCCATTGATGGTGGCCGAGGCGTTGTTGTTGTAATGCGGCACGGTTTCCGGGCCGACGAACGGCACCAGCTTGCCCAGCGTGCTGAGCGGCACCATGCCGCCGGAAGCATTGCGTACATAGAGCCGCGAAATATCTGCGGCACCCGCACGTGAATCCTTGTCGGCCTGGATGGTCACCCGGAAGGTGCGGCCAAACAGGTTGAAGTCGTTCACGTAGAGCGAGCCGAGATAGATCTGCAGCGTGTTGAAGACATCGGGCAGGTTGAGGCCGAGCAGCTTCGCCTTGGCGCGGTCGAGATCGTAGTTGAACTGCGGCGTCGAGGTCGAGAACGGCGAGAACAGCTGCTGCGGATTGATTTCCGGCTGCTTGCGCGCCTCGGCGATCACCGCTTGCGTGGCGTCGTTCAGGGCCGTGCTGCCGCGGCCGGTGAGGTCCTCGACGACGAATTCGAAGCCGCCCGTGGTGCCGATGCCGGGGATGGAGGGCGGATCGAAGGAGAGCGCGAAAGCCTCCGGGATCTGCATCAGCTTGCCGCGCACGTCGGCGACGAGCTTGGAGGCGCTCTGGTCGGGGCCACGCTCTTCCCATGGCTTGAGGATGGCGAACTCGACCGCCGAGTTCGACTGCGCCGCGCTGGTCAGGAAGTTCAGGCCGCTGATCGAGCCGACGATGTCGACGCCGGGTGTCGCCTGCAGGATGTCGCGCGCCTTTTGTGCCACCGCATCGGTGCGCTCCAGAGAAGCCCCGTCGGGCAGTTGGATGACGACGAAGAAATAGCCCTGGTCCTCGACCGGAAGGAAGGTCGAGGGCAGCTTCTGCCAGACGAAATAGGTGGCGACCAGACCGGCCGCGAACAAGCCGAGCATGATCCAGCGGAGGCGGATCAGGAAGCGCACGCCATGGGCGTAGGCATGCGACAGTTTGTCGAAACCCGTATTGAACCAGCGGAACAGAACAAACTGCGTCTCGCCGCGATGCCGTAGGAAGGCAGCGCTGAGCGCGGGACTGAGCGTCAGCGAGTTGAAGGCGGAGATGCCGACGGAGATCGCCACCGTCAGCGCGAACTGGTTGTAGAGCTTTCCGGAGACGCCGGGAATGAAGGCAACCGGCACGAACACGGCCATCAGCACGGCGGTTGTCGCGATGATCGGACCCGTGACCTCGGCCATGGCGGCTTTTGTCGCCGCCAGTGGTTTCAGTCCGGCCTCGAGCTGTCGCTCGACATTCTCGACCACGACAATGGCGTCGTCGACGACGAGGCCGATCGCCAGCACCATGCCGAGCAGCGAGAGCATGTTGAGCGAGAAACCCATCATCTCCATGATGACGAGTGTCGCCACCAGCGACACCGGAATGGCGATGGTCGGAATGATCGTCGTGCGCCAGCTCTGCAGGAAGATGAACACCACCGCCACGACGAGCACCAGGGCTTCGCCAAGCGTGATCAGCACGTCATGCATCGAGGCCGAGACGAAGCGCGTCGTATCGTAGTGCATCGCATAGTCGACGCCCTTGGGGAAACGGGCCGACAGTTCCTGCATCTTGTCCTTGACGCGCTGCTGTAGATCGAGCGCGTTGGAGCCGGGCATCTGATAGACGGCGAGCACCACGGTCGGGTCCTTGCCGAAGAAGGCCGAGGACGAATATTGCAGGGCGCCAAGCTCAATACGGGCGACGTCGCGCAGCCGCACCAGCGAACCCGTATCCGTGTTGGCACGCACGACGATGTCGCCGAATTCCTTGGGGTCGCTCAACCGGCCGACGGCGTTGACCTGCATCTCGAAGGCGGTGCCGGCGGGCGCCGGCGACTGGCCGATCTTGCCGGCCGCCACCTGGACGTTTTGTTCGGCGATGGCGTTCTGGACGTCGACGGCGGTGATGCCGAGATTGGCGAGCTTGTCCGGGTCGAGCCAGACGCGCATCGAATAGCGCCGTTCGCCGAAGATCTGCACGTCGCCGACACCCGGCAGCCGCTTCAGCGGATCCACCACCTGCAGATAGGCAAGGTTGGAGAGCGCCACCGGGTCGACGGAATGGTCGGGCGAGGTCAGGTTGACGATCAGGACGAAGTTCGGGTTCTGCTTCTTGATCGTCACGCCGCCCTGGTTGACGATCGCCGGCAGCGACGAGGCCGCCTGAGAGACGCGGTTCTGCACGTCGACGGCTGCAGTGCTTAGGGAATAGCCGACATCGAAGGTGACGGTGATGGTCGACGAGCCGTCATTGGAGCTCGTCGACGACATGTAGGTCATGCCTTGCACGCCGTTGATCTGCTGCTCCAGCGGCGTCGTCACCGTGTCTGCCACCACTTGCGCGCTGGCGCCCGGATAGTGGGCGCTGACCACGACCTGAGGCGGTGTGATGTCGGGAAACTGCGAAACGGGCAGCAGGAAATAACAAATCGTCCCGGCGAGCACCATGATGATGGCGATGGCCGAGGCGAAGATCGGACGATGGATGAAGAAGTTTACCACGACACACACGCCTCTCCGGCCGCTCTTGCCCGCCCGAAGGCGCTGGCGACCCTGGACAATTGGCCGTGCCCGTTACGGGACCCTTCCCGTGAACGCAGCAACGGCACTTCGCGACGCTGCCCATCGGCGAGCGAGCGCAACATGTTCTCGAAGGCGCGGGGGTCGACCCCATCTGCTTTCATCACCAGCCGGATCATCGGATCCCGGACGGCTTCATCTATGGTAAGATCGCGGCGCTGTGGCATTGGCCGGCTCCTTGTCTGTCGATTCGCAGCCTATGCTCGCGAACCGTTTTTCATCTCTTCACCGGCCGAAGCCGCATGATTGGCAGTCTTTTCGTCCATCTCGATCTGGTAAGACCAGTTCACGACCTTGTTATTGACGACGGACATTATAGGTGTTACCAGTAAGTAACATTCTGGAAGTTACAGACCGGTAACACCCTAGTCAAGAGGTGGCCGAGGATTTTTTGGAAACGAAAAGGAGATCATGATGACAGACGGCGTCGTGGAGCGCTCTCGTCCCCGGGATCGGATCCTGGAGACGGCGCGTGACATGTTCCATAAGCACGGCATCAAGGGCGTTGGCGTCGACGCCATCACCGAGGCTGCCGGCACGAACAAGATGACGCTCTATCGTCACTTTGAGTCCAAGGACGAACTGATCGTCGAATGCCTGCGCGCCAATGCGTTGAAAGCCGGCGCGATGTGGGAAACGTTCGAGGCCGAGCATCCGGGCGACAAACTCGCCCAGCTTCATGCCTGGGTTCGCAAGGCCGCTGCTATGCTCAACGCCGACGGCCGCGGCTGCGATATGGCCAACGCCGCCGCCGAACTGACCGAGCCCGATCACCCGGCAAGGCGCGTGATCAAGGAACTCAAGGAAGCCCAGCGCGAACGCCTGGTCAGGCTCTGCCGGGATGCCGGCATCGGTCAGGCCGAACTTCTCGCTGATACGCTGTCGCTGCTGTTTGAAGGCGCGCGCGTCAGCGTGCAGACCGTCGGTGCCGAGGGCCCGAGCACGCAGTTCGTGCGTATGGCCGAAGGGTTGATCGTTTCCTTCAGGGGCACTGCGGCAGGCTGACGTCTGCCGGACTGCCAACGATCTGTGCGATTCCGTGACCGGACGGACCGGACCGCACGCTTTTGGCGCGGCGGCGTCGTAATTGCTGCGGATCAGAACGAAAAAAGCCCGCTGCCGGGAGGAGGTGGCAGCGGGCTCGATTTCGAATGTGGTGCGGGAGGAGGTGCACCGCATTCAGCGTCGGCATCGCATCTGGGAGGAGTAGATGGCCGACAACCAGAAACTACGAGTTGCCCAATGATTCGGCAACAATGAATTGTGCATAGCTGCTGTGCAGATTCGCCGTGGCGCCGCGTGAATTCGAGAAATGCGACCTCACTGCACCGGCACGTTTTCCCTGAAGATCAGTCGCGGCTCGATGAATTTGCGCGTGAGATAGGGCGCCGACGATGCGATCGAGCCGAGCAGCTGGATCACCGACTGCTCCGCGATCAGCCTGGCGTTCTGGTCGATGACGACGTCGGCGAGGTCGTCGACGAGATAGCCGCGTGTCTCCCTTGTCAGGTCGTGGCAGATGAACACCGGCTTGCGGTTGGGCCTGGCCTCGCGGATCGCCTTGGCAATGCCGGAGCGCCCGGCGCCGACGCAATAGATGCCGAGCAGTTCCGGCTCGTCGCGCAACGCCTTCATGGTTTCCGCATAGCTGGCATCGGGCTCGTCGTTGATCTCGACGGCGCTGCTGACGGTGAGATTGGGAAACTCCTCGCCAAGCACGGAGCGGAAGCCCATCTCGCGCTCTTCATGGCCGCGATAGGAGCGCGAGCCGACGACCATCGCCAGCTGCCCCTCGCGGCCGCCCAGCAAGCGTCCCATCAAAAGTGCTGCCGTCCGTCCCGCCACGCGGTTGTCGATCCCGACATAGGCCGAGCGGGGTGCGGCCGGAATATCGGACACCAGCGTCACCAGGCGGATGCCGGCCTCGACCATGTCGCGCAGGATGTTGCGTGTCCTTGGGTGATCGACCGCGATGACACCGACGCCGTTGGCGCGCAGCGACAGCTTTTCGACCGCTGCCTGCAGGGCATTGGGCGAGATGCCGGCAAGATTGTGGATCCGGCAGGACGCCACAAGCGGCAGCCGCGATGCGTAGTCCTCGATATGCTTTGCCAGGTCCTGCATGAAGGCATTGCTGCCGATCGGCAGGAAGAATTCGAGGTTTGCGGGTTTCGAGGGAAGCGTCACCTGGCCGGCGGCCGGCAAATAGCCGAGCTGCTTGGCGGCCTCCATGACGCGTTGCCGGTTGGCGGCACTCGCTCCGGGCCGATTGTTGAGCACCCTGTCGACCGTTGCGGTCGACAGCCCGCAGTTCCTGGCGATGTCGGAGACGGTGGCCTTCATGCCGCGACCCTGTGCGTCGATGCCCCCTCAGTGCCCCGGCTTGCCGTCGGCGAGGGCGTCGCGGATGTCTTTGTCCGACATGCCGGTGATGATGCGCTCGACCTCCGTCACGGTTGTCGTCTTCGGATCGATGTCGTCGGCGACCACCTTGCCCCTGCGCATGACGACGATGCGGTCGACCACCTGGAAGACATGGTGGATGTTGTGCGCGATGAAGATGCAGGAGTGGCCGGAATCGCGCGCGTTGCGCACGAAGCTCAGCACGCCTTGCGTCTCGGCGACGCCGAGATTGTTGGTCGGCTCGTCGAGGATGATGAGGTCGCTGTCGAAATGCATGGCGCGCGCGATCGCGACCGCCTGGCGCTCGCCGCCGGAGAGCGAGCCGATCGGCGTCGTCGGCGGGATGTTCTTGGAGATGCCGACCTGTTTGAGCAGGTCGCGGGCGACCGTGTTCATGGCGTCCTGGTCCATGCGGTTGAGGAAGCGCGGCGGCTTGATCGGTTCACGACCCAGGAACAGGTTGCGCGCGATCGACAATTGCGTGACCAGGGCGGAGTCCTGGTAGATGGTCTCGATGCCCTGGGCGATGGCGTCGCTGGTGCTGCGCAAGGTGACCTTCTTGCCGCGGATGAAGATGTCGCCGCTGGTTAGCGGGACCGCGCCGGAGAGAACCTTGATCAGCGTCGATTTGCCGGCGCCATTGTCGCCCAGCAGGCCGACGATCTCACGCTCGTTGACATGGAAATTGGCGTCCACCAGCGCTTGCACGCGGCCATAGGACTTGCGGATGTTCTGCATGCGGATCAGTGGCTCGGCCATGGTTCAAGTCCCCGCCTGGTGCCGGCGTTCCAGCCATGAATGCAACGCCATCATGCCAAGGATGATCGCGCCGATGAAGATGTTGTAGGCAAGGCCGGGCACGCCGATCAGCACGATGCCGTTGCGCATCACGCGCAGGATCAGGATGCCGAGCACGGTGCCGATGATGGTGCCGCGCCCACCGGTCAGCGCCGTGCCGCCGATCACCACCATGGCGATCACCTCGAGCTCATAGCCGGTGCCGCTGTTGGGGTTGGCGGCGGATGTGCGCAGCGAGGAGATGACGCCGGCAAGCGACGCCATGAGCGACGACAGGACGAACAGACCGACCTTGACGCCATTGACATTGACGCCGCGGGCGCGCGCCGCGTTGGGATTGCCGCCCGCCGCCTGGATCCAGTTGCCGGTCCGGCTTTGCGTCAAGACATAGCCGAGCGCGATCGCCGCGGCGATGAACCAGAACAGCGACATGTAGATGCGGAACGGCCCGATGAAGAAGTCGCCGACCAGCGCCTCCGCCAGCCAGCTGCCCTCGGCGCTCCAGGTGCGCTGCGGAAACCCGTCGGTGATGAAAAGCGCGCTGCCGCGCACCACCAGGAGCATGCCGAGCGTCACCAGGAAGGACGGGATCTTGAGCTGCGTGACGAACCAGCCATTGACCAGGCCGATCAAGGCGGCAACCACCAGCGCCACGATGAAGCCCATCTCCAGAGACGTGACGCCGGCATTGAACAGCGTCCACATCAGCACCGGCGAGAAGCCGAACAGCGACCCGACGGAAAGGTCGAATTCGCCCGACGTCATCAGCAGCGTCATCGCCAGCGCGATCAGGCCGAGTTCGACTGTGAAGGCCAGCGTGTTGGAGATGTTCTGCGGTGACAGGAAGTCGTGGTTGAAACCCCAGAAAACGGCGATCTCGACGATGAGCAGAACGAAGGGTCCGAATTCCGGCCGCGCGATCAGGCGTTGAGGGAGCGAATGATTTTCCACTGGGAACCCGCGACATGGTTGGAACGGGCCGCGACCACCATCGCATCGGGTGGACATGCCGCGGCCATGAAGGTATCTGGCGCCGCACGAGATGCGCGGCGCCAGCGATCGCGGATTATTTGCCGGACAGGATCTTGTCGTAGACCGCCGCGGTGTCCTTCTCGTAGAGCGCGCCGGTGATGACGTTGAAGCCCGGAGGAATGCCGCTGGCCGCCATGTTGGCGAGCGACAGCGCCACATAGCTGGTCGCCTGCGGATCCTGCCACTGGCCGGCGTTGACATAGCCGTTCAGCACTTCCTGCGTGGTGTCGAGCGAGTTGCCCCAGCCGACGACCGGGATTTCGCCCGGCTTGACGCCGACCTGGTCGAACACGCGCTTGATCGAACCGGTGACGAGGTCGCCCAGGCCGATGATGGCTTTGACCTTGCCCTTATGGGCGGTGAGATAGTCGACCATGCGGTTGATCACCTCGGCCTGGTCGAGCGTCGCCTCGGTCACTTCATAGGTGATGCCGAGCGGTCCGAAGACGCTCTTGATGCCTTCCTCTTCCTGCACGCCGTAGGTGGCGCCGGGGATCTCGACCGGCATCCAGACGAAGTCGCCCTTCTTCACCAGGCCCTTGTCGACCAGGTACTGCGCCCAATGCTTGCCGAAGGTGACGTTGTCGCCGCCGACATAGGCGTTGAAATTGGCCTTGGGATCGGGCGTGTTGAAGTTGATGATCGGGACGTTGGCCGCGCGCGCTTCCTTGACGATCTCGACAAGGCTGCCCGGGTCGGGGCTGGTGGTGACGATGCCGTCGGCCTTGGCCGAGAGGGCGGCTCGCACCGCTTCCTGCTGCGAGGCGACGTCTCCATTGTGGAACGAGGTGTTGACGGTGTTGCCGGTGTCCTTGGCCCATTGTTTGGCGCCGGCGAGGAAGTAGGTCCAGACCGGGTCGGCCGGTCCGCCATGTGAAATCCAGTAGAACGTCTTGGCCTGCGCGGCTGCCGGAATGACCGTCAGCGCGATCAGCAGGCCGTAGAGCACAAGTCTTAATCTCGTCAGCATTTGATTTCCTCCCGGTTGAAGATGATCCGTCCCTTGTTCCGGTTTCAGCCGGATTGCGTCTTTTGCCAGCGCCGCTCGGATACCTAAGAGCATTCCCTTTTTCGACGGATGGCAAGCCTCCATCTGCAGATGTAGTCGGCGCCTGACGGGGCGCCATCAACGACCCCATCAGATCGCATCAGTTTGGGATGATTTTTTCCATGCAGCCGAATGATTGTCGCCGAGGCTCAGCCGGACGGATTGTCCTGGCCAGTTTGGGCGGTCACCTGGGGCGAAAGCCTCCGAAGAGCCGGTTAGAGCAGGCCGGCCTTGGCGAGATCGCGCATCAACTGGCTGGCGCCGTAGGTCCAGTGCGGGCAATCGGGCGACAGCCGCACGCGGTTGACCAGCGCGCCGAATTTTTCCGACGAGATGGTGACGATGTCGCCGACCTTGTGCGTGAACCCCTTGCCCTTTTCGTCGCGATCCTTCGACGGCACGAACATCGTGCCGAGATAGAGCGCCAGCCCGTCCGGATACTGGTGGTGCGGCCCCATGGCCGCCGCAACCAGTTCCTCCGGCGAACGGCTGATCTCGGCCATCGAGCTTGCGCCCTCCAGCGAGAATCCATCGTCGCCTTCGACCTTCAGGCGCACGACGGCCTGCTTCACATCGGCGATGGAGAACGTGTCGTCGAACAACCGGATGAAAGGGCCAAGCGAGGCCGAGGCGTTGTTGTCCTTGGCCTTGCCGAGCAGCAGCGCCGAGCGCCCTTCAACGTCGCGCAGATTGACGTCGTTGCCGATGGTAGCGCCGACGATCCTGCCGCTTGAGGCGGCGATCATGGCGATCTCCGGCTCCGGATTGTTCCAGGTCGACACCGGGTGGAGGCCGACATCGGCGCCGAAGCCGACCGAGGCCATGGGCTGGCACTTGGTGAAGATCTCGGCATCGGGCCCAATGCCCACTTCCAGATATTGCGACCAGGCGCCGCGCGAAATCAGCTTGGCCTTGATCTCCATCGCCTCGGGCGAACCGGGCTTGAGCTTCGACAGGTCGTGGCCGATCAGGCCGGCAATGTCGGCGCGGATAGCGTCGGCCTTTTCCGCCGAGCCGCGCGCCTGTTCCTCGATCACTCGTTCGAGCAGGCTGACGACGAAAGTGACACCGGATGCCTTGATCGCCTGCAGGTCGACCGGAGACAGCAGAAAGGGTTTTGCCGGATCGCGCATGGCTTCGAAACTGTTGGCCGCGATGTCGTCGAGCAGGCCGACCGGCCTGCCCTTGGCCGAACGCACATGGCCGGCCGGATCGGCCAATTCGCAAACGTCGCGCACCGTGGGCGCCGCGCTCGACGTGATGTCTAAAACCGTGCCGTCGCGCACGACAACCACCATGGGATGGGCGACATCGCCGCTCCTGGCGCGCCCGACAAACAGGCCTTCTGCGGGCAGATGTGTCGGGTTGGTCATGCGGGCGGTCCTCGGTCATCGCTGCGGTTTGCCGGATTGGCGCGGCACTTTCACCGGATTCCTGCCAAAGGTCTATCCCCCTTTGGGTGGTCCACTTGCCGTGTTGTCTGTGAGAGACCGATTTGCGACTGCGGTGACGACGCTTCGACGCCTGTGTCATTCCATACTTGAATTTGTTCCTGTTTTGTTCTAGATTGGGCGATCGGATACAAGTGCCGGACGAGATCAGTTGTGAGTGGGCAGCCTGCATTCGGGACAGCAAGGAACGGCCAGACCTTTTTCCGATGGGAGCAGGCCGAGCGACATTTTCATAATCGAATATTCTTCGCTATCCTTGCTGAGAGTGCGACCGCGGCCATGGTCGCGCAAAAGGCTGTCGCCTTGAGTGGAGAGTTCGAACTACAGGGTCGGTTCGTTCCGGAAAAGCACATCCATATCTCGCTCGTCGGTCTCGGCGACCATCATGAATATCCAGAAGAGCTGGTTGTAATCGCCCGGCATATAGGCTCGATGATCGTTGCAAAACCTTTCGAGGTTTCCTTCAATCGGTTGGCGGCTTTTGGTGGTGGTGCTCTGGTTCTGCGTAGCAGCGACGGCAATCCGGCGCTGCAGACGTTCTGGCGTGATCTCACCGCGGTGATTTCCGACAGTCCGCTGAAGCCTTTCATTACGAAATCCATCGAACCGCACGTCACATTGCTTCGCGACGAAGTGCGTGTTCCCAGGATACGCGAACGATTAATCGATCCGGTCGGCTGGACTGTACGGGATTTTGTGCTGGTCCACAGTCTTATTCGGAAGCGTGCCTACAGAGTGCACGGGCGTTGGGAACTGAACGGCCAGGACGATGCCCGGCCAGCGATCTAGAGGTTGGTCATCGTGCCCGCGCCCACCCATCCTGACAGCGCCATGTCAGCTATCGAACGGTCCGGCAATGGTCGGCCAGCAGGCGGTTCCCTATTTGCAATGGGTCTGAACAGGAGGAACACAAATGACCACAGCGGAAATTGCCAAGGATTTCACCGAGCTTCTCAAGCAGGGTGACAATGAAGGCGCTGCCGAGAAGTACAATGCCGACGATATCGCCAGCTACGAAGCCATGGAGGGGCCGATGGCCGTCAGCCACGGCAAAGCGGCTCTCAAGGAGAAGAGCCGGTGGTGGCAAGAGAGCAACGAAGTCCATGGCGGTTCGGTCGAGGGTCCCTATGTCAATGGTGACCAGTTCGCGGTGCGCTTCACGTTTGACATAACGCCCAAGGCCACGGGCCAGCGTGTCACCATGGATGAGGTCGGCCTTTACACGGTCAAGAACGGCAAGATCACCGAAGAGCGATTCTACTATTGAGCTACCGGGCCGGAAAGATCGCTTCCGGCCCACTTCGCGCCTACGATTTGCTGGCAAAGCGGGAAGGGCGGTTTTAGGCTGTGGGCGGATTCGACTGTCAGCCAGAGGACCACGCTTTGACGATCACCATGTACGGCATCACCACCTGCGACACGATCAGGAAGGCGCGCGTCTGGCTGGAGAGCCATGACGTTGCCTATCGGTTCCACGATTATCGCGCGGAAGGGATCGAGGCAGACAGGCTGAATGGCTGGGTCGGCAAGGTCGGCTGGGAAAAGCTGCTCAACAAGGGCAGCACGACGTTTCGCGAACTGCCGGAAGCGGACAGGCAAGGCCTCGACGAGAAGAAGGCGAAAGCGCTGATGCTGGCCAGGCCGACAATGATCAAGCGGCCAGTGCTGGAAGTCGGCGACAGTATCCTCATCGGGTTCAAGCCGGATGTTTATGAGGGGGCGGTGGGCGGGAAGTAGAACCGACTCTCACCCCCGCCGCGATCCTTCGCGCCCCTTCTGTCCCGCCGGCGCCTCGATGTTATGCGTGGGCTCGCAAATACCCCGCCAGCGCCACGGCGTTGTTATGCGCTTCGTCGTGGGCGCCATAGAGCAGCGTCACCTTGCCGTCGCCGAGCAGGGCGCGCAGTTGCGCCACCGCCTTTTCATTCCCATCCAGCTCGCCACGATACCGCTTCTGGAATTCCGCCCAGCGCGCCGGCTCATGCCCGAACCATTTGCGCAGTTCGTCACTCGGCGCGATCTCCTTGAGCCACAGCGCCAGCGCCGCATCCTTCTTGGCGACGCCGCGCGGCCATATCCGATCCACCAGCACCCGCTGGCCATCGTCCTTTACGGGTGCTTCATAGACGCGCTTGACCGCGATATCGAAGGCCATCACACCTCCGCTGGCTAGAGCCCCTGGGCCCACTCGCCCTTGCGCATCACCGGCACGCGGCTGCCATCCCTGGCGACGCCGTCAATGTCGATCTTGTCCGACCCGATCATCCAGTCGATGTGGATGAAGCTCTTGTTGCCGCCGCGCGCCGTGATTTCATCCTGGCTGAGCGACGCGCCGTCGACGAAGCACTTCGAATAGCACTGGCCGAGCGCGATATGGCAGGCGGCGTTTTCATCGAACAGTGTGTTGAAGAACAACAGGCCGCTGGCCGAGATCGGCGAGGAATGCGGCACCAGCGCCACCTCGCCGAGGCGGCGCGCGCCTTCGTCGGTGTCGAGCACTTTCTTCAGGACGTCCTCGCCTTTCGAAGCCTTGGCGTCGACGATCCTGCCTTCCTCGAAGCGCACCGAGATGTCGTCTATCAGCGTGCCCTGGTAGGACAGCGGCTTGGTCGAAGAGACATGGCCCTCGACCCGCCTCGCATGCGGCGTGGTGAAGACCTCCTCCGTCGGGATATTGGGATTGCAGGTGATGCCGTTCTTGGCGGTCGAGGCGCCACCCATCCACTCATGGCCATCCGCCAGCCCGACCGTCAGGTCGGTGCCCGGTCCGGCAAAATGCAGCGAATGGAAGTTATGTTCGTTCAGCCATTTGGTGCGCTCGGCTAACGCTGCGTTGTGCGCCTTCCAGTTGCCGATCGGATCCTCGACGTCGACGCGCGAAGCGGAAAAGATGGCCTCCGCGAGCTTCGCCACGGCGACATCGTCGGGCTCGCCCGGAAACACCTGTTTTGCCCAAGCCAGATCCGGATAGGCGACGATGTTCCAATTGATGTCGAAGCCGGTGATCTTCTCCAGCGCCGGCTGGTAGGCCATCGAATTGGCCTTGTTGGCGCGCGCCACCTTCGCCGGGTCCTGCGCCGACAGCAGCGACGGATCCTCGCCGCGCACGGCAAGCCTGGCGGCGTTGTTGGAAAAGGCCTTCGCCATGCCTTCATAGAGCCAGCCGGCGGCGCGGTCGAAGCCGGGGTCGGCGCCAAAACGGTAGCGCGCCAGCGTCATCTCGTCATCGTTGAAGATCGGCGTCACCAGCCCCGCGCCGGCCTTGTAGGCATGCTCGACGATGCGCCTGGACAGCGGCAGCGCCGCGATCGACGATGTCAGCACCAGATCCTGTCCGGGCTGCAATTGCAGCCCGACCTTGATTGCGACCTCCGCCAGCCTGTCGAGCTTCACCGGGTCGATCGTTGCGGAAACGCCGCGCGAATGTGTGGTCATGATCCTGCCTGTCGTAGTGGGATGTCTGATTGAACATAGACCGGTGCCGCGGTGCTTTCCACCGCGATCGCGCCGCTTGGCTCCGCGACCGACGATCCGAACTGCGCCATCGTCGCCGCGATCTCTTCCTTGATCCAGATTTTGAAGTCCCGGACCTTGCGGCTCTCGGCTTTGGTGGTGGAGGTCACCAGCCAGTAGCCGAGTCCGCTCTGGGCGCGTATTCCGAACGGCGCCACCAGGCGTCCGTCGGCCAGCGCATCGGCCGTCAGCAATTGCCAGCCTAGCATCACGCCATGGCCGGCGATCGCCGATTCCAGGCACAGCATCGGGTCGGTGAAGCGGGCGCCTTTCTGGAAGGTGACGGGTTGAACGCCGGCTGCCGCGAACCAGCTTTCCCAGTTGATCATCGCCCGCTCGTCGGTGATGGCGCAGGTCTGGGCGAGGTCGCCGATCGACGTCAGTTTTCTGGCAATCCCGGGCGCGCAGACCGGGAAGACTTCCTGCGCCAAAAGCAGCTCCGCCTTTCCACCCGGCCATTTGCCGTCGCCAAGCCGGATGGCAATGTCGACGTCCGAGTGATCGAGATTGGCCAGCCGCACCGAAGCGTCGATACGCAGCAGCACGTTGGGATGCCGGTCGAAGTGCCGAGACAGCCGTGGCAGCAGCCATTTGGAGGCAAGGGCCGGTGCCGCCGAAACGACCAATGTGCATTGGGTCGCCTCGTCGGCCAGTGCCACGGCCTGGGCAAGCTCGCGAAATCCAGCGCCAAGGCGGGCCGCGAAGACGGCGCCGAATTCGGTCAGCACGAGACCGCTCGTCGTGCGCTCGAACAGTGCCTTGCCGAGCTGTTTTTCGGTGCGGCTGATCTGCTGGCTGACGGCGCTGACGGAAACATTGAGTTCGCCGGCGGCGCTCGCGAGCGAGCCGACACGGGCGACGGTTTCCACGGCGCGAAGGCCGTTGAGATGAACGCGGTTGAGCATGGCCATTTGAGATTTTCTAAACCGATCCGGCCGAAATCTCAATTGAAAGACTCACCGAAACGGCTGACTTTATTGATGGGAGAACCTCCCGGGAGCCGGAAATGCTGAGGATATTGTCGCCGCTGAAGGTCCTGTTCGCCGCCAGTTCGTCGGATGACACGCGCTGCGATATCGATACGCTGAGGTGGCTGACCGATCCGCTTGCGCATCCGGCGCTTGACGCGATGTCGGAGCGCGAGCTCGGTGATGTGCCGTTCCGGCTGACGGCGCGCCGGACCGTGCATGAAACCGTTTCACTGAGCGCCGGTTTCAGCGGGCGCTGCTGAGCGTGCGATCAGGGCACTGAACTGGCCCAACATAAGGCGGATTGTTTCACCCGCCCGCACATCTATTGTGCACTGCAATGACTTCGCCCCAATCGACAGCGCTGCGTTACGCCTTCGCCGGCATGATCGCCATGGCCGTCGCCATGGGCATCGGCCGCTTCGTCTACACGCCGATCCTGCCCGGCATGATGGAGGAACTGCATCTGTCGCCGGCCGATGCCGGCTGGATCGCCTCGGCCAACTATCTCGGCTACCTCGTCGGCGCGTTGGCGGCGGCGGGCAACTGGGCGCATGGACGCGAGCGTTTGCTGATGCTCGTCGCCCTCGGTGCCAGCGCCATGCTGGCCGCCCTGATGGGGTTGACCGACGCCATGGCCGCCTTTCTCGCCATCCGTTTTCTGGCCGGTCTGGCGAGCGCCTTCGTCATGGTGTTCATGGCCAGCATCGTTTTCAGCCATATCGCCGCGGCGGGGCGCGGCGACTTGCAGGCCTGGCATTTCGGCGGCGTTGGCCTCGGCATCGCGATATCGGCGGCGATGATGGCCGTACTGGTCACGGGTCACGCCGGGTGGGCGCAGGGCTGGCTGTGGTCAGGTGCGATTTCGGCTTGCGGCTTCATCGCCGTGGGGCTGCTGGCGAACCAGGGTCCGCTCACCAATGGCGAAGCCCTCCCTGAACCGGCGCTGCCGAAAGACCGGTCGCTGATGAAGGTGATCGTCGCCTATGGCCTGTTCGGTTTCGGCTATGTGGTGACGGCGACCTTCCTCGTCGCCATTGTCCGGCAAGGCGGCGGCAGCCGCGTCTTCGAGGCCGTGGTGTGGATGGTTGCCGGCCTTGCCGGTTTCCCTTCGGTCTGGCTGTGGCAGAAGATAGCGGCGCGGATCGGGCTCTATGCCGCCTATGCCTTGGGATGCTTCGTCGAAGTTGTCGGCGTTACCGCGAGCGTCGCCGCCGGCGGGCGCACGGGGCCGCTGCTTGGGGGCGTGCTGCTTGGCGGCACCTTCATTGCCATCACGGCACTTGGCCTGCAGGCGGCGCGGCAGCAGGCGCCAGGGTCGCCCCGGCGCGTCTTTGCCCTGATGACTGCCTCCTTCGGTCTTGGCCAGATCATCGGCCCGATCGCGGCCGGGCTTCTGGCGCAGGCATCGGGCGATTTCTTCCTCGCCTCCATCGTCGCCGCGGCCGTCCTGGTCGTCTCCGGCGCCGTCACATGGTCGGCTGCGCCAAAATCGCCATGATTTGCCGTCTTGCTCCGCGCCTGAGATCGGGCAGGCATTTTCTTTCCCCCTAATGTGTGACTTTATGCCCGCCGAACCCACCTGATTTGCGCATAGATCGAGGAATTCGCCACAGTGTTCGTATCCTTCTTCCCGCAGCCGAAGCTCTTCTTCTCTTCGGCCGCCATCTGGAGCCTTGCGGCGATCCTGTTCTGGTTTTTCGGCGGGGAGCAGTTGGGAGGCCTTGTGGGCCTTCCGCCGGCAGCCGCCGATGCGGCGCCCATCATCGGCATCGCCGTGCTGGCGTCGAAACCGTTCATCTGGTTTTATATCTATTTCGCGCTGTGCGTGGCCATCTTCTACGCGTTCTGGAGCTGGTATTCGCCGCATCCATGGCAGCGCTGGTCGATCCTGATGACGGCGGTCATCCTGTTCTTCATCTATTTCAATGTGCAGGTCAGCGTGGCCGTCAACGCCTGGTACGGTCCGTTCTTTGACTATGTACAGGGGTTGATGTCGGGGACCGGAAAGTCGACGAACGCGGAGTTCTATATCGGATTGGCCGACTTCTCATGGTTGGCGCTGGTCGGCATGAACGTGCAGGTGGTCAACGCCTTCATTGTCAGCCACTGGATCTTCCGCTGGCGCACGGCCATGAACAATTACTTTATCGAGAACTGGAGCAGGCTGCGCCATATCGAGGGCGCCTCGCAGCGTATCCAGGAAGATACGATGCGGTTCTCCCAGATCATGGAGGATCTCGGTTCCAGCTTCGTTCAGTCGATCATGACCCTGATCGCCTTCCTGCCGGTCATGATCCAGTTGCAGGCCCATATCAGCGAACTGCCGATCGTCGGCGCGATCCCGCAGCCATTGGTGGTCGCGGCACTTGCCTGGTGCCTGTTCGGCACGATTTCGGTGATGATTGCCGGCATGAAGCTTCCGGGGCTGCAGTTCCGCAACCAACGCGTCGAAGCCGCTTACCGCAAGGAACTGGTCTATGGCGAGGATCATGCGGACAGGGCGCAACCCGCCACCACCACCGAGCTGTTCGCCAATGTCCGGCACAATTATTTCAGGCTCTATTTCCACTACATCTATTTCAACGTCGTCCGGTACACCTACCTGCAGGCCGACAATATTTTCTCGCTGTTGATCCTGGGTCCGTCGCTGGTCGCGCACAAGATAACATTCGGTGCGCTGAACCAGATCTCCAACGCCTTCGGCAAGGTGACGGGTTCGCTGCAATTCCTGCTCACCTCCTGGTCGACCATCGTCGAACTTCAGTCCGTGCACAAACGCCTGCGCGCCTTCGAGGCGACGCTGCTGGGTGAGCCGCTGCCGGATATCGATCAGCGTTATCTCGCAAGGCACGGCGCCGAAGATCCGGCTTGAGGAAGCTCTGACGAAAGACGGGTTGGCGGTTTAACCGCCAACCGAGGCCTGCTTTTGGATGCCATCCTGCCGCGAAACATAATCGCGAAAACTGATGCATTCGACATCTGATTTGACGCAGACCTCGCCGGCAAAGCGTTCCAGCGCGTTCCAGTAGGCGCCGTCATTCATCAGCGTGAAGTGGAGGCCGAGTTCCAGCGGAATGCGCTTGCCCTGATATTGCGCATCGAACGCGGCGCGAAACGCCTGATAGGTCCGGTCGGCGAACTCCCCGGCCTTGCTCGGCCGCTCGAAGCCGCCGGAATGCCGGACATAGAGATTGTAGTCCATGGCGATCACCGGCCGCGATGTCGGTCCCTCCGGGATTAGCGGTAGGGAAAAACGGGTGATGCCGCCGACGGTCGGCGGCAGGGCAGGGCCCTTTGAAACGCCGCTGGCGTCGAATTTATAGCCGGCCGCCGGCAGTGCCTCGTAAAGCGCTTTGCCTGTCGACAGATACGGTGCCCGGAAACCCACCACCGCATGCCGCGCGAAATCACGCCAGCCCTCGGGTTCGGGCGCAATGCCGTTGATCGCATAGGCGTTCTCGAGAATGTGCTCGAAGGAGCCGAACTCTTTCAGCCAGTCGGCCTTGGTCCAGTCCTTGCCGTCGAAATGGCCGCAGACGTGGCTGGCGATGTCGTGGCCCTCGTGGGCAGCGAGGCCGATCTGTTCCAGCCGCTCGGCCACTTCCTGCCTGGAAATGGCAAAGCCGATGTTGGATTTGCCCGCGCTCTTGCCCGGCGCGGTATATTGGCCGCGTGTCTCGGGCGACAGCAGGAAGACGCAGGACAGGAAATAAGTAAAATGCGCGCCGGTGCGCTGGGCCAGCGCCCTGCTGCGCTTCCACTGCGAGATGTCGCGCGCGCTGTCGAAGGAGATGATGACGACCTGCTTCGGCCCTGCCGGTGCTGGTGGCGCGGGCGGATCGGCCAGGGCCGCGCCGGCGGTGGCGAACGAGGCAAGCGAGAATGCGACAGCGCGGGACAAACAAGGGATCGGCAAACTTACGGGCTCCGGGTGGTCGGCAAGCCGGCTATCGCGCAAATGTGGCGCCGGTGCGATTGGGGTTTTCGTGGGTTTGCCCCGGGGACAAACATTCGTTTGCCCCGGCAATAGCCGATTTTCCGCTCGAACCCCTTCCATGCCGACAAAATTTCGCTAAAACGCGGGCTCATGAACCGCCCCGGCCCGGGGCAGGAATGGTTTGATTGATGTCCGACGACAGTTTTATCCGCGAAGTCAATGACGAGATGCGTCGCGAACAAGCGCAGAAGCTGTGGGACCGTTTCGGCCCGGCCTTGCTTGTGATTGCCCTCCTGGTGGTGCTCGGTACCGCCGCCTTCGTCGGCTATCGCTATTGGGACGAGACACGTGCCAACCGCTCCGGCGACGCCTTCTCGCAGGCGCTGAAGCTCGCCAATGACGGCAAGAACGATGACGCGCTGGCCGCGCTCATTCAGCTGGAGAAGGATGGCTACGGCGCCTATCCGCTGCTCGCCCGCATGCGCGCCGCGACCGTCAAGGCCAACAAGGGCGACGTCGATGCCGCCGTCAAGGATTTCGACGATGTCGCCGCCGACACCGCTATTCCCCAGGGTCTGCGCGACATGGCGCGGCTGAGGGCGGCGCTCCTGCTCGTCGATCACGGCTCCTTCGCCGACGTGTCGAGCCGCGTCGAGGCGCTGACATCGGACACCAACACGCTGCGCCACAGCGCACGCGAGGCGCTTGGGCTTGCCGCCTGGAAGGAAGGCAAGACCCAGGACGCCCTGAAACTGTTCGACCAGATCGCCTCCGATGACGGCGCCCCGCGCAACACGCGAGAGCGGGCGACCTTGATGTCCGAGCTGATCCGCGGGTCGGGCAGTGCATCGTGACCTTCAAAGTCGCCATCATAGGCAGACCTAACGTCGGCAAATCGACGCTTTTCAATCGGCTGGTCGGAAGGAAGCTGGCGCTTGTCGACGACACGCCGGGCGTTACCCGTGATCGCCGTGTCCATGCCGCCAAGCTTTACGATCTTCATTTCGATGTCATCGACACAGCGGGCTTCGAGGATGCCGGCGCTTCGACCTTGCCGGGACGCATGCGCGCGCAGACCGAAATCGCCATCCGCGAGGCGGATCTGATCTTCTTCACCATCGACGCCAAGTCCGGCCTGTTGCCGGATGACAGGACCTTTGCCGAGATCGTGCGCAAATCCGGCAAACCGGTTGTGCTGGTCGCCAACAAGGCCGAGGCGCGCGGCGCGCAAGGCGGCATGCTGGAAGCCTGGGAGCTCGGGCTTGGCGAGCCGATCCCGGTTTCGGCCGAGCACGGCCAGGGCATGCCCGACCTGCGCGACGCCGTGATCGAAGCGCTTGGCCAGGCGCGCGCCTTCGGTGAAGACGAGGACGGCGAAGACGAAGAAGCCGCCGCCAACGAAGTGCTGATCGGCGAGGACATCGCCGATCCGGATGCAGAGCCGGCCTATGACGACACCAAGCCGATGCGCATCGCCGTCGTTGGCCGTCCTAACGCCGGAAAGTCGACGCTGATCAATGCACTGATCGGCGAGGAGCGGCTGCTGACCGGACCGGAAGCCGGCATCACCCGCGATTCCATCTCCGTCGACTGGGACTGGCGCGGCCGCCGCATAAAACTGTTCGACACGGCCGGCATGCGCCGCAAGGCCAGGATCCACGAGAAGCTGGAAGTGATGTCGGTGCAGGATGGCTTGCGCGCCATCCGCTTCGCCGAGATCGTCATCATCGTGCTCGACGCCACCATTCCCTTCGAGAAGCAGGATCTGCAGATCGCCGACCTGATCATCCGCGAGGGCCGGGCACCGGTGATCGCCTTCAACAAATGGGACCTCATCGACAACCCGCAGGAGCTGTTGGCCGAACTGCGCGAGAAGACCGAGCGGCTGTTGCCGCAGGCGCGCGGCATCCAGGCCGTGCCAGTCTCGGCCGAGACCGGACGCGGCCTCGACAAGTTGATGGATGCGGTGCTGAAGACGCACAAGGTCTGGAACAGCCGTGTTTCGACCGGCAAGCTCAACCGCTGGCTCGAAGCCATCCTGACGCATCATCCGCCGCCCGCCGTTGCCGGGCGCCGGCTGAAGGTCAAATACGTCACCCAGGCCAAGACGCGGCCGCCGGGCTTCGTGGTCCAGTGCTCGCGGCCGGACGCGATGCCGCAAAGCTATGTCCGCTATCTGTCCAACAGCCTGCGCGAAGCCTTCGACATGCCGGGCGTGCCGATCCGCATCGCGCTGCGCACTTCGGACAACCCCTTCGCTGGCAGGGCGAAGAAGCGCTGAGGCTCGGCTCGGCAACGCTTAAGCGACTTTCAGCAGGTTCTCTTTCGTCTCGGCGCCCTCAGGCAACGCCTCGAACGCCGATTGCAGCAGGATGTCGGCTAGCCGCGCCGCGACCGGATCGAGCTCGGCATCCTTCTGCTGCAGGTGCAGCGCCATCTTCGGCAGCGGCGGCAGCCCGAGCACTCCGGGCGCGAGCGCCCTGACATTTGCGGGCAGGCCGATATTGGTGCGGATCGTCAGCCCGAGGCCTGCTGCCACCGCCGCCCATATGCCGCCAAGGCTAGGGCTGGAGAACGCCATGCGCCAGGGCCGCCCGGCACGATCCAGCGTCTCGGTCGCCACGGTGCGCAGCAGGCAAGGCGCCTCGAACACAACCAGTTGCAGCGTCTCGTCAGTGTGTGGGCCTGCCTCCATCGGTTTTGCCGGGCCGATCCAGCGCGCCTGCACGTCGGCGACATGCCGGCTGTATGGCAGCTTCGTGCCGTCATGCCAGGCGAGTGCGATGTCGAGATTGCCGGAGAGGATACGCTCGGCCAGTTCGTGGCTGCGCCCGATCCGTGCTTCGATCCGAACTTTGGGATGGGCACGGGCGAAGCGACCGAGCACTTCCGGCAACACGGCTTCGCCGAAATCCTCCTGCAGGCCGAGCCGCACCCAGCCCTCCAATTCGACGTCACGGATGGCCAATGCTGCCTCGTCATTGAGCTCGATCAGGCGCCGCGCATAGCCGAGCATCGTCTCGCCGGCTTCGGTCAGTGACAGGCCGCGCCCCGCCTTGCGGAAGATCGGCGTATCGGCCTGCTCCTCCAGTTTCTTCAACTGTGCGCTGACGGCGGAGGTCGAGCGGCCAAGCCGCTCGGCTGCCCTGGCGAAACTTCCCAGTTCCATCCCGGTGATGAAAGTTCTCAGCACGTCAAGATCGAATGTGACACGTCGCATTGGATCGTCCTTGTTTTCAGGATTATTAATCAAAAACTTCCTGATTTTATGGATGAAGCTATGGCGCTACATCCATCCCGTCAAGGCCGCTCGACCGGCGTCACGGGAATGGAATCATGTCTGCCACCGTCATTCGCAACGATTACCAACCATCCGGGCGAGGCGCCGCCACCATCCCGGCCGGCCGGACCTTCGGGCCTAATCATCGCTGGAAGGTCCTGGGTATCGGGGTTGCCGCGAACGCCGGTTTCTCGGCCACTTTTTCGGGCATACCGGCCACGGCGGTCGTGCTTCGCCAAGGCTATCACTTGAACAATGCCGAACTCGGCCTGGCGCTCGGCCTTCTCGGGCTGGGGGTTGCGCTCAGCGAACTGCCATGGGGTCTGCTCACCGACCGCTGGGGGGATCGCCGCGTGCTTCTGATCGGGCTTGGCGCGACGGCGGCGTGGCTGCTTGCAATGGCGATGCTCGTGGTGCCGACAAGGGCGGGCATTCCCGATGTCACGCTGCTGGCGGCAAGCCTGCTCGTCACGGGACTGCTCGGCGGCAGTGTCAACGGTTCGAGCGGTCGCGCCATCATGGCCTGGTTCAGCGAGAATGAGCGCGGTTTTGCCATGAGCATCAGGCAGACGGCGGTGCCGCTTGGCGGCGGCCTCGGCGCGCTCGTCCTGCCTTCGCTTGCCCTGGCTTTCGGTTTTGCCGCGGTGTTCGGGCTCCTGGCGGCGGCATCCGCTCTCTCCGCCCTGTTCGCCTGGCGTTGGCTGCACGAACCGCCGGCGGCGGGTGGCGGCCACGCCGTTCCGTCTGGCGTGGCCGGTCCGGCACCGTTGCGCAACACAGAGGTCTGGCGCATCTCGACCGCCATCGGCCTGCTCTGTTTTCCGCAAGTGGCGGTCCTCACTTTCGCATCGGTGTTCCTGCACGACTTTGCCGGACTTGGCACGACGGCGATCAGCACCAGCCTCGCCGCAGTACAGGTCGGTGCCATGGTCATGCGCGTCTGGAGCGGCCGCTTCACCGACCGCCACGGCAACCGCCGTCAGTTTCTTCGCTTGTGTAGTGCGCTGAGCGCCCTGGCCTTCGTGATGCTCTGGGTGCTGGTTCTGGCCGTACCCGCAATGCCTGGCAGCCAATCCTTCCTGATCGCTGTCCTGCCCTTGGTGCTCGTCGTCGCCGGCATCTCGGTCTCCGCCTGGCACGGCGTTGCCTATACCGAGCTTGCCACGCTGGCCGGTGCCGGCCATGTCGGAACCGCGCTCAGCCTCGCCAACAGCTTTGTCTTCGTCGGCTTCTTCCTGGTGCCGGTAGCCATTCCGGGGCTGCTGCACCTCTGGTCCTGGCCCGGCGTCTGGCTGTCGGCCGCGGTTTGCGCGCTGATCGCCTGGCCGATCTTCCAGCCGCGGGCCTGAGTTCCCGCCGCAAAACCGCCCGACTTCGAAGCCACGACCTTGAACCGACCGGGAAAACCCGACCGATCCCGTTAACGTCCCATCAAGGTTAATGCATCATTTTGCTCTCCAGTGGGGTCAGTTGCGTTCCTGGAGAGAGTTCCGTGCATCGACGTGTGTTGAAGCGGCTGATGGCCGCCGCCGGTGAGAAACGCAGCCTTGTGTCTCCGTTCATCATCGGTCTCGGTATCTGGATCGGCTTTCCGACCGTCGCCGCCTACCAGGACATGACCAGCCTGGTTTCCGGCCTTGAATCGCCGACCGCGCGCTGGAACTCCTATGTCGAGAAATCCGTCGCCGGTTCGGTCCACGCGGCCGAGATGCCGTTCGTCGAGTCCGACATCACCGGCTCGATCTCGGGTTCCGGCGTTCGCCTTCCCGGCATCGGCTCCGTTTCGTTCCGCGGCAAGGGCGGCAAGGTCAGCGGGTCGCCCGACGAGGATCGCGTCGTGCGCGCCGACAAGAAGGGCCGCATCGTCCAGGTCTCTCCCGTAGCGCCGCCGAAGAACTTCAATGCCGGCTCGATCTTCCAGCGGACCTCCTCGCTGATGCGGCCGAGCATGGACAGCGACCTGAAAATGGCATTCGCCAAGCCTCAGATCAAAGGCAAGGAAATCCAGATCGCCGCGGCCTTCCACGCGCGTGAGGACAGGAAGCCGGATCCCGGCGTGCCGGCCATGCTTGCCGCCCTCGTCAACAACGACCATCCCGATGTGCTGGCGACCGCCTATGCGCAATCCGCGCCGGACTATGCCAAGGCCTCGCCCTTTGAAGCCCTGCTTCAGGACGAGCAGCCCAACAGCGGCCGCTTCATTCCGCCGATGGCCAAGGGCGACCACGCCTGGATCCAGAATCCGCTTCCTGCCGGCGTCTTCTCCAAGCCGGAGCAGAAATGCCTGGCCAACGGCATCTATTTCGAGGCACGCGGCGAAGCCGTGCGCGGCCAGGCCGCCGTCGCCCAGGTGATCCTCAACCGGGTCCGCAATCCCGCCTATCCCAATTCGATCTGCGGCGTCGTCTACCAGAACGACAACTGGTTCAACCGCTGTCAGTTTTCATTCGCTTGCGACGGCAGGAAGAAGCGCATCGACAATCCTGTCGCATACCAGACCGCACAGGACATCGGCATGGCCGTCACCGCCGGCAAGATCTTCATTCCGGAAGTAGGATCGTCCACCCACTACTATGCCAATTATGTCCATCCCGGCTGGGCGCGCACAATGCAGAAGATGACCAAGATCGGCCTGCATATCTTTTACCGGACCTATGGTGGCGGCTGGAGTTGAGCGGCCGCCGCCCGCCGTTCTTTTCGCGCGGTCGCACGGTCGATCGGAGAGCCGTTGTCTGGGGGATTCGCGCGGCGCATCCCCCTGATCGCCGCGGGCACGATGTCGCACCTTGCTAGTGCATTGATTTCGTTGTCTAAAATACACAGCTCGGAAGTTCCGTCCGTGGCTTGACGGGCGCAAACCCTCTAACTATGTTGCCGGCGACTTTAGAAGCGGACGGACGGTGACGGTCTGCCCGGGCAGGGGGGTTGCGATGGCCGAAAAAAAAGGGCCAGACGGAACCGGAGAAACCGGCCGTGGCAAAGAGCATGACCCCGAAATCCGCGACGACGATCTTGAGCGACGTCGGCGTGAACTTGGAGCATCGCTTGCGACAAGGCTGCCGAACCGGCTCGAGGGGAAAGACGACGCGAAACCAGTGACCGGATACGGTCAGGCGATCAAACTATCCAGCGAGTTTATCGCCGGGGTGGTGGTGGGCGCCGGCATCGGCTGGATCATCGACCGTATGGCGGGGACATCGCCGTGGGGTCTGATCGTTTTCCTGCTGCTTGGTTTTGGCGCCGGCGTGCTCAATGTCATGCGTTCGGCTGGCGTTGTGGCGGAATTCGGACAAGGTGCCAAGCCGCGCCATGACCGGGACGACAGCAAATGACCGCCCTTCAGGCGGCAATGGTAATTTAGCCGTACGCGGCATTGACGGGGTTTGAAAGTGGCAGCTGACAAGGTCGATCCGATCCACCAGTTCCATATCAACAAGCTGATACCGATCGAGATCGGCGGCTATGACCTGTCTTTCACCAATTCCGCCCTGTTCATGGTCGCCACCGTCGTCGTTGCCGCGGCGTTCCTGTTCCTGACGACGTCGAGCCGCAGCCTGGTTCCAGGCCGACTGCAGTCGGTCTCCGAAATGGCTTACGAATTCGTCGGCAACATGCTGCGCGACGCCGCCGGCACGCAGGGCATGAAGTTCTTCCCCTTCGTGTTCTCGCTGTTCATGTTCGTGCTGGTCGCCAATCTGCTCGGCCTGTTTCCCTATTTCTTCACTGTCACAAGCCACATCATCGTCACCTTCGGCCTCGCGGCCCTGGTGATCGGAACCGTGGTGGTCTACGGCTTCATGAAGCATGGTCTTGGTTTCCTCAAGCTGTTCGTGCCGCATGGCGTGCCGGTGTTCCTGCTGCCGCTGGTGGTGCTGATCGAGGTCATCTCCTTCGTGTCGCGCCCGGTCAGCCTCTCGGTTCGTCTGTTCGCCAACATGCTTGCCGGCCACATCACTCTCAAAGTGTTCTCTGGGTTCGTCGTCAGCCTCTCCGCGCTGGGCGCGGTCGGTGTGGCGGGTTCGATCCTGCCGTTGGCGATGGCGGTGGCGCTGACGGCGCTTGAACTGCTGGTCGCTTTCTTGCAGGCCTACGTCTTTGCCGTGTTGACCTGCATGTATCTCAACGACGCCCTGCATCCCGGGCACTGAGGCCAAGAGTTCCGGCCCAAGAGTTTCCAACATTGGTGCCGGATGAAATCGCAACGGAATTTTCAGATCCAAAGGAGTTGAACAAATGGACGCAGAAGCAGCAAAGTACATCGGCGCCGGCATCGCTTGCCTGGGCATGGGTGGCGCGGGCATTGGCCTGGGCAACATCTTCGGCAGCTACCTCTCGGGCGCGCTGCGCAACCCGTCGGCTGCCGACGGCCAGTTCGGCCGCCTGATTTTCGGCTTCGCCGTGACCGAAGCTCTGGGCATCTTCTCGCTTCTCATCGCGCTGCTGGCCCTATTCGGCTGAGTACTGAGAAGATTGGACAGGCCAGCCGCGCTAGCGGCGGGCCTGATATCTGGGGATAGTCCATGTTCGTGACATCTGCCTTCGCGCAAGAGTCCGCGCCATCAGCCGACACCAGCCACGCTGCGACCGGAGGCGACACGCATTCCGGCACCAGCGTGCCTGCCGAAGCGCACGGCACGTTTCCGCCATTCAATCCGGAGACGTTTCCGTCGCAGCTTCTGTGGCTGGCGATCACGTTCGGGCTGTTCTACCTTTTCCTGAAGCGGGTCGTAATGCCGCGCGTCGGGGGCATCATCGACGTCCGCAACGACCGCATCAGCCAGGATCTCGACCAGGCAGCCAAGTTGAAGGGCGAGGCAGACGCCGCCGTTGCCGCTTACGAGCAGGAACTGGCTGAAGCCAAGAAGAACGCCAACTCGATCGGCCAGCAGGCCAACGATGCGGCCAAGGCGGAAGCCGAGACCGCGCGCAAGAAGATCGAGGCCGCGCTCGACGCCAAGCTTGGCGAGGCCGAGGCACGCATTGCTTCCATCAAGGCCAACGCCATGAAGGAAGTCGGCAGCATCGCCGAGGACACCGCTTCGGCGATCGTCGAGGCACTGGTTGGCGGCAAGACCAGCAAGGCCGAGATCGCGGCCGCGGTCAAATCCGTGGCCCGGTGAGGAGCGCATCATGGACGCTACATCTCTCGCAACGCTCTGGGCCACGATTGCCCTGATCATCTTCCTGGGCATCGCCGTCTATATCAAGGTGCCCCGCATGATCGCCAAGGCGCTCGACGCCCGCGCCGCCAGGATCAGCAGTGAACTCGACGAGGCACGTAAGCTGCGCGAAGAAGCCCAGCAACTGCTCGGTCAGTACAAGAAGAAGCGCAAGGAAGCCGAGCAGGAAGCTGCCGACATTGTCGCGGCCGCAAAGCGCGAGGCAGATCTGCTGGCCGCCGATGCCCACAAGAAGACCGAGGATTACGTTGCCAGGCGCACCGCGCTTGCGGAGCAGAAGATCGGCCAGGCCGAACGCGAAGCGATCGGCGAAGTGCGTGCCAGCGCCGTCGACATCGCTGTCGAGGCGGCACGCGCATTGCTCGCCACCAAGGTCGATTCCAAGGCCGGAGCCGACCTGTTCAGGTCCGCGCTGCAGGATGTGAAGGCGAAGCTGAACTGAGCTGAACGACCAATATTGAAGAGCCGCCGGGCAACCTGGCGGCTTTTCTATGCGGTGCGCCAACGCTGCCAATCTCCCCCACAACGGGGGAGATCGACCGACACCGCTGCCGTCGTTTTACTCCAGCCCGGCGAAGCTTTCTTCTTCTTCTTCTTCCGTCACCTCGGCGCCGCCCAACCGGAACGGCGCAAACGAGGTGCGGTGCAGCCGAGCGACGGGGCCATGCGCCTCGATCGCCGTACGGTGCCGGACCGTGGCGTAGCCCATATGGACTTCGAAGCCGTAGCGATCGTGATGATTGCCGCAGCCGCACATCATGCGGTCGCGCATGACCTTGGCCACGATCGAGGCTGCGGCGATCGACTGCGAGCGCTGGTCGCCCTTGATCAGCGCGCGCCCTTCGCAGGGCAGTCCCGGCGGCACGTCGCGCCCATCCGCCAGCGCGAGCTTTGCCTGGATGGGCAGCCCGACAAGTGCGCGGCGCATCGCTTCGAGGCTCGCCTTGAGGATGTTGCTGCCATCGATGCCTTCGGCGCTGACCGACGCCATCGAGACGCCGAGCGCGGAGCCGATGATGCGCAGAAACAGCGCTTCACGCTGCAAGTGGCTAAGCCGTTTGGAATCGTCGAGCCCTTCGGGAATGTTGGCGGGGTCGAGTACCACTGCCGCCGCGACCACCGGCCCGGCCAACGGGCCACGGCCGGCCTCGTCCATCCCTGCGACCGGCCACATGCCATCGGCCATCGCCTTCGTCTCGAAGGAGAAATCGGGTTTCTCGACGATTTCGAAGAGAAGCGGAGAATCAGAACGCGCGCGAGCCATGTTGCGGCGAGGTTCGCATCGGCTCTGATTCTCCGCAAGTCCCTCCGGGTCGGGTGGGGCGCCGGACCGGGAGGGCACCGTCTGCAGGCCGGGGCAGGCCGGACGGGATTTTTTTGCCACGGCGGTAATGAACAGCCGCGGTGTTTTCGGCTTCAGAGCAGCATCAACTGCTCCTGGTCCTTACCGGCCGCGACGAACTGGTCGGTTCGCAGCGTGCGCCGTTCGGCATTGAGGCCGAGCCGCTTGGCGGTGATCTCGAAGCGCCGGCCGATCTGCCAGGCATAAGGTCCGGCGCCCTTCATGCGCTTGCCCCACTCCGAATCGTAGTCCTTGCCGTCGCGCATCGAACGGATCAGCGACATGACGTGGCGATAGCGGTCGGGATAGTGGCGCAGCAGCCAGTCCTTGAAAATCGGGCTGACCTCCAGCGGCAGGCGCAGCACCACATAGCCGGCCTCGCGCGCACCGGCATGGTGTGCCGAGTCGAGGATGCGTTCCATCTCCTGGTCGGTCAGGCCCGGAATGATCGGCGCCACCATCACCGAAGTCGGGATACCGGCATCCGAAAGCTGCCTGATCGCTTCCAACCGCTTGGTCGGGGTCGATGCGCGGGGTTCCATCGTCCTGGCCAGCATGCGGTCAAGCGTCGTCACCGACAGCGCCACCTTGGCGAGCCCGCGCTCGGCCATGCGCGACAGAATGTCGATGTCGCGCACCACCAGGGCTGACTTGGTGACGATGCCGACCGGATGACCGCGTGCCTCCAGCACTTCGAGGATTTCGCGCATGATCCGGTACTGCTTCTCGATCGGCTGGTAGGGATCGGTGTTGGTGCCGATGGCGATGGTGCGCGGTTGATAGCCATCCTTCGACAACTCCTTGTCGAGCAGGCGTGCCGCATCCGGCTTGGCGAACAGCTTGGATTCGAAATCCAGGCCCGGCGACAGGCCCATGAACGAGTGCGTCGGCCGCGCGAAGCAATAGACGCAACCGTGCTCGCAACCGCGATAGGGATTGATCGACCGGTCGAAGGAGATGTCGGGCGATTCGTTGCGGGTGATGATGGTGCGCGGCTTCTCCACCTGCACCTCGGTCTTGAACGGGGGCAACTCCTCCAGCGAACTCCACCCATCGTCGAAGACATGCCGGCTGACAGGTTCGAACCGGCCAGACGGATTGATGCCCGCCGATCGGCCACGGTTGCGGTCCGGACGGACCCGCATGCCACTCTGCTCGATCATCGCGTTGGCCATCTCGGCTCGTCCTGCTCCGAAGGCCGCAATATCGGCGCGCATGATCGGTTCCATCTTCGCCCGCTCCCAGGGACTGTCCATGTTGTGTCGAATCGCTCTGCTCATGAAATTATTCCTATTTTATTGATGAGAACAAATCAAGAACTTTTCTATGGCGCGATGCAAAAACTGGCGTCGGTCAGTGGTTTCCGCTATTCGGCTCACGATGCTCAGTGTTCTCATCGAAACGCATAATGACGAGGAGGGTCTCGCCCGCACGCTGGCGACGCTGATTGGCGGCGCGGTCGAGGGCGTGGTGCGAGAGGTCGTCGTCTGCGACACCGGCTCCACCGACCACACGCATCGTGTCGCCGAGCATGCCGGCTGCCACTATGTGGGGAGCGGCGGCATCGCCGCCGGCATCCGCCAGGCCAAGGGTGACTGGCTGCTGTTTCTCGAACCGGGTGCGAGGCTGGTAGAGGGCTGGATCGACGCGGTCGTCGCCCATACGGCCAGGCAGACCATGGCCGCCCGGTTCGCGCGGGCGCGGGGCAGCCGTACGCCGTTCCTGGCTAGGGTCTTTTCCGCAAACCGTGCTCTCGCCGACGGACTGGTGATCAGCAAGCGGCAGGCGGCATCTCTGGCCAAGACTGCCGGCAGCGCCGAGGCGTTGGCGCGCGGTCTGGCGACTAAGAAGCTCGACGCCGAGATCTGGGTGGCGCCACCGAGGCAGGCGCAGCGCTCTCCCAGTTGATTTTTGCAGCTGCTCTGCGTGGCGTTGCTTTTTAAGGGGCCGATTTGCCGCGCTGCAGATGTTCGTCCAGGCGCGGCATGATCTCGACGAAGTTGCAGGGCATGTGCCGATAGTCGAGCTGTGCCTTGAGGATGCCGTCCCAGGCATCCTTGCAGGCGCCGGGCGAGCCCGGCAGCACGAAGACGAAAGTGGCGTTGACGACGCCGCCGGTCGCCCGGCTCTGGATCGTCGAGGTGCCGATCTTGTCGTAGGAGATGCGGTGGAAAACTTCCGAAAAGCCATCCATGCGCTTTTCGAAAATCGGCTCCAGCGCCTCGGGTGTCACATCGCGGCCGGTGAAACCGGTTCCACCGGTGGTGATCACGACGTCGATGGCCTTGTCCCGCGACCACGCCAGAACGGTGTCACGGATTTTTTCGCGGTCGTCGGTGACGATATCCCGGCCGGCCAGGATGTGGCCGGCCTCGGTGATGCGATCGGCCAGCGTCTGGCCGGATTTGTCGTTGGCGAGGCTGCGTGTGTCGGAAACCGTCAGCACCGCGATGCGCACCGGAATGAAGGCACGGCTCTCGTCAATCCTGGCCATCTCACTCAGCCTCCGATGCAATGCTGCGTGTTGCCGCGACGAACCAGTCGGGCTGGCGGCTGCGGATCTCGGCCGCCGCGCGCTTGGCGACATTGCCGGTCTCGAACAGGCCGAAGCATGTCGCGCCAGATCCGGACATTCGTGAAAAACCCGATCCGGCCTTATCAAGCCATGAAAGCGCCCTGCCTATGGCGGGCCGCATCGCAAGGGCCGCAGGTTCGAGATCGTTGCGGGTGATCTCCAGCCAGTTGCGCAGGCTGTGAAACTCGATGCTGCGCGGCAGCGGCGGCAGTGGCCCATTGTCGCGCTGGGACAGTGCTGCGAAGATTTCCGTCGTCGAGACCGGCGTGCCCGGATTGACCAGCACCAGACCCAGCGCCGAAAAATCCGGCACCATCGACAGCTCCTCACCGATGCCGCGCGCCACCAGCGGCTTTGCCGCCAGGCACATCGGCACATCGGCGCCAAGCGAGAGACCGATCCGCGCCAGCTCGGCGCTATCGATGTCCAGCCCCCAGCTGTCGACCAGCCCGCGCAGCACGGCCGCCGCGTCGCTCGACCCTCCGCCCACGCCGGACGCGACTGGAAGGTTCTTTTCGAGCCTGATGATCACGGGCGGCGTGCTCCGAAAACCGGTGGCCTGCCGTAACGCGTCGCGTGCCTTGAGCACCAGATTGTCGCCATCGGGCGGAACGTCCGGCGCGTAGCGGCCGGATACGGCGAAGTCGTCGCCTTCAGCCGGCGCGATCTCGATCCTGTCGCCAAAGCGCGTGAACACAGCCAGGCTTTCGATGAGATGATAGCCGTCGGGGCGCCTGCCGGTGACGTGCAGGGCAAGGTTTATCTTGGCGGGTGCTGCCCATGTCCGGACATGCGGACCGGACTCCACAGTCTCGATTGCGAGTGAAATGAGGGTCAGTCCTTGGCCAGCCGGTATTCGCCGGTCTTCGGATCCTTGACCAGCGTTCCCATCGCGCCGTTGGCTGCCTGCTTTTCGGTCCGCCGTACCTTGGCCGTCACGCGCTCAGCCTCGCGCAGGAAGGTGCGGTAGCCGAAATAGGCGGCGATGCCGACGACGGCGAAGAAAATAAGTTGCGGCATGTCAAAACTCCTACCACGCTGGGCCGGTAAGGGCGGCCGGTCGGGTCTTTCGGGCAACCATGCTAGACGCTTTCACGGCTTTTTCAAAGCCCGAAGCGCGCCCACAATGCGCGCTCTTCCGCCGCATCGATGACGCCGCTGGCCGCTGCCGCGGCGATATCGGGCGCTGAAAAGCCCTTGCTCGAGCCGAACAGGCCGAAGCGGCCGAACAGACCGCGCGGCGCCGTTATCAGCTTGAGCTGGGTCTTCGGCCCGAAGCGGGTCTTCAGTACCGTGCGCATGTCGCCGAGCGCATCGACGAGGCCGAGTTCCAAGCCTCTCTTGCCGGTCCAGAACAGTCCGGTGAACAGCTCCGGATCGTCCGCCAGCTTCGTGCCGCGCCGCTCCTTGACCAGATCGATGAAGGTCTCGTGCACTTCGAGCTGCAGCACCTTCAGCCGCTCGACGTCTTCCTTTTTCTCAGGCTTGAACGGATCGAGCACTGCCTTGTTCTGGCCGGCGGTGTGGACACGGCGCTCGATGCCGATCTTCTTCATCAGTTCCGGGAAACCGAACGAGGCCGACACCACGCCGATCGATCCGACGATGGAGGAGGGGTCGGCGAACACCTCGTCGCCGGCGACAGCGATCATGTAGCCGCCAGACGCCGCGACATCCTCGACGAAGACAAGCACCTTTTTGTTCTTCTCGACCGCAAGGTCGCGAATTCGCTTGAAGATCAGCCGCGACTGCACCGGGGAGCCGCCGGGGGAGTTGATCGAGATCGCGACTGCCGGCGCGTCGAAGGAAAACGCCTTTTCGATCAGCCCAGCGGTGGAGGCAAGCGACAGGCTCGGCCGGAACGGACCGCCGCCGGCCATGATGGTGCCGTGCAGCCGGATGACCGGAATGGTGTCGACGGTGGAGCGCCAGGACTTCGGCAGCAGACGGTTGAAAAGACGTTTCACGATGAAGTGGTCTCCGGCGATGGTTGCAGGCATGTAGTGATTTCCCGGCCAACGGCAATGTTCAGGCCGCGAACAGCTCAGTCTCCGAACAGCGAGGCGAGCCCGTTGGTTATCATTTCGCTGCGCTCGTCGGGGCCGTTGCCCGATCGCGCGTGAAGCATCAGGGGCGGACGGATGGCGAGCTTTCCCCGCGCCCCAAGCGCCGCCCGCACGACAATGCGGATCGCCGCCGCGTCCGGGCGAGGGTGCACGGCGAGCATCTCGGCTTCACCGAAGCGGCCTGAAATCGCGTCGAGAATGGAGCCGAGCTGTTCGGGCCGGGCGATCACGGCAAGCCCGCCGCGCGGCCTGACAACCGCTGCCGCACTGCGGATCCAGTTTTCGAACAGGCCATCCTCCATGACATGGGCGTCTTTTCGCAGGCGGTCCGATGTGGCGCGGTCCCGTGCGGCGTTGAAAGGCGGGTTCATGATGACGAAGTCGAAATCATTGTCGGCAAGGCCGGCGGCGGCCCGGGCCCGGCCCGAAACGGTGACATCGGCGACAAGCACGGCCGCGCGATCGCTGAGATGCGCATTGCCGGGATGGGCAAGCGTGGCCGCCGCGAAGGCAGCCATCTCAGGCGCGCGTTCGACCAGCACAGCCTGGGCGTCCGGACAGCGCGACAGCACTGCCAGACCGGCAGCACCGGCGCCGGCCCCGAAATCGGCGAGCCGCCCGCCAAACGAGGATGGCACCGATGCGGCCAGCATCATCGCATCCATCCCGGCGCGATGGCCGCCATGCTTGGGCTGCACGAGCCAGAACCGGCCGCGGTGGAAGGCATCGACCGTATGGGCCGGCATATCCGTGTCAAGGGTGGCTGGCGCGGCGGACATTATTTCTGGCGGATCTCGTTGGCGATGCCGGCGTCGGTCAGGATGCGTCGCGCTGCGTCGGCCTGGTCGGCGTCGACCATGACGCGCCGCGGCAGGATGCCGAGCGAGCCGTCGAGCACGCTCATATTCTGGTCGGCGACGAAGCAGCCGATGCCGGCGTCGCGCATCAGCGATTCGACAAACGAGATGATGACGGCGTCGTTGGTGCGGATTAGCTCTATCATCGCAAGAAACTCGCAGGTTGCAGCATGCATGTAAACGTGTGGCCGCGCTCCCGCATTTGCCGACGTTGACAGGTTGTCGTCGCCGCCGCGCCAATTCGCCACTTGCCGTGGCCGTGCCCGCCGCCCTAGAGTCCGTGCCGGGACTAAGGGTGCCGTCGCACGCGTTATACCAAGACGGGAGTGATTGTCGTGGGTGTCGTTCTCAACATCGAAAACGGGAAGCGGGAGCCCGCCTCCATCCAGGATTTGATCGATCTGACGGCGGCCGATATGGGGCGCGTCAACAAACTGATCCTGTCCAAGGCCGGCTCCGACGTCGAGATGATTCCCGAAGTCGCCAACCATCTGATCTCGTCCGGCGGCAAGCGGCTCAGGCCAATGCTGACGCTGGCTGCGGCGCAGATGTTCGGCTATGCCGGCGAGGGCCACGTCAAGCTCGCCACTTCGGTCGAGTTCATGCATACGGCCACGCTTCTGCATGACGACGTTGTCGATGAAAGCGGCATGCGGCGCGGCAAGAAGACCGCCCGCATGATCTGGGGCAACCAGGCCAGTGTGCTGGTCGGTGACTTCCTGCTCGGCCAGGCCTTCCGCATGATGGTCGATGTCGGCTCGCTCGAAGCGCTCGACATCCTGTCGAGCGCCGCCTCGATCATCGCCGAGGGCGAGGTCATGCAGCTTGCCGCCGCCAAGAACCTCGAAACCACCGAGGACGAGCACTTCGCCGTCATCAAGGCGAAGACCGCAGCGCTGTTTTCGGCCGCCGCCGAGGTTGGCCCGGTTATCGCCCAGGCGACCCGCAACGATCGCGCTGCGCTGCGCTCCTACGGAATCAATCTCGGTCTTGCCTTCCAGCTCATCGACGATGCGCTGGACTATGGCGGCACCAGCAAGGATCTCGGCAAGAATGTCGGCGACGATTTCCGCGAGGGCAAGGTGACCTTGCCGGTCATCCTCGCCTACCGGCGCGGCAGCAAGGCCGAACGCACCTTCTGGAAGCGTGCCATCGAGGACAATGTGGTCGACGACGCCGGGCTGGAAAAGGCGATCGGCCTGATGACCCGCCACGGCGCCATTGCCGACACGATCGGGCGCGCCCGCCATTTCGGCGAGATCGCCCGCGACGCCTTGGCGCCTCTGGAAGAGACGCCGCAGAAATCGGCGCTGATCGACGTCATCGATTTCTGCATCAGCCGGGTGAACTGAGGCGACCGGCTTTCGCTGGGCTTCCCGGGGCTGCGCCAGTGAAAAGACGCCTGTGAATTCGACCTGCCGTCTCGACAAGCCGCCTTGCCGCAAATTATCTATAAATCATGGCAAAGGGCACGGACGACACCATAGCGGTGCGCATCAGCAAGGTATTGGCGGATCGCATCATTTCCGGCGCGATCGAGCCGGGGGCGAGGCTGCGGCAGGATCATGTCGCCGAGGAATTCAACACCAGCCATGTTCCCGTGCGCGAGGCCTTCCGCCGCCTCGAGGCGCAGGGGCTCGCCGTCAGCGAGCCGCGCCGTGGCGTGCGCGTGGCGGCCTTCGATCTGGGTGAGGTCAAGGAGGTCGCCGAAATGCGGGCGGCGCTCGAAGTGCTGGCACTGCGCCACGCCGCGCCGCATCTGACCTCGGCCATTCTCGACCAGGCCGAGGAGGCGACCAAGGCCGGCGACAAATCCCGCGATGTCAGGTCGTGGGAGGAGGCCAATCGCGCCTTTCACCGGCTGATCCTGGCGCCATGCGGCATGCCGCGCCTGCTTGCCACCATCGACGACCTGCACGCGGCAAGCGCGCGCTTCCTGTTCGCGGCATGGCGCTCGGAGTGGGAGACGCGCACCGATCAGGACCATCGGGCGATCCTCAGCGCCTTGCGGCAGGGAAATACCGAATCGGCCGCGGCAACACTGGGACGGCATGTCCAATGGATTGGCCGCAAGCCGGTCAGGACAGCGTCCGGCGCCACGCGCGAAGCCTTCGCGATCGTGGGTTAGGGTCCTTTTCCCGAGCCCGGGCTTGCTATCAGTTCAAAAATGTGGATTCGATAATAGATCGAACGCAGAAATTATCTATAATTTTGGATCGACCAAAGGGAAGCCTATGACCAACCTCGCATTCTCGTCCGCCAGACCATCCTTCAGCCCGCTGCGCCTTCAGCAGCGATCGCTCGGCTGGCAGGCCGGCGCCGTCGTGCTCGGCACGCTCTTCCTTGCGCTCTCCTCCTACATCGAGGTGCCGATGGTGCCTGTTCCCGTGACCATGCAGACCTTCGCGGTAACGTTGATCGGCGCGCTCTATGGCTGGCGGCTTGGCGCGGTGACGATCGCCGCTTGGCTGGTCGAAGGTGCTGTCGGCTTCCCGGTCCTGGCCGGCGGCGCTGCCGGCATACAGCATTTCGTCGGCCCGACGGGCGGCTATCTCTTTGCCTTCCCCATCACCGGCGCGCTGGTCGGCTGGTTGGCCGAACGCGGCTGGAACGGCAACAGGGTTTTGCTTGCCTTCGCCGCCATGCTGCTCGGCAACGTCGCCTGCCTGGCTCTCGGTACGGCCTGGCTTGCCGTCATGATCGGCGCCGAGAAGGCCATCACCTTCGGCTTCGTGCCGTTTATCGTCGGCGGGTTGCTGAAGTCGGCGCTTGGCTCCGCGACACTGATGGCGCTCCCGCGCGGCAAGATGAACTTGCCGAAGCCGTGACGATCAGGCTTCGCGCCCATCATCTCCTTTGCCTGCTCACCTATGTGGGCAAGGGATACAGCCCCGCCTTCATCGCCAATTATGACGGGATCGCGGAGCGCCTGAGCCGGGGCGAGGACATCCTCCTCGTCTCCGGCCCGGACGACATCTGCGCCCCGTTGCTTGGCGAGCCGGAACCGCACTGCTTGCGCGACAGCGCGGCCGGGCGGGACCGGCAGGCCGGCGATGACGTGGAAGCGCTGCTGGCTCGGCCGATCCGGGACGGCGTCCGCCTCGATCTCGATGCCGCGACCCTGATGCGGCTGCGGCTGGCGTTTTCGGCCGGCCACGTGCGCAAGGCATGCGGGGGCTGCGAATGGAGCGGGCTGTGCGGCACGGTGGCAAGTGACGGCTATCGCGATACGCGGTTGCAACGGCCCGTTAAGACGCAAAACTGTCCCTTTTAGCCATGGTTTGTTAATCGGGTGACCCGATTGTGAATTTCGGGCGGATTGAAGCGCGACCCCAAAAAGGCCATGCTTTGCCTGGAAGATCGAGTCTGGGTCGATCCCGCTGACGCGGAGATGGCGCCTGGCTGAAAGGGATATGATGCAGCAAGGACGTGCGCGCTGGCTGACAAGGCTGGCAATTGTGACGGGCATGGCGATCTCGGCTTTGCCGGCCTATGCCAAGCAATCCACCGAACCGGTCAAGATCTCGTCGTTCTCGGGCGCTTATCTGGCTGCCCGGATCGCCGAGGGCGACAACGACCTCGACAGCGCTATCGCGTACTACAAGCAGGCCTTGGCCTTCAATCCGAGCGACACCGCACTGCAGCAGAGCCTGATGCTATCGTTGATCGCGCAAGGCCGCTTCGACGAATCGCTGGTCTATGCCGACAAGCTCAAGGAAGTGCCCGATGTGGAGCGCTTCTCGCGCCTGGCGCTGGCCGTCGATTCCTTCCACAAGAAGGATTTCACCAAGGCGCAGTACTGGCTCAAGCTGTCGCTGGAATCCGACCTCGACCGGCTGATTTCCGGCGTCATGTCCGGCTGGGCCGAACAAGGTGCCGGTCAGGCCAGCGAAGCGATGGCTTCGATCGACAAGTTGCAGGGGCCGGATTGGTTCGGCCTGTTCAAATCCTTCCACCGCGCCCTGATCGCCGATGCGTCTGGTATGCCCGAAAAGGCCGAGGCGATCTACGCGGCGACGATGCAGGATACCACGGCCGGCGGTGCGGCACCTGAAACCTGGATGCGCAACGCGCAGGCCTATGCATCGTTCCTGGCCCGCAAGGGTGACAAGGCCAAGGCGATCTCGGTGCTCGACCAGGCAGAGGCGTTCTCGCCGGGCAAGCTGGAAATCGTCGCCTTGCGTGACAGGATCAGCAAGGGCGAGAAGATTGCGCCCTTCGTTTCCGGTCCGTCCGACGGTGCTTCTGAAATCCTGCTCGATCTTGCCACCGCGCTCAATCGTGGCGGCGGCGAGCCATTCGTGCGCCTCTATTTGCAATATGCTTTAGCCCTGAAGCCCGACAGTGACGCGGCCCTCGTGCAGCTCGCCGCCGTCGCCGAACAGCTGAAGGACGGGGAGGGCGCCATCGCGCTCTATCGGCGCATCCCGGACTCTTCGCCGCTGAAGGAGATTTCGGACCTGCAGCTTGGCCTCAACCTTGCCGACCTCGACCGCCATGACGAGGCGATCACGCATCTGAAGGCCTTCGTCGAGGCCCATCCCAATGACATGCGCGCCTATCTGGCGCTCGGCGGAGTCTACTCCTCGAAGGATGATTTCCGCTCCGCCGCAAATCTCTACGACAAGGCCGTCGAGGCGCTGAAGACGCCAACCGCCGCCAACTGGAACATCTTCTATCAGCGCGGTATCGCCTATGAGCGGCTGAAGGAATGGCCGAAGGCCGAGCCGAATTTCCGCAAGGCGCTGGAATTGCAGCCGGATCAGCCGCAGGTGCTGAACTATCTCGGCTATTCCTGGGTCGACATGAACACCAACCTGAAGGAAGGCCTGGAGATGATCCAGAAGGCCGTCGATCTCAGGCCTAGCGACGGCTACATCGTCGATTCCCTGGGTTGGGCCTATTTCCGCCTCGGCCGCTTCGATGACGCCGTGCGCGAGATGGAACGCGCGGTCGCGCTGAAGCCGGAAGATCCGGTTCTGAACGACCATCTCGGCGACGCCTATTGGCGCGTCGGCCGCAAGCTGGAAGCCACCTTCCAGTGGAACCAGGCCCGCGACCTGAAGCCCGATCCCGATGTGCTGGCCACCCTGCAGCAGAAGCTGATGAAGGGCCTGCCGCCGATCGAATCCAACACGGCGCAGGAGACCCCGAAGGTCAAGCCGGAGCCGGTTCCGGCCCCCAAGGGCTGAAAATCGCCTTTTTTGGAATGCGAACGGGGCTCTCAGGGCCCCGTTTTCGTTGATATCCGTTCCGCTCAAAAATGCCTGCCGGCGCGCCGGAAAGGTCCTCAGAACATCTTACGATAGACGACGAAGCCCGAGCGTTCGCCGACCGTGTCATAGAGCTTCATTGCCGTGTGATTGGTTTCATGCGTCAGCCAATATACCCGGCCGGAACCGGCCGCCTGGGCGCGCTCGTAGACGCCTTCGATCAGCGCCCGGCCGATGCCTTTGCCGCGCGAGCCCTCGTTGGTGAAAAGGTCCTGCAGATAGCAGTTCGGCGCGATCGCCGTGGTGCTGCGGTGGAACAGGTAATGGACGAGGCCAAGAAGCTGGCCCCCGCTCTCGGCGACCAGCGCATGGACCGGCTCGTAGGCGTCGAAGAAGCGCGACCATGTCATCGCGGTGATGTCGCTTGCCAGCGCCGTCTCGCCCGAACGGCCATAGAACGCATTGTAGCCGTCCCACAGCGGCATCCATCGGTCGTAATCCTGGCGCGTAACGGGGCGGATGGTGATCGGGTTGGACATGGCTGAACCTGCTGTGCTTGAAGCGGACGCTTTGTTGGATCGCGGAGCGTGGCGGCGAGCAATGGGCCAGTCGCACGCAAAGTTTTCAACATCGCCCGGCATGCTCACGACGGCCCGTATCGGACGCGCCTTGCTTGACGCTTCGCCGCCGTGTCTCTAGGACGTGGCCGCAAGCTAGCCCGTGTCGCCGAGGCCACCGTGACGATTGAAATATCAGCCCATATGCATCCCAGCCGCTCCTTCCAGGGGCTGATCCTGACCTTGCACAATTACTGGGCGGCTTATGGCTGCGTTATCCTGCAGCCCTATGACATGGAGGTCGGGGCCGGCACGTTTCATCCCGCAACGACGCTGCGCGCGCTCGGGCCCAGGCGCTGGAACGCCGCCTATGTCCAACCATCGCGACGTCCGAAGGACGGCCGCTACGGCGAGAACCCCAATCGGCTGCAGCATTACTATCAGTACCAGGTGATCCTGAAGCCCAACCCGCCGAACCTGCAGGAGCTTTACCTCGGCTCGCTTGCGGCGATCGGCGTCGACCCGTTGCTGCACGACATCCGCTTCGTCGAGGACGACTGGGAAAGCCCGACGTTGGGCGCCTGGGGCCTTGGCTGGGAATGCTGGTGTGACGGCATGGAAGTGTCGCAGTTCACCTACTTCCAGCAGGTCTGCGGCATCGAATGCGCGCCGGTCGCGGGCGAACTCACCTACGGCCTGGAGCGCCTGGCCATGTATGTGCAGGGCGTCGACAATGTCTACGACCTCAACTTCAACGGCCGCGAGGGCGCCGACAAGGTCACCTATGGCGATGTGTTCCTGCAGGCCGAGCAGGAATATTCGCGCCACAATTTCGAATACGCCAACACGGCGATGCTGCTCAGGCATTTCGAAGACGCCGAGGCCGAGTGCAAGGCGCTGCTCGAGGCCGGCGCGCCGGCCTCAAACGACAATCTGCCGATGCACGAGATGGTCTTCCCGGCCTACGACCAGTGCATCAAGGCGAGCCATGTCTTCAACCTGCTCGACGCGCGTGGTGTGATCTCGGTCACCGAACGGCAGAGTTACATCCTGCGGGTGCGCAATCTGGCGAAAGCCTGCGGCGAGGCGTTCTTGAAGACGCAAGCCGGTGGCCTGGCGACCTGAGTCTCAACCGCCGTTGATCATTTCGAGGGAAGCGTTGATCGGCGGCAGGATCTGGCCGCTCGGACCAGCCATCGTCCGCAGCGCCTGCCGCACGCCCGGCATCGAGAAGGCGCCGTGAGCCTGCGCGGCGAAGCAGGCGCTGAGCGCGAGGATCTGAAGAAGTCTGGATGCCGTTTTCATGATCGTTCAGCCAATAGTTCCCTGCCTGAGCGTGGGTCGCTTCAGCGCTGCGTTCGGTTCATGGAAATCTTTGATCCAAGGACGGGCCGGATCGCCTCATCCCGACAGGAGGGTCAAAATTTCCGGAAAGGGTGACAGCGGCCAGCCGAGTTGCTATGCCCCGCGCGGACCCTTTTGCCGCGTGAGCCCCAACCATGCCTGACCTGCTTCTAGAACTTCGCTCGGAAGAGATTCCCGCTCGCATGCAGCGCAAGGCGGCGGGTGATCTGAGGAAGATGCTGGCCGACGGTCTGGTCGAGGCGGGGCTGACCTACGAGGCGGCGCGTGAGTATTGGACGCCGCGGCGCCTCACCCTCGATATCCGTGGCCTCAACGCACGCTCGAAGGATACTCACGAGGATATCAAGGGGCCGTCGACATCGGCGCCTGAACAGGCGGTCCAGGGTTTTCTGCGCAAGGCCGGGTTGTCTTCGATCACCGAGGCGCATGTCCATTCCGACCCGAAGAAGGGCGACTTCTATGTCGCGCACATTTCGAAGCCGGGCAGGGCGGCCGAAGAGATCATCGCCGGTCTGGTGCCAGATATCATCCGCACTTTCCCCTGGCCGAAATCGATGCGCTGGGGGCCGGCCTCGGCCAAGCCCGGATCACTGCGCTGGGTGCGGCCGCTGCAATCGATCCTGTGCACCTTCGGCCCCGAGACCGAGGAGCCGGTCGTGGTCGATTTCGAGATCGACGGCATTCGCTCGGGCAACATCACCTATGGCCACCGCTTCCATGCGCCGGGCGAAATCACCGTGCGCCGCTTCGACGACTATGTGTCGAAGCTGGAGGCGGCCAAGGTCGTGCTCGATGCAGACCGGCGCAAGGAGATCATCCTCGCCGACGCCCGCAATCTCGCTTTCGCCAATGGGCTCGACCTGGTCGAGGACGAGGGGCTGCTTGAAGAAGTGTCGGGGCTGGTCGAATGGCCTGTCGTGCTGATGGGCGAGTTCGAAGAGGCTTTCCTGGCCATTCCGGCGGAAGTGATCCGGCTGACCATCCGCGCCAACCAGAAATGCTTTGTGACGCGGCCGCAGGGCGAAGGCGAGGCGCTCTCCAGCCGTTTCATTCTCACCGCCAACATCGAAGCCAGTGACGGCGGCAAGGAAATCGCGCACGGCAACGGCAAGGTGGTGCGCGCCCGCCTGTCCGACGCGCTCTATTTCTGGAAGACGGACCAGGGCGATCTGCCTGATCTCGAGCAACTCCGGGCGTCTGCGGAAAAATTCGGCCTCGACCTGAAGAAGCCGCTCGACCAGCGCATGGCTCGCCTCGACCATCTCAATGTCACCTTCCACGCCAAGCTCGGCACGCAGGGCGAGCGGGTGGAGCGGATTGCCCGGCTGGCGCAAGAATTGGCGCCGATCGTCGGCGCCGATCCCGCGCTGGCGCGTCGTGCGGCTGTCCTGGCTAAGGCTGATCTCACCACGGAAGTGGTCGGCGAGTTTCCCGAATTGCAAGGCGCCATTGGCCGCAAATACGCGCTGCTGCAAGGCGAGGACGCTTCGGTCGCAGCGGCGGCGGAAGAGCACTACAAGCCGCAGGGCCCGTCCGATTATGTGCCGGGCGACCCGGTGTCGGTCGCTGTCGCGCTCGCTGACAAGCTGGACACGCTGGTCGGCTTCTGGGCCATCGACGAAAAGCCGACGGGATCGAAGGATCCGTACGCGCTGCGTCGATCGGCGCTGGGCGTGGTCAGGATTTTAGTCGAGAATGGGGTGCGATTGCGACTTGAAACGAATTGGCACAAGGCGTGGCTTCGGGTTTTCTGGCAGATCGTTGACCAGAGATACCGCCCAATATTTGAGAAATTCATTGAGCTTGGCCGTATTCTTCCGATGTCTTCCGCAGGGGATTGGAAATTCGATCAAGTCGCAGCCATTTTAGCCGAAGACAGAGCATTTCTGATGGAATGGGCAGACAGATTTAATGCTGCAGAAGCAGACCTCCTCGCCTTCTTTCACGAGCGCTTGAAAGTTTACCTCCGCGATCAAGGCGCGCGGCACGACCTTATCGACGCGGTGTTGTCGGCGGGTTCGCGCCCAATCTCCCCCCTAGTGGGGGAGACATCGGCGAAGCCGACAGAGGGGGGCGCTGTCCCGTTGACCTCTCATACTGTCGCGCCCCCCTCTGCCCTGCCGGGCATCTCCCCCACAAGGGGGGAGATTGGCCAATCGCAGTCCGACGACCTCCTGCAGATCGTGCGCCGCGTCGAGGCGCTTGGCAAATTCCTCGACACCGAGGACGGCAGGAACCTGCTCGCCGGCACCAAGCGTGCCGCCAATATTCTGGCCGCCGAGGAGAAGAAGAAAACGGCCGTCGCAGAAACCGTTGAGCCGGCGTTGTTCCGGCAAGATGCCGAGAAATCGCTGTTTGCGGCGGTGAATCAAGCCGAGAAGCAAGCCGGCGAAGCGATTCAAAACCAAGACTTTTCCGCTGCCCTGCTGGCGCTTAGCGTGTTGCGTGAACCCGTTGATTCATTCTTCGAGCATGTTCTCGTGAATGATGAGGACTTGTCGGTACGTGCCAACCGTCTTGCGCTGCTCGCCCGCATTCGGACCGCTACCGGCCAGGTCGCCGATTTCTCGAAAATCGCCGGCTGAAAAACATGATCCCGAAAAGTGGGCACCGGTTTTCGGACAAGTTCATGCAGGGATAAACCGGGCTGTAGGCCCACGAAAAATATCTTCCAGCCCGCCGTTCGAGCCGGCTTACAGTCATATGACGATGATCTCTCCGTGGCAAAAGGGACATGTTCCCCAACCCAACGGAGGCTTCCATGAATTCCGATCACGAAATCGAAGTGACAGAAGAAATCTCGGCGCCCGCCGAGGCGATTGAATCCGCTTCCGAAACCGCCCTCGATCATGCCGCCGCCGCCACGTTCGAAGCCGCGGATCTGTCTGATGAAGACGAGGATGGCGATGACAAAGATGGCGATGATGAGGACGGCGAAGAGTCTGACGAAGACGACGCCGATGACGCTGTGAAGGCCGAAGGCGACGACGCCGAGGGCGAAGAAGAATCCGACGACGGCGAGTCCGACGAAGAAGACGACGACAAGGAAGAAGCGGCCTGATTTCAGGTGACAGGTTTTCTCGAGGAATGGGCGGTGCTTTGGCGCCGCCCTTTTTGTTGTCTTTTCAAACTGATTTGATCAGTTCTCCAGAATGCTGACGCGCACGCTGTTTTCATAGACGTCGATCTGGATCAGCGGCTCGCCGTTGACGATGGCGCGCTTGGTCGAGGAACTCATCGCGCCGGGGCGCTCCAGCATGCGTTGCAGGTCGGCGCGCTGATCGTTAGTCCTGAACCAGGCATCACCCTCGTCGTCGCTGTCGCGGCGATGGAATTTATGCCAGTTGGCGCGGTCCTGCCGCACCATCTGCGCAGCGCCATCCAGCACATAGCCGTCGCTTGCCTGGTGATCGCGATCGGAAATGCGCGCGACATAGGACCCCAGCATGTCGTCCGCATGAGCCGCGCCGCCAAGCAATGACGCCAGCAGAAGCCCGGCCACTGTAACGGTCTTCGATTTTTTCATGAGCAACCCCCTTGCCTTGAACAATGCAATCCCGTCTGCCGAAACCGCTACGCCGGACGAAATTTGCCTGACAATGGTGCGCAGCGCGCCAGACCGCCGTCAAGCAGCCGAGCATTTGACTGCCCGGTTTGGCGAGGTCGCTATTTGACCTTGCCGGCTCCCGAAGCGGGCTGTCGGGCTGCCGGCCGTGGTGCGGCTGCCGCCGGTGCCGCTGCTTTCCCTTGCACTGCAGGCGCGGGGGCGGCCGAGGCGGTCGCCGTGGCGGGGACGGTTGCCGCTGCCGGGGTTTTGGCCTGCACCGGTGTCGAGAAGGCGCCGCCGACGACCCCGCCGCGAATGATCATCGGGCTCTGCGGGAAGACGTGCCTCGCCTCGGCCTTGTCCGGGATTGCCGCCACCTTTTCATCGGTGACGTCAGGCTCGCCGAGCGCAACGACGGATATCACGTCGCTCGCCTTGCCGTCGGCGGCCTTCAGCGCAAGGATGGAGGGCGTCGAGGCAGGCGCGCTGGGAAAGACCAGCGACGAGGCCTGAGCCCCGCCAGCCGTAGCAGCCAGACTGATAGCAAGCGTTCCCCAGATACGCATAGACACTGACATAGCTCCCCATTGCCCAGAAGCCGCACGATAGTGCCCGGCGATTGATACCGGCTTTCATAGAAACATAGCATTTTAGGAATTGACGAATTGCCAATGCCCGCTTGCCCCGGCGGCGCTGTCGTACTACGCAGCCGGCATCCGCGAGGTGACGAGAGTGGCTGAAATACTTGCCGTCGGCGAAGCGATGGAACCGGCGCTGGCGCTGCTTGAGGGCGGCGATGTCGTCGCCATTCCGACCGAGACCGTCTACGGGCTGGCCGGCGACGCCACCAACGGCATTGGCGTGGCGCGCATTTTCGAAGCCAAGGGGCGGCCGCGTTTCAATCCGCTGATCGCCCATGTCGCCGACATGGCGATGGCCGAGCGCATTGCCTCGTTCGATCCGCTTTCGAAGAAGCTCGCGCTTGCCTTCTGGCCGGGTCCGCTGACGCTGGTGCTGCCGCAGCGCTCCGGCAACGGCATTCATCCGCTGGTCACCGCCGGGCTCGACACGATCGCCTTGCGCATGCCGAGGGGTTTTGGCGGTGACCTGATCGCAAGGCTTGGCCGACCGCTTGCGGCACCGAGCGCCAATTCATCCGGCAAGATCAGCGCGACGACGGCGCAAGCCGTTGCGGCGGACCTCGGCGCCCGCATCAAGCTGGTGGTCGATGGCGGCGCCACACCGGTCGGGCTGGAATCGACCATCGTCAAGGCCGAAGGCGAGAGATTGCACCTGCTTCGGCCCGGTGGCATTGCCGCAGGGGAAATCGAGGCGGCCACCGGCATCGACCTGCTGCGCGGCGGCGCTGCCGGCGTCGAAGCGCCGGGCATGCTGGCCTCGCACTACGCGCCGGGTGCCGCGGTGCGGCTCAATGCGCGGGCGGTCGGCGAGGGCGAAGCGCTGCTCGGCTTTGGCAGCCAGAGAGCGGAAGGCTGGCGCGGCGCAACCGCTTTCCTCAACCTGTCGGTTTCAGGCGACCTGCGTGAAGCGGCAAGCAATCTCTTCGCCTACATGCAGGATCTCGACCGCAGCGGCGCGTGCACCATCGCGGTCGAGCCGATACCCTTTGACGGCCTCGGCGAGGCTATCAACGACCGGCTCTCCCGTGCCGCCGCTCCTCGTGACAATGCATAGCCCTCGACGTAGTTTTGCCAGATGACCGAAACTGCAAAGACACTCGATCCCGCTCTCGTCGATCGTTTCGCGGCGATCGTCGGCGACAAATATGCGCTGCGCGACCAGCAGGACATCGCACCTTATCTGATCGAGCGACGCGGCCTCTGGCATGGCGCGACGTCCCTGGTGCTGCGGCCGGGCAGCGTCGACGAGGTCAGCCGGATCATGCGGCTGGCGACAGAGACCAGAACGCCAATCGTGCCGCAAAGCGGCAACACCGGGCTGGTCGGCGCGCAGGTGCCGGACAAATCCGGCCATGAAATCGTCCTGTCGCTGTCACGGCTGAACCGCATCCGCGAGATCGATGTCTTGTCGAACACGGTCACGGTCGAGGCCGGTGTCATCCTGCAGACCTTGCAGGAAGCGGCCGACGCCGCCGACCGGCTGTTCCCGCTCTCGCTCGCCGCGCAAGGCTCCTGCCAGATCGGCGGCAATCTGTCGTCCAATGCCGGCGGCACCGGCGTGCTTGCCTATGGCAATGCGCGCGAACTCTGCCTCGGCGTCGAGGTGGTGCTGCCGACCGGCGAGGTCTTCGACGATTTGCGCAAGCTGAAGAAGGACAATACCGGCTACGACCTGAAGAACCTGTTCGTCGGCGCCGAAGGCACGCTCGGTATCATCACCGCCGCCGTGCTCAAACTGTTTCCGAAGCCGAAGGGGCGCGACGTCGCCTTCGTCGGCCTGTCGTCGCCCGAGGCCGCTCTTTCCCTGTTCAGCCTGGCCATGGACCGCGCCGGGGCAGCGCTCACCGCCTTCGAACTGATCGGCAAGCGGCCATACGATTTCACGCTGGTGCATGCCCCGGGCGTGACGCGGCCGCTGATGGAGGATTGGCCCTGGTATGTGCTGATGCAGATATCGTCCGGCCGCTCATCGGAGGATTCTCGGGCGCTGATCGAGGACGTGCTTTCCGCGGGCCTCGAGCAGGAATTCGTCGGCGACGCGGTCATCGCCGCCAGCCTCGGGCAGGGCGACGCCTTCTGGGATTTCCGCGAGCTGTTGCCCGAGGCGCAGAAGCCGGAAGGCGCTTCGATCAAGCACGACATTTCAGTGCCGATCGCATCGATACCGCGCTTCATCGCGGAGGCCGCTGGCGCGGTAGCCTCGGTCAGTGCTGGCGCCAGGGTTGTCTGTTTCGGCCATATGGGAGACGGCAACCTCCACTATAACATCTCGCGGCCCGTCGACGGCGACGACGAGGCATTTCTGGCGCTCTATCATGCCATGAACAAGGCCGTGCATGACGTGGTGCGCAGCCTGCATGGTTCGATCTCGGCAGAGCACGGCATCGGTCAGTTGAAGCGCGATGAACTGATCGCCACCGCGCCGCCGATGGCCATCGATCTGATGCGCCGGGTAAAGGCTGCCTTCGATCCGGCCGGCATCATGAATCCTGGTAAGGTTATCTGATCCTTTCAACATCTTGTGGCTGGTGGCATTCCGATAACCATCCCTGAGATCAGCAAAATTTAACCGACTTTCTTAAGCGCGGCGGTAAGGAGCCGGCGCTACTGTTTCCCCATAACGAGGCCGGGAAAACTGGCCCGGAGGGAACCGGACACCGGCTCTCAGGAGACAGACAGGAAGGCGCTCTATGAACGTGAACACTGGACTGAAGCCAGTCTGGGCGGGACGCAACATGCGTCTCGACCCATTCCGCCTGCCGCAGGTAGTGAGCTACGCGACACGCGACGATTACGGCGACGTGACCTTCACCATCGACCAGCGTGGCGCCGTGATCCGCCGCCTGCTCGAGATGAGCGGCCTGCCGGCGATCATTGTGCTGCCCGCCAATGCATTTCGCGGTGTCGCCGCTCGTGCGATGGAGGATCCGGAAGGCAATGTCACGGTGACCCTTGAACTCCTGCACAACGATCCGATGTTGTCGGTGCCGCTGCTGGTGGCTGACGATCTCGAAGACGTCGCCGCCGACTGGCGCGCCTGGGCCGATGCCTACCGCCTGCCGATGCTGTTGATCGAATCCGACGGCGTCGCCCGCACCCTGGAAGAATCGCTCGGCGCCGCCATCAAGACATTGCCGCCGCGGGAGCGCCGCAAGGGCCGCGTTTCCAATATGCGCCGCCCCCGCTTCCTTGCCCGCCGCAGACCCGGTGACCTCGGCCTCAGGCTGGTCATCGGCGGCCAGGAGATCATTGCGCGGGAATAAGCACCTTTACTGTTCCGGATTGCCGACACTGGGGCCGCTACACCAGCGGCTTCAGCGCCACCCACAGCGCGCCGCCGATCAGGCCGAGGAAGATCAGCCAGCCGACTTGGTTGTTCGACCGAAACAGCCGCAGGCACTGGTCCGGATCGTCGATATCCAGAACCGCGATCTGCCGGGCCATGTGGGCGCCGGCGGCGATCAGTCCCGCCAGTGCCACCACCGGGGCCTGTGCCGAGGCGAAGGCGATGGCGAAGCAGATCAGCGTACCGCCATAGAGCCCCGCGAGCCATGCCTTGGTGTTGTCGCCGAACAGCCGCGCGGTCGAACGCACGCCGACAATGGCGTCGTCTTCCTTGTCCTGATGGGCATAGATCGTGTCGTAGCCGATCACCCACAGGATCGAACCGATATAGAGCATGATGGCGGGGCCATCGAGATCACCGAACTCGACCGCCCATCCCATCAGCGCGCCCCAGGAAAAGGCGAGGCCGAGAAACAGTTGCGGCCAGTTGGTTATCCGCTTCATGAATGGATAGACAGCCACGATCACCAGCGAGCAGACGCCGAGCAGGATGGCGAAGCTGTTGAACTGCAACAGCACCGCCAGGCCGACCAAGGCCTGCAGCACAAGAAACAGCCAGGCCCGCCGGCGCGTGGTCTGGCCGGATGGCAGCGGGCGCGAGCGGGTGCGTTCGACCTGGTTGTCGATGTGCTCGTCGACAATGTCGTTATAGGTGCAGCCGGCGCCACGCATGGCAATGGCGCCAATCAGGAACAGCACGAGATATAGTGGCGCCGGCAGCAGCGAAAGCAGCGGGTCGCCAGGCCGGGGATAGGCGCTCGCCGCCAGTGCGGCCGACCACCAGCATGGCCACAAAAGCAACTGCCAGCCGATCGGCCTGTCCCACCGTGCAAGCTGTGCATAGGGCCAGATCGCGCGCGGCAGCACGCGGTAGACCCAATGGCGGTTCGGCGCATCGGAGACGCGGCCCTGGGACGCTTTCGACTGGACAGGTTCCATTGGCATGGAGTGGCAGCAGCGGCGGAAACCGTCAAGCGGCAAGCAGCGCAGGAGCGTCCGTCCACCCGTCAGGAGGTGAAGATGTCGCGTGTGGAAAACCAGACTTTCGCCACCTCGATGAAAGCCAGCGCCGCATTCGACACGCGCTGATGCGTATCGTGGGTGAGGATGATGCGCTGCATGGGCAGCGGATCCGACAGCGGTTTGCAGACGAGGCGCAAGCCGTCATAGCTGTGGTCGCCATGCGGGCGGGTATAGCTGACCGCGACGCCGAAGCCGTTCGCCACCATGCTGCGCTGGAGTTCGAACGAGCTTGTGCGCATGTCGGCGACGGGTGACAGGCCACGGCTGCGGAACAGGTCAAGCATATGCTGCCAGCTATGCGGCTGGTCGGTCGTGATCAGCGGGTAGGCGGCCAGATCCGCCAGGCTGACCTCGGGGCGGTCCGCCAGCGCATGGCCCGCCGGCAACAGCGCATGCGGCCGCAGCTCGTGCAGCAGGATGCGGGCGAAATGCGACGGCAGGCCGAGATCGTAGCTGAGGCCGAGATCGACGGCGGCGTCCGCCAGGCGTCGCCCGAGCGTCTCGAACGTCTCGTCTCGGACGATGACGGCCACCGCTGGATGGCGTTCGGAGAAGGCGCGGATGAGACCCGGCGCGAAATAGGGCGCCAGATCCTCGAAGCAGCCGAGCACCAGCTCGCCGCCGATCGCCGAGTTGACCTTTCCCAGGGCAAGGAGTTCGTCTGTCTCGGCAAGAACCTGCTTTGCCTTTGCCACGGCGGTACGACCGAAAGAGGTCAGCGAGACACCGCTTCCACGCTGGCGCACAAACAGTTTCTGGCCGAAATCCTGTTCGATGGCGTCGATCGCCACCGAAATAGACGGTTGCGAAATGTTGAGCGCCCGGGCCGCGCCCGTGACGCTGCCATGGCGGGCGACGGCGACGAGATAGCGTAGCTGGGTGAGCGTCACGCTCATAGTTCAAACCTATGTGTCAGATGAGAAGTTATTATTTTACTGAATGAGCGGCCGTTGCGATAGTCGCCTCGATCCTGAAAGGAGGACAACATGGCTTCCCAACCCGCTCCACCGGCAATGGACACCGAAATCATCGATGCGCGGACAATCGCCGACTACCAGCGCGACGGCGCGGTCTGTGTCCGCGGCGCCTTCAAGGGCTGGGTCGACACGATCGCCGCCGGCATCGAGCGCAACATGCAGAACCGCAGCGCCACGGCGTCCGACATTGCCAATGGCCGCGGCAGCTTTTTCGACGATTACTGCAATTGGGAGCGCATCCCCGAATTCGTCAAGGTGGTGCACGAATCGCCCGCAGCGCGACTGGCAGCCGCGGTGATGCAGTCGCGTACCGCGCAGTTCTTCCACGATCATGTCCTGGTCAAGGAACCTGGCACGCAGAAGCCGACGCCGTGGCACCAGGACATTCCCTATTATTTCGTCGACGGCCAGCAGACGGTGAGCTTCTGGATCCCTATCGATCCGGTGAAGGAGGCGACGCTGCGTCTGATCGCCGGCTCGCACAAATGGGACAAGATGATCCTGCCGGTACGCTGGCTGGACGACGGCAATTTCTACGCCGCCGAGGGTGATTATCGTCCGGTGCCCGATCCCGACAACGATCCATCGATGAAAGTTATCGAGTGGGAGATGGAGCCGGGCGACGCCATCCTGTTCGACTTCAGGACGGCGCACGGCGCGCGCGGCAACATGACCTCGGCCCGGCGCCGGGCGCTGTCGCTGCGCTGGGTCGGCGACGATGCCTATTATGTCGAGCGGCCGGGCCGCACCTCGCCGCCCTATCACGGTCATGGCATGCAGCCGGGGCAGAAGCTGCGCGAGGATTGGTTCCCGATGGTCCATCAGGGCTGAACGAGAGCCAGAATAGGGGGCGCCGGTGGCCTGCGCCCCCTATTCGGCAGGCATAACGTTCCCGTGTGCAATTCCGATCAATCCACCCTGATGCCTTGACCCGTCGTCCAGAGAGCAATAGCGGGTTGTTCTCTCTATGGGATAGTCGGCATCATGAGGTGGCCATGAACATTCTTCTTCTCGGCTCCGGCGGCCGCGAACATGCGCTGGCCTGGAAGATCGCCGCTTCACCGCTGCTGACCAAGCTCTACGCGGCTCCCGGCAATCCGGGCATCGGCGCCGAGGCCGAACTGGTGAAGCTCGATATCGCCGATCATGCCGCCGTAGCCGCCTTCTGCCGCGAGAAGATCGATCTCGTCGTGGTCGGTCCGGAAGGGCCGCTGGTCGCCGGTATCGCCGATGATCTGCGCGCCGAAAACATCCGCGTCTTCGGGCCTTCGAAGGCCGCCGCGCGGCTGGAAGGCTCGAAGGGTTTCACCAAGGATCTCTGCGCCCGCTACAACATCCCGACCGCCGCCTATGGCCGGTTCGGCGATCTGGCCTCCGCCAAGGCCTATGTCGAGAAGATGGGTGCGCCGATCGTCATCAAGGCCGATGGGCTCGCAGCCGGCAAGGGTGTCACCGTCGCCATGACGATGGATGAAGCGCAGGCGGCACTCGCTTCCTGCTTCGACGGGTCCTTCGGCGCCGCCGGCGCGGAGGTGGTGATCGAGGAATTCATGACCGGCGAGGAGGCGAGTTTCTTCTGCCTCTGCGACGGCACAACGGCGCTTCCCTTCGGCACCGCGCAGGACCACAAGCGCGTCGGCGACGGCGATGTCGGTCCCAACACCGGCGGCATGGGCGCCTATTCGCCGGCCCCGGTGATGACGCCTGACATGATCGAGCGCACCATGCGCGAGATCATCGAGCCGACCATGCGCGGCATGGCCGATCTCGGTGCGCCTTTCGCCGGCATTCTGTTCGCCGGGCTGATGATCACGGAAAACGGGCCGAAGCTGATCGAATACAACACCCGCTTCGGCGATCCTGAATGCCAGGTGTTGATGATGCGGCTGAAGGACGATCTTCTGGTGCTGCTCAATGCCGCCGTCGACGGCCAGCTTGCGCATACCTCCGTGCGCTGGCGCGACGAGGCGGCGCTGACCGTTGTGATGGCGGCGAGGGGCTATCCCGGCACGCCGGAGAAAGGCTCCGTCATCCGCGGCGTCGAGGACGCCGCGGGGGAAGGCGTCCAGATTTTCCATGCCGGTACAGCCATCAATGGCGGCGCGCTGGTCGCCAATGGCGGCCGTGTGCTCAACGTCACGGCGACCGGCGCCACCGTTGGCGAGGCGCAGGCGCGGGCCTATGCCGCGCTCGACCGGATCGACTGGCCGGACGGGTTCTGCCGCCGCGACATCGGCTGGCAGGCCGTGGCGCGCGAGCAGGCAGGCTGAAGCTCCGACCGGGTGGCGGCTACCGCTGGCCACGGTCGAGAGTTGTCGAGGCCGTGCTCAGCGGGTCGGCGGCCGCTGCGAAGGCGGCGTCGAGTTGCTCGGGTGAACGCTGCCCGGCCCGCTTCCAGGCGACATATTGGACAATACCGAAGCCCGGCCGTCGCGGCACCGTCTTCACGACAGGCATGCGGAACCCGTCGCGGAATTTCGACCAGCGCGAACCGAGCACGGCGGCCATTTCCTCGAATGTCGGCGGCGTCGCCACATCGGCATAGATGATGGTCGCTTTGCCGGCCAGGGCGGCTTCCCGCGAGAGCGGCACCGGCACGCTGGCAAGATAATCGGGAGGCACGTCGATCAGGCCGCCGAAAGGCCATTGCTGGCGTAGCGTGACGGCATCCGTGGGCGCCACGTTGACGTCGATGTTGTCGGGCGTGCCGGCAACCCTGTAGGGGCAACGGAAGCGCCCGCAATTGGCCTGCGCCGAAAACTGCCAGAGCGCGTAGCCTTGCCAGTTGCCCATCGGAAAATGCACGTCGATGTCGGGCTTGTAGCGCGCGTACCACAGAGGCAGGCGCGACAGGAGCCGGTATTTGTAGCGGTTGTCGGCGATATATTGTGCGGTCTTGCCATTGGTGTAGAGCACCGGGAAGCGGCCGACGCGCCGATGCACCTGGCGCGCGAACTCCTCGGCGTCATCGAGCGACATCCATTGCGAGGGATCGTTGCCCTCGAGGTCGAGAGCCATGAGATCATCCGGCGCGGGGTCGGCGAAATCGAGGAAATTGTTGGCCTGCTCGACCGGATTGCCGGGACGGGCGAGATGATAGGCGCCCCATTTCATGCCGAGCGCCTTGGCCACGACCCTACGTGTCTGGAACAATTCGCGCGTCACCGCGTGGCGTTTCCACAGCGCCTTGCACAGCTTCACGTCGGTGTCGCTGCCGAAACAGAAGTAGGGCGGCGGCATGCCGTCGGACGCCTTGTTGATGAAAGCGACGATGCGTTTGTCGGTGGCAAGCCGGGCCCAGTCGATGGAATTGTACTCGTAGGCATCGACCACCAGGGCACGGTCGGCACTCTTCCACGGCTCGGAAAAGTCCGAAGCCTTTGCCGCCATCGACAGCGCCATTGTCGCCGCAAGAGCGAGAAGCGCTGTGCGGCGAAGGAAACACGCCGTCCTTTTCAAACAGGGAATCCCCGTTGATCAAAGGCAAATCCTGGACCGCTATGGTTAACGAAATGCTTCGGGAATGGCCAGGATCGACGCGGTCCTTGGCAGATAGCTGGCAAGCGCGAAATTTACCGGGAATCCATGACCAGCCGTTTGTAAGCATCGGCGGCTGCGCGTAGCGCTTCATTCGGTTCGGGCGGATTCACAATCGCCTACGCCAAGGCGATCTGATCCTCGATTGAGAGGCGCATGACTGCGGCCTCGTCAGGGGAGGGCAGCGCTGACCGGGTCCGCGCAATAACGGCCTGCTTGTTTGGCAGCATGTCTCCTCTGGCCCAGCTTTCACCGCTGGCTGAGCGGCTGAAATTCGAACGGGTCCGGCGCGGGCTCTTGCTGCAGTGTCCCTTCGGCGGCGCGTTTGCGGTGGTGGGCAAGCGAGCATCGCGGCGAGCACAATATGCCGCGATCCGACCAGTAGGCGGCACCGTTTGCCACGTCGCCGTGATAGTAGGAAAATCCCGCTGCCCGATAGGGTAAGCCGCATTCAATACACCGATAGGCGTCAGGTCTGGCAAGCATTGGAATGTTCCGGTCGGCTGGTTTTCTGTCGCCGTTCGATATGATCCGACATCGGTCGAATTTAATACAGGCCGGCCCGATTGCAAAATCCGCGTGACAAATTTTGACGTTTACGTAAAAAGAAATGGGAGACCGCCCAAAGGCGGATGGTTTTGCGGCGGCACTGGCTCTAGGGTCGGGAAGGCCGGTGCATCAGGAGGATCGAGCGGCATGTATCGGGCACCGGTCGAGGATATTGCGTTCACCCTGAAGCACGTCGCCGGAATGAAATCGGCCATCGATGCCGGTGCGTTCGGCGATCTCGGCGAGGATCTGGTCGATGCCGTTCTTGGCGAAGCTGGCCGCTTCGCCACCGAGGAGGTGGCACCCCTTTATAAAATCGGCGACGAACAAGGCGCCGTGTTGAAGGACGCGGTCGTCACCACCCCGCCGGGCTGGAAGGAACTCTATCGCCGCTGGATCGAAGGCGGCTGGAACGCGCTCTCCGGGCCGGAAGAGTATGGCGGTCAGGCATTGCCGACCATGCTCGGCGTCGCCGCGCTCGAAATGTGGAATTCGGCCGCCATGGCGTTCGGCATCGGCCCGACGCTGACGATGGGCGCGGTCGAAGCGCTGGACAAGCACGCCTCTGAAGACCTCAAAGCGAAATATCTGGCAAAGCTCGTCTCCGGCGAGTGGATGGGCACGATGAACCTGACCGAGCCGCAGGCCGGATCGGATCTCGCCGCCCTGCGCAGCCGCGCCGAGCCGGCCGGCGACGGCACCTACCGCATCTTCGGCCAGAAGATATTCATCACCTATGGCGAGCACGATTTCACCGACAACATCGTCCACCTGGTGCTGGCGCGGCTGCCCGATGCACCGGCCGGAACGCGCGGCATCTCGCTGTTCCTGGTGCCGAAATTCCTGGTCGGCGACGATGGCACGCTGGGTGCGCGCAACGACGTCTTCTGTTCCGGCCTCGAGCACAAGCTCGGCATCCATGCCTCGCCGACCTGCACCATGATTTATGGCGATGGTTTCCAGGGTGCCCAACCCGGCGCCATCGGCTGGCTGATCGGCGAGGAGAACAAGGGCCTCGCCTGCATGTTCACCATGATGAACAATGCGCGGCTTTGCGTCGGCATGCAGGGCGTCGCTGTCGCGGAAGCCGCGACCCAGAAAGCGATCGCCTATGCCAATGACCGGCGTCAGGGCAAGGCGGCAAGTTTTGGTGGCACCGGCTTGGCGCCGATCGTCCATCACCCGGACGTGCAGCGCAATCTCCTCACCATGAAGGCGCTGACACAGATCGCCCGCGCGATCAGCTATTCCTGCGCCCACGCCATCGATCTCGCGCGCGTATCGTCTGGTGACGAGGCGGCGCGTTGGCGCGACCGTGCCAATCTCTTGACGCCGCTCGCCAAGGCCTTTTCCACTGATGTCGGCGTCGAGGTCGCCTCGCTTGGCGTCCAGGTGCATGGCGGCATGGGCTTCATCGAGGAAACGGGTGCGGCAGCCCTCTACCGCGACGCGCGTATCGCGCCGATCTATGAAGGCACCAACGGCATCCAGGCGATCGATCTGGTGATGCGCAAGCTGCCGCTTGGTGGCGGCGAGCACGTGCATGGCTATATCGACGAACTGGCTGGTATTGCCAATGCGGTGCGAACGTCGAACCTCGAAGGGTTTGGCCGCACCGCTGATGCTCTCGATCAGGCGCTCTTCGATTTGACGCAGGCAACGCGCTTCCTGCAGAAATCGTCGGCCGACGGCCGGACGGAGGAGGCGCTGGCGGGTGCGACGCCTTATCTCAGGCTGATCTCGCTGGCCGCCGGCGGCGCCTATCTGGCGCGGGCCGCTCTCGCCGACCAGGGCCGCATCGCGCTTTGCCGCTTCTTCGCCGAAAACCTGCTTGGCGAAGTCGGCGCTTTGAAGGAGCGCGTGATCGGCGGCGCCGAAAGCCTGGCTGCTGCCGGCAAGGCACTGATTTCTGCCTGACCTTCACAAGGAAAAGACCGTGACAGACCACATCCTCGTCGAGCGCCAGGGCGCCATCCAGATCATCCGCATGAACCGCCCGGACAAGAAGAACGCCCTGACGCGCGCCATGTATGCCAAGATGTCGACGGCCCTTGCCGAAGGCGACGCCAATCCGGCGGTCCGCGTTCATGTCTTTCTCGGTGTGCCCGGGGCCTTCTCATCCGGCAACGACCTTGCCGATTTCATGGTTATGGCTACCGGCGGCGATGGTGGCACGGAAGTCTGGGATTTCCTGCTGGCGTTGGTCCGGGTCGAAAAACCCATCGTCTCTGGCGTCGACGGCATCGCGGTCGGCATCGGCACCACGATCAACCTGCATTGCGATTTGACCTTCGCCACGCCACGCACTGTGTTCCGCACGCCCTTCGTCGATCTCGGCCTCGTGCCGGAGGCTGGATCGAGCCTTTTGGCGCCGCGCATCCTGGGTCAGCAAGCTGCGTTTGCGCTGCTTGCCCTCGGCGAAGGCTTCTCGGCCGAGCGCGCGAAGGCCGCTGGAGTGATCTACGAGGTGGTCGAGGAGGGCGCTCTGGAGGCCTCGGTCCTCTCGGCAGCCGGCCAGATCGCGGCCAAGCCCCCGCAGGCTCTCAAGATCGCGCGCGACCTGATGCGCGGCTCACGCGACGATCTGGTTGCCCGCATCGGAGTGGAGAGCGAGCATTTCCGTGAGCGGCTGAAATCCGATGAGGCGCGCGCGGCCCTCACGGCATTCATGACCAGGAAAAAGGGCTGAATCTTACCCTTTCAGGGATAAAGCCTCGTCTTGCTCCAACCACGATCGGCGTCGCGTGAGAAGACCACTCGGTCATGCAGCCGGAACGGCCTGTCGTGCCAGAATTCGATCGTCTTCGGCACGATGCGGAAGCCCGACCAGTGCTTGGGCCGTGGAATCTCGCCGATAGCGTAGCGCGCTGTGTATTCCGCGACGGCCTTTTCCAGGGCAAAGCGGCTTTCCAGCGGCCGCGACTGCTTCGAGGCCCAGGCGCCGATGCGGCTGCCGCGTGGCCGCGTTGCGTAATAGCTGTCGGCCTCGGCGTCGCTGACGATTTCCACCGGACCGCGAATGCGGACCTGGCGGCGCAGCGATTTCCAGTGGAAACACATCGCCGCCTTCATGCTGCCTAGAATCTCCTGGCCCTTGGCGCTCTCGAAATTCGTGTAGAACACAAAGCCGCTTTCATCGAACCCCTTGAGCAGCACCATCCGTACGTCCGGCATGCCCTCGGCATCGACGGTCGCCAGCGCCACGCCGTTGGCATCGTTGATTTCGCTCTTGGTGGCGTCGTCCAGCCATGCGGCAAAGAGACGAAACGGCTCGGCCGCTTCGGTAAAGTCACTGGTTATTAACGCTGTGTCACTCATAGTTTTTCTCAAATTGTCACGAGATCAGGGAGGTTGCCGATTGTCGCGTATCGCGCAAGCTTTTGACAGCAGGCAATGGGGCGTTATCGCTTCAGCCAGCGCGAAAGCGGCGATCGTGGCAATCGCCCTGCCGCTTGCCGGCTGCGGTGCGGGCGGCTTCAGCCTGGACAAAGCCGAAGTCGACCGCTCGATCCTGACCAGCAGCACATCGGCTTCGGCCAAGCCGGCCGATTCGGATCGCGACTCCGACCAGACGACGATCGGCAATGCGGTATCCTCCGCCGACATCGAGCAACTCAGTGGCCAGGCCGTGCCTTGGGCGAATGCCGGCACCGGCTCGCGCGGCTCCATCACGGAACTGGCGGAATTGAAGGACAGCGGCCAGACCTGCCGCCGCTTCAGGGCTTCGCGCGAGAGCTTTGACGGCGTTGCCATGTTCGAGGGCGAACTCTGTCTTGCCAGCGCCGGCGGCTGGCGCATGCAGGGCTTCAAGGCACTCTGATTTTCCGGCCTTGATATGATGCACCGCTACTGGAATTTCTTCCTATGCGAGCGCATATAGGGGGCAAGTATGGACTCACTCCTTTTCCAGGGCAGGAAGCATGCGCGACCCCTATGAGGTGCTGGGCGTTGCAAAGAACGCATCGGCCAAGGACATAAAATCGGCGTACCGGAAACTCGCAAAGAAACATCATCCGGACCAGAATCCGAATGATCCCAAGGCGAAGGACCGTTTTGCCGCGGCCAATCAGGCCTACGAGGTCATCGGCGACGAGAAGAACCGTGCCGCTTTCGATCGTGGCGAGATCGATGCCGACGGCAAGCCGCGTTTCCAGGGTTTTGAAGGTGCAGCCGGCGGCGGTGACCCCTTTGCCGGGTTTCGCCGCCAGCAACAGGGCGCCGGCGGCTCGCGATTCGAGTTCCGCTCGGGCCGCCCCGGTGGCGATCCGTTCGACGGCAACAGCGACATCTTCAGCCAGATTTTCGGCGATGCCTTTTCAGGCGCGCGCGGGCCAGGGGCAGGCGACCGCCGCCAGCCGGCGACATCAGCTGACCTGAACGTCACGCTCGACGTCACCATCGAGGAAGCTGCGAACGCCGAAAAGGTCACGGCGATGTTCCCGGACGGCCGCAAGGTGGCGGTCAAGCTGCCGGCCTATGTCGAGGATGGCCAGACCATCCGGTTGAAAGGCCAGGGCGAGCAGGGACCGGGCCAGCCCGGCGACGCACTGGTCAAGATCCACATCCGCCGCCATCCGCGCTACCGCATCGAGGGTCGCGACCTGCACGCCGATCTGCCGGTTTCGCTGGCCGATGCTGTGCTGGGCGCCAAGGTGCCGGTCGAGACGCCGACCGGCAGGCTCGCTGTCAACGTTCCCGCTTGGTCCAGTTCCGACAAGGTCCTGCGGCTCAAGGGCAGGGGCTTGCCGGAGAAGGCCGGCGGCCATGGCGATCTCTATGCCCATGTGCGCATCATGCTGCCGGAAGGCGGCGACAGCGCGCTGGAAACGCTGTTGCGCGGCCAAAAAGGCTGATCAAGAGCTTTTGTCCCCCGAACTGTCCGGTTTGAACGCTTGAAGGGGCTGTGTGCCTGTGCGATAGGCACTCCACAAAGAGAAACCTTGCGGAGAGCGCTGACATGGCGGGTGGACAGGGCCTAATGGCCGGCAAGCGCGGCCTTATTCTTGGCGTCGCCAATAACAGGTCGATCGCCTATGGCATTGCCAAGGCCTGCGTCGATCACGGCGCCGAGATCGCACTGACCTATCAGGGCGAAGCCTTCAAGAAGCGGGTCGAGCCTCTGGCGGCGGAACTGGGCGCCTTTGTCGCCGGCCATTGCGACGTCACCGATTCCGCGAGCTTGGACGAGGTTTTCGCCAATGTCGCCAAGCATTGGGGCAAGCTCGACTTCCTCGTCCATGCCATCGCTTTTTCCGACAAGGACGAGCTGACCGGCCGTTATGTCGAGACGACGCGCGACAATTTCCTGCGCACCATGGACATTTCGGTCTATTCCTTCACCACCATCGCCAAGCGCGCCGAAGCGCTGATGACCGAGGGCGGTTCGCTGCTGACGCTGACCTATTACGGCGCCGAGAAGGTGATGCCGCACTATAACGTCATGGGCGTCGCCAAGGCGGCACTCGAGGCCAGCGTGCGTTACCTCGCGGTTGATCTTGGCGCCAAGAAGATCCGCGTCAACGCGATTTCCGCCGGCCCGATCAAGACGCTTGCCGCCTCCGGCATTGGCGATTTCCGCTACATCCTGAAGTGGAATGAATACAATTCGCCGCTGAAGCAGACAGTCACGCAGGAAGAAGTCGGCGATTCCGGCGTCTATTTCCTGTCCGACCTGTCGCGTGGCGTCACCGGCGAGGTGCACCATGTCGATTCCGGCTATCATGTCGTCGGCATGAAGGCGGTCGACGCGCCGGATATTTCGACGGTCAAGGATTAGTTCTCTCCGCCTATCCTCCGTCCAGGCCCTGGGCCGATCTCCGGAAGAGCTGATGTACCCGCTGGTTTATATCGCGCGCCACGGCCAGACCGCGTGGAACGCCGAGTTCCGGCTTCAGGGCCAGGCCGACACCGATCTCAATGCTCTCGGCCGCGAGCAGGCGACCAGAAACGGCCATCGGCTGGCCGAACTCATCGGCGATCCTAACGAGTTCGACTTCGTCGCCAGCCCAATGAGGCGGACGCGCGAGACGATGGAACGCATCCGCGCCTCCATGAAGCTCGATCCGCTCGCCTATCGAACCGATCTCAGGCTCATTGAAGTCAATTTCGGCGATTGGCAGGGCTTTACCTTTGCCGAGCTCGATACGCGGTTTCCCGGGGCAAGCAGGACGCGTGCACGCGACAAATGGAATTTTCAGCCGCCGGGCGAAGGTGCCGAGAGCTATCAGATGCTGCTTGAGCGGGTGAAGCCATGGTTCGACGAGATCGACCGCAAGACGATCTGTGTCACGCATGGCGGTGTCATGCGCGCCCTGTTTCGCTTCGTGCTTGATAGGCCCGAGGACGAGGCCGCGAACCTGGAGATACCGCACGATCGCGTGCTCAAACTCGAAGGCAACAGCCTGGAATGGCTTTAGGACGCCTGGTAAAGGCCAATTCCTAACGCATGTCGCCCAAAGTGACCTCGGTTTTTGGGAAGACGACATGCACAAAAACACGACCTAAAGCGTGTCGCATGAATCCGTTTCGACGCGACGCGCTTCAGTTCGTGTCGCTGTCTCCCGGCAACTGCATGTCGGTGACGACGTTTTCGCCATCGGTCACATCGTAAGCGATGACGATGTCCATGCCTGGCTTCAGCGCGTCGAGATCGGTCTCGGCGTTCAGCTTGTAGGATTTGCCGTCATCAAGCGTCAGCGTCAACGCGTCCTTGTCGACCTTCTTGATCAGGCCTTCGGTCTGGCCGGCAAAGGCGGCGGTGGAAAGCAGCAGCGTGGCGGCAACAGCGCCAATCAGGGTACGCATCATCGTCCTCTTTGGTCATTGCGCCGGCCTGGGTGGCGGCGGATCCTCAACGGCGAATGGAGCAAAGCAGAAACCAACCGAATGTGTCAAAACTAAATCCGCCAGATCACAGTTTGACCACTGTGGAAAACGCCAATAGAAGGCTGGCTTCAGCCGGTTTCGATGCCGGGCAGGGCACTTTCCATGTCTCACAACACGTTTGGCCATCTTTTCCGCGTCACCACATGGGGCGAGAGCCATGGCGCGGCGCTCGGCTGCGTGGTCGATGGCTGTCCGCCGGGTATCCGCTTCACGCGCGATGAAATCCAGGCCGAACTCGACAAGCGCCGACCCGGCCAATCGCGCTTCGTCACCCAACGCCGCGAGCCGGACGAGGTGAAGATCCTCTCAGGCTTCGTCCTCGACGAGGACGGCGCGACGATGATCACTACCGGTACGCCAGTCTCGATGCTGATCGAGAATGTCGATCAGCGCTCGAAGGACTATGGTGAGATCGCCCGCCAGTTCCGGCCGGGCCATGCCGACTACACCTACGAGGCCAAATACGGGGTACGGGACTATCGCGGTGGCGGCCGCTCTTCCGCACGCGAGACCGCGGCCAGGGTCGCCGCCGGCGCGCTCGCCCGCAAGGTGGTGCCGGGCATGGTCGTGCGCGGGGCGTTGGTGTCGATGGGCGAAAAGTCGATCGACCGAGCCAACTGGAACTGGAATTTCATCGGCGACGCGGAAAATCCGTTCTTCACCCCCGATCCCGCTTCCGTTCCTGTTTTCACGCAATATCTCGACGCCATTCGCAAGGCCGGCTCCTCGGTCGGCGCGGTGATCGAGATTGTCGCTGACGGCGTGCCTCCCGGCCTCGGCGCGCCGATCTACGCCAAGCTCGACCAGGACATTGCCTCCGGCCTGATGTCGATCAACGCCGTCAAGGGCGTCGAGATCGGCAACGGCTTCGAGGCCGCCCGCATCACCGGTGAGCAGAATGCCGACGAGATGCGCATGGGCAATGACGGCGAGCCGGTGTTCCTGTCCAACAATGCCGGCGGCATCCTCGGCGGCATCTCCACCGGCCAGGCGATCGTCGCGCGCTTTGCCGTGAAGCCGACGTCGTCGATCCTGACGCCGCGCAAATCGATCGACAAGGACGGCAACGACGTGGAGGTGATGACCAAGGGTCGCCACGACCCTTGCGTCGGCATCCGCGCCGTGCCGATCGGCGAGGCCATGGTTGCCTGCGCCATCGCCGACCACTATCTGCGGCACCGAGGACAGACAGGAAGGGGATAGGGACTAGGGGACTAAGCTTGGCTGCCACGCCGAAACGGCCAAATTTTCCTTTTCCCTACTCCCGCATTACCCTATTCCCCTACTCCCTGCGAGTGAAACGAGCGCTTTATGCCTTACGACCAGAAGAAAATCGTCGAAGCAATTCGGGCCTTCGAACGCGGCGAGATCGTCGTCGTCATGGACGATGACGGGCGTGAGAACGAGGGCGACCTGATCGTCGCCGCCGTCCACTGCACGCCGGAGAAGATGGCCTTCATCGTGCGCAACACGTCGGGCATCGTCTGTACGCCGATGCCGCGCGAGGAGGCCAAGCGGCTGAACCTCGCGCCGATGGTGGCCGACAATGATTCGGCCCACACGACCGCCTTCACCGTCAGCGTCGACTTCAAGCATGGCACCACGACAGGCATTTCAGCCGACGACCGCACGCTGACCGTTCGCAATCTTGCCAACGGCAATGTCGGCGCCTCCGATTTCGTCCGCCCCGGCCACATCTTTCCGCTCATCGCGCGCGAAGGCGGCGTGTTGATGCGCTCGGGTCACACCGAGGCCGCGGTCGACCTCTGCAAGCTCGCCGGCCTGCCGCCGATCGGCGTGATCTCGGAACTGGTCAATGATGACGGCACCGTCAAGCGCGGCCCGCAGGTCGCGGCCTTCGCCGAGGAGCACGGTCTCAAGCAGGTATCGGTCGCCGACCTCATCGCTTACCGGCAGCGCAAGGAAACGCTGGTCGAGCGCGTCGCCTGTTCCGACATCGAGACGCTGGGTGGCAAGGCGCAGGTCTTCACCTACACGCTGCCCTGGGACACGATGCATCACGTCGCCATCGTCTTCGGCGATATCCGCGACGGCGAGGACGTCCCGGTGCGACTGCATTCGGAGGACGTCGTAACCGATGTGTTCGGCACCAGCCACCGCCTCGATGGCATCATGAAGGCGATGGGCGAGCGCAAGCGCGGTGTCATCGTCTATCTGCGCGAGGGCTCGGTCGGCGTCGCCCACCAGGAGCGCAACCGGCCGGCGCCGGGCGATCGCGAGGATCATGAAGAGGCGCGCCGGCGCGAGAGCGAATGGCGCGAGATCGGCCTTGGTGCGCAGATCCTGAAGGATCTCGGCATTTCCTCCATCAACCTGATCGCCTCGCGCGAACGCCATTATGTCGGTCTCGAAGGGTTTGGCATCCACATCGCCAAGACCGAGATTATCTGAGCTCAAGAAATCCTGGCTGTCACTCGGCCGGGATTGCCGCCTCGCATCCTTCCAACTCGCATTCATGGGTGGCGAAGCTGCGCTGGCCGAGCAGCACCGTGACCAGTGCGATAACGCCTGATGCCACCGAAACCCAGAACCCGTTCTGGGCGCCGAACGCATCCACCACGGCGCCGGCAGCGAACGAACCGAGCGCCATGCCGATGCCGATGCCGGTGGTCACCCAGGTGATGCCTTCGGTCAGCATCGTCTCAGGCACATGCCGTTCGATCAGGCCGAAGGCGGTGATGAAGGTCGGCGAGATCGCCACGCCGCTGATGAAGACAGTCAGCGCGAGCACGGGCACGGTGCTGGCGGTAAGCGGCAGCAGTGTGCCGAGCGCGACCAATGCGACCGCGATGGCGAGCTGGCGCTGCAGCGGTGCTTTCAGGTTGAGCGCGCCGATGATGATGCCGAGCACGAAGGAGCCCAGCGCATAGACGCCGATGACGAGACTTGCGGCGCCTGGCTGGCCGAGTTCCTTGGTGATTGCCACCGTGCTCACTTCCGTCGTCGCGAAGGTTGCGCCGATGAAGATCATTGCGAAGGTGATGATTTGAACCGGCCCCAGGCGGATAGCCGAGCCGGTTGAGCCATGGTCCACCGATCGCACCTGCGGTTCGGTCGAACGCTGCAGGATGAAGGCTATTGAGCCCAGGGCCAGGAACAGCGTGCTGACGAGCACGCCCGCTTCCGGGAATAGCGCGGCGCTGAGACCAACCGACAGCGATGCGCCGGCGATGTAGACCAGTTCGTCGGCCGCCGACTCGAAGGCGAAGGCGGTGTTCATCTCGGGCCGGCCCCGGAAAATCTCGGTCCAGCGCGCGCGTACCATGGCCGGCATGCTTGGCATCGCCGCGGCCAGCAATGCCGACACGAATAGCGTCCATATCGGCCAGTCCTGGTTGGCCGATGCGATCAGGGCCGCGAATGCGAGCACGGAGATGATGGTTGTGGGGACGACAACCCGCGTCTGGCCGAGGCGGTCGACCAACCTCGATATTTGCGGCGCTAGGAAAGCATTGGCCAAGGCGAATGTCGCCGAAACCGCACCCGCCAGCCAGTATTCGCCACGCGTCTGCGACAGCATCGCCACGATGCCGATCGGCGCCATGGCGATCGGCAGGCGCGCCATGAAGCCGGCGGCGGCAAAGCCCCTGGCGCCAGGAGCGCGAAAGATTTCCGAGTAGGGGTTTTGCATGATCCTGTTCCTCGACAAGGGGCGATTCGACAATTATATACGAGACGTATAAGTGTTAAATAGACCATACGTCGCGTATGTCAATTGGCATACGGAGCGTATGTAGATAAGGCCAGAGCATGCACCGACCCCGCAGGGAGATGATCGCCGAGACGCGTGCCAAGCTGATCGCCGCGGCGCGCCAAGCCTTTGGCACCATCGGTTATGCCGAAGCGTCGATGGACGATTTCACCGCATCGGCCGGACTGACGCGCGGCGCCCTCTATCATCACTTCGGCGATAAGAAGGGACTGCTGCAGGCGGTTATCGCGCAAATCGATGCGGAAATGGCCGCGCGGGTGAATGAGGTCGCGTCGAGGGCGCCGACCCGCTGGCAGCATTTCGTCGACGAATGCACGACCTACATCGAAATGGCGCTGGAGCCGGAAATCCAGCGCATCATGTTCCGGGACGGTCCGGCCGTGCTGGGCGATCCGGCACAGTGGTCGAATGCCAATGCCTGCGTCGGTTCAATGACCGATCATCTGACCGCGCTGCAAGAGGAGGGGGTGGTCGTGCCGGGCCTCGATCCCGAGACCGCGGCGCGGCTGATCAACGGGGCGAGCAGCCAGGCCGCGCAGCGGATCGCCAATTCGAACGATCCCGAAGCGACGTCGAGGAAGGTGGTGGCAGCGTTCAAGCAATTGCTCGAAGGCCTGCTCGAGAACCCGGAAGCGCGGCCAAACTGACCTGCAATCGGGCTCCGCCACCGCTCGCAATTGACAATAGACGGTTTGGGAGCATCCTCCACAGCCACCTCTGGGGGATTCGGGGCATGTGGGATTTCGATATCGGCAGGTCGGTGTCCATCATGATGCGGACCTGGCCTTTCATCGTCTTTCGCATGATCGTCTATTTCGGCATCACGCTGGCCTATATCATGGCCACCGGCGCGGGCGCCTCGGTCGGGTATGGCGTCGGCCATATCTCCACCGATCCCGATGGGCCGTTGTCCTTTGCCATGTGGGGCGGGATTGTTGGCTTCGGCCTCGTCTCGATCGCCGTCTACTGGATCCGCGAATACATCCTCTACGTCGTCAAGGCAGGCCATATCGCCGTCATGGTGCATCTGATCGACGGCCATGACATACCCGACGGCCAGAACCAGATCGCCTACGCGAAAGAGGTTGTGACCGAGCGTTTTGCCGAAGCGAACATCCTTTTCGTCGTCGACCAGCTGGTCAAGGGCGCCATCCGTGCCATCACCGGCCTGCTGGGCGGCATTGCGGCTTTCCTGCCCATTCCGGGCCTGAGCGGCCTGGTCTCGTTCCTCAACACGGTGATCCGCCTGTCGCTGACCTATGTCGACGAGATCATTCTCGGCTACAACATCCGCATCAATTCGTCCTCACCCTTCGAGACCGCACGGCAAGGCGTCGTGCTCTACGCCCAGAACGGCAAGATCATGGTCAAGAACGCAGTCTGGCTGGCGTTGATCATGTGGGGGGTCTCCTTCGTCATCTTCCTGCTGATGCTGGCTCCGGCGGCCGCCATTCTTTACGTCATGCCCGGACAGCTCGCCGGCTGGGCCTTCGTTCTGGCCATTGTCTTTGCCTGGGCCTTCAAGGCGGCGTTCATCGAACCTTTCGCCATCGCGTGCCTGATGCAGGTCTATTTCAAGACCATCGAGGGTCAGGTGCCCGATGCCGCCTGGGACGCCAGGCTGGCCGATGCCTCGTCGAAGTTCCGGGAACTCAAGCGCAAGGCGCTCTCCACCTTCGACGGTTCGCGCTGGGGCACGGCCGGCGCGACACGCTGATCGGCGGGGTTTGCCGGCGCAGCGGCGACGGTGTTGAGGCGGGCCACCGCAGATTTGAGCGAGGCTTCTCCCTGGCCGCAAAAAGTCTCGCTCATGATCAGTTCGGGCAGCGGCAGCCGTCGGCCCCACCCGTGCGTTTCGAGGTCCGGTTTCGGCGCAAACTCCGAGACACGGCCGACGCAGAGATAGGCGATCGGCGTCACGTGGTCGGGGATGGACAGCAGGCTTTTCAGCGCTTGCGCCTCGATGATGCTGACCCAGCCGACGCCAACGCCCTCGGCGCGTGCCGCGAGCCAGAAATTCTGTACCGCGCAGACCGTACTGTAGAGATCCATTTCCGGATTGTGCCAACGTCCCAGCGGCGAGCCTTTCGAGCGCTCGTGGTCGCAGGTGATACAGATGTTGAGCGCACTTTCGCAAATGCCTTCGAGCTTGAGCTTGCGGTAGAGCGCCCGCCGGTCCGCCTCGATTGCCGGCAGTTCCTGTTCGCGCGCGGCAAGGAACAGGTCGCGCACCTTCGCCCGTCGCGCGGCATCGCGAATGACGATGAAATTCCAAGGCTGCATGAAGCCGACCGATGGCGCGTGATGGGCGGCAAGCAGCAGCCGCGCCAGCACCTCGTCGTCGATCGCTTCCGATGTAAAATGGCTGCGGACGTCGCGTCGCGTGAACATGGCGCGGTAAACCGCGTCGCGCGCGATCTGATCAAATCCATTGGCCGTTGGAGCGGTCATAGCTTCCGGCATCGCTTGTCCCCTTGCGATTGCAGCAGTTCAAATTCTCAGAGCGTACTTTGTGCGTCCAGGAGGGCGCACGTCGTTCTGATGCCATCCGCCTGACCATGCGGATGACGATGCCTGCCAGGCCGGTCTTCTGGCTCGGGATCAACCCGCGTCCGGTGCCTTCCCGTCATCGACAGTGGCACTTACCGGCGCGGTCCCCCTCACAGCGTTGGGCACGCCACGGTATCAAACCGTGTTCCCGATTCTCCCGCCAGAGCATTTGCAGCCAAGTGGAATCACTTGGCGTCGCAGAATGCGGCTAAAACAAACAGACCGGCGGGCACCAGGCAGTGGCGGCGACCTTACGCCGAAGCGCCGGCGACGCCAATGCCCGCAGCGACATGAATGGACGCAGCCGTGATTTTCCCCAGCGATCAAGCCGCAACGCATGGCCATCACGGCGCCGGGGCACTAGATAGGGGGACATGGCCACTCGTCTCTACACGCACCCGATCTTCCTCGAACACATCACCCCGCCAGGTCACCCCGAGCGGCCCGACCGCTTGCGCGCCATCGCGCGCGTGCTCGACGACGAAGCTTTTGCCGCGCTTGACCGCGCCGAGGCACCGCAAGGCGACGAGGCGACCATCCTCTATGCGCATCCCGCCGATTTCGTCGCGCGCGTGCGCGCCGCCATTCCCGCTGAAGGCCTCGCCCGCATCGACGCCGACACCACCGCCAGCCCGAAGAGCTGGCAGGCGGTGATCACCGCGATCGGCGCCGCCAATGCCGCCGTCGACGACGTCTTTGCGGGCCGCGCCGACAATGTCTTCGTCGCCGCCCGGCCGCCTGGCCATCATGCTGAAAAGAACACGGCCATGGGCTTCTGCTTCTTCAACACTGCGGCTATCGCTGCCCGCTATGCGCAGAAGAAGCATGGCGCGGAGCGTGTCGCCGTCGTCGATTGGGACGTGCACCATGGCAACGGCACGCAGGATATTTTTTGGGACGATCCCTCGGTGCTCTATTGCTCGACGCACCAGATGCCGCTCTATCCCGGCACCGGCGCGAAGAACGAGACCGGCGCCGGCAACATCGTCAACGCGCCGCTGGCGCCGCAGACCGGCAGCGAGGTGTTTCGCGATGCTTTCCTGTCGCGCGTGCTGCCGGCACTCGACAATTTCGCGCCCGACCTGATCATCATTTCGGCCGGCTTCGACGCGCACCATCGCGACCCGCTGGCGGAGATCAATCTTACCGAGGACGATTTCGACTGGGCGACCGGCCAACTGATGCAGCGCGCCGCACGCCATAGCGGCAACCGGCTCGTCAGCGTGCTCGAGGGCGGCTACGATCTGCAGGGATTGGCATTTTCGGTCGGCGCCCATGTCGGGCGACTGATGAAAGGATGAATGATGACTGGTGAGATCAACGAAGACGTCAAGGCGATGAGCTTCGAGCAGGCACTCGACGCGCTGGAGAAGATCGTCGATGATCTGGAGCGTGGCGACGTGCCGCTCGACCAGTCGATCCGGATCTACGAACGCGGCGAGGCGCTGAAGGTGCATTGCGACCGGTTACTGAAGGCCGCTGAGGACAAGGTCGAGAAGATCAGGCTGTCGCGCGACGGCAAGCCGGTTGGAACCGAGCCGCTCGACGCGGACTGAGGTCCGGAGCAGGCTTACCGACTTTTGAACACGATCATGATTGAGGATACAACTCGTCCCGATTGAAACGGACAAGAGGAGATACGGAAGCGATGTGCAGAAACATCAAGACCCTGTTCAATTTTGATCCGCCGGCAACCAATGACGAAGTCCGCGACGCGGCACTCCAGTTTGTCCGCAAGCTCAGCGGAACGACGCGACCGTCGAAACAGAACCAGCATGCGTTCGATCATGCGGTCGAAGCCATCGCGGCATCCGCACGCGAATTGCTTGATTCCCTCGAAACCCACCAGCATCCGCGCAGTCGCGAAGAGGTGGCAGCCAAACTGAGAGCAAAGGCGGCGATCCGGTTCGCCTGACATGTCCAAAGCGGCCACCGAGCGCTGACCAGGAGAGTTCATGAGCTTCTTCCCGGGGAAAGACCCTGAGGCCGGCGATGCCTTCGCCAGCGACCAGATCGAACTGATGGTCATCCCCAACGCCAAGGATATTGGCGGCTTCGAGGTGCGCCGCGCCTTGCCGACCGCCAAGAGAAGGCTGGTCGGGCCATTCATTTTCTTCGATCGCATGGGCCCCGCGATCATGCGCACCGGCCAGGCGCTCGATGTCCGTCCCCACCCGCATATCGGCCTGTCGACCGTGACCTATCTGTTCGATGGCAAGATCAGACATCGCGATTCGCTCGGCACCGAAATGGTGATCGAACCCGGCGACGTGAACCTGATGACCGCGGGCCGCGGCATCGTCCACTCCGAGCGCACGCCGCAGGAATTGCGCGGCGCGCCGATGTCGATCTCCGGCCTGCAGACCTGGCTGGCTCTGCCGGACGGCAAGGAAGAGGTTGCACCGGTGTTCGAGAACACAGCGGCGCTGCGGCTTCCAGAGATCGATGCCGAAGGCGTCAGCGGCCGCGTCGTCATCGGTGACTTCCAAGGATTGCGGTCCCCGGTGCGGGCAGATTCCGACACGCTCTACGCCGATTTGCGGCTGGGGCTCGGTGCCAGCGTCAAAATCCCGGCCGATGCGGAAGAGCGCGCCATCTACACGCTGGAGGGCGAAGTCTCGATTTCGGGCGACGTCTTTCCGGCCGAACGGCTGCTGGTGTTCCGGCCCGGCGACGAGATCGTCATATCGTCGCAAACCGGTGCGCATTTCATGCTGTTCGGCGGCGCCTCGCTCGGTTCGAAGCGCTACATCTGGTGGAATTTCGTCTCTTCGTCGAAGGAGCGCATCGAGCAGGCCAAGCAGGAATGGAAGACCGGCCGCTTCGATATCGTTCCTGGCGATGAGAAAGAGTTCATTCCGCTGCCGGAAGGCTGAGCGGAGCGGTGAGGGGCTGACCGTCCGCGTCACCGACACGCATTTACTTTCGCCGGCCGGCGGCCTATCCCGCCGATGAAAAGAGAGTCTGGGCCCAACGTGAACGCAACGCCGCATACGCCGCTTCTCGACAAGGTTCGCGTCCCGGCCGACCTGCGCACGCTGGCCGAGAGCGAATTGCCGCAACTGGCGTCCGAGCTGCGCGCCGAACTGGTCGATGCTGTCTCCCACACCGGCGGCCACCTTGGTGCCGGCCTTGGCGTGGTCGAACTGACGGTGGCGCTGCATTATGTCTTCAACACACCCGATGACCGGCTGATCTGGGATGTCGGCCATCAGGCCTATCCGCACAAGATCCTGACCGGACGCCGGGACCGCATCCGCACCTTGCGCCAGGAAGGCGGCCTGTCGGGCTTCACCCGCCGAGCCGAGAGCGAGTATGACCCGTTCGGCGCCGCCCACTCCTCGACGTCCATATCGGCTGGTCTCGGCATGGCCGCCGCCCGCGACCTTTCAGGCGGCCGCAACAATGTCATTTCAGTCATCGGCGATGGCGCAATGTCGGCCGGCATGGCCTATGAGGCGATGAACAATGCCGGCGCGCTCGATGCCCGCCTCATCGTCATCCTCAACGACAACGACATGTCGATTGCGCCGCCGACCGGCGCCATGAGCGCCTATCTGGCGCGCCTGACTTCCGGCAAGGCCTATATCGGCTTGCGCGACTTTGGCAAGAAACTGACCTCCTATCTCGGCAAGCGGGCCGATCGAGCCATCACCCGCGCGGTCGAGCATGCGCGCGGCTATGTCACCGGCGGCACTTTGTTCGAGGAACTCGGCTTCTATCATATCGGCCCGATCGACGGTCACAATCTGGAGCATCTGATCCCGGTCCTGAAAAATGTCCGCGACAACGGCAAGGGTCCGGTGCTGATCCATGTCGTCACCCAGAAGGGCAAGGGTTATGCGCCGGCGGAAGCGGCGGCCGACAAATACCATGGCGTCAATAAATTCGACGTCATCACCGGCGCGCAGGCCAAGGCGCCAGCCAACGCGCCGGCCTACACCAAGGTGTTCGCCGAAAGCCTGATCCAGGAGGGCCGTGAGGACGATCGCATCGTCGCCGTCACCGCCGCCATGCCGAGCGGCACCGGCCTCGATCTGTTCGGCGAGGTGTTCCCGTCGAGGACCTTCGATGTCGGCATCGCCGAGCAGCATGCGGTGACCTTCGCCGCCGGCCTGGCGACGGAAGGCTACAAGCCGTTCGCGGCGATCTATTCGACGTTCCTGCAGCGTGCCTACGATCAGGTCGTCCATGACGTCGCGATCCAGAAACTACCGGTGCGTTTCCCCATCGATCGCGCCGGCTTTGTCGGCGCCGATGGCGCCACCCATTGCGGCGCGTTCGACACCACCTTCCTGGCAAGCCTGCCCGGCTTTGTCGTGATGGCTGCCGCCGACGAAGCGGAGTTGCGCCACATGGTGCGCACCGCCGCCAGCTATGACGATGGGCCGATCGCCTTCCGCTATCCGCGCGGCAACGGGGTCGGCGTCGACATGCCCGAGCGCGGCTCGGTTCTCGAGATCGGCAAAGGCCGCATCGTCCGGGAAGGCAGCAAGGTTGCCCTGCTGTCCTTCGGCACGCGCTTGCAGGATTGCCTCATCGCCGCCGAGGAACTCGGCGCGGCCGGGCTTTCCACCACCGTTGCCGACGCCCGCTTCGCCAAGCCGCTCGACCAGGATTTGATCCGCCGGCTGGCCCGCTCGCATGAGGTGCTGGTGACGGTGGAGGAGGGCGCTATTGGAGGCTTCGCCAGCCATGTACTGCAGTTCCTTGCCCATGAAGGACTGCTGGAAAATGGCCTGAAGGTACGCCCGCTGGTACTGCCGGACGCCTTCACCGACCACGCCAAGCCGGAGAAGATGTATGCCGACGCCGGCCTCGACGCCGCCGGGATCGTGCGCACTGTTTTCACGGCCCTCGGCCATACGGTCCGCGCCCAGCGCGCCTGAATCAAAACCTGAACAGCTTGGATCAGTTTGCCGGCTTTATTTTGTAACGCGTTGTTAACGCTGCCGTTTGGCGTTTCGCTTACTGTGTCCCTTGGCCGTTTTTCAACGGCAGCCTGCTAGACCGGCGTCAGGCAGGGAGACAGCAACAATGAAGACGGTTCTGTGCGGCGCGGCCTTCTTGGCCGTGATGGTCTTGCCGGCCGCGGCCGAAACACCCTATGACCGCAATCTTGAAAAGGCGGCGCTAGGCATTGTTGCCGGCAAGATTGGCGATATTCGCGGCGGCTTTTCCTACAAGCAGGTGCCGCAGCTTGTGGCGCTGCCGGACCCCGCACCTCCGTCCGCTGTTGTGACCGAACATCCACGTGAACAGGCGCCGGGGAACCGGGACGATGGTCTGTCTCCCGCTGTCGAGCGCCAGGTTTTACGGACCATCTTTTAAAACCACATGTCGCGCACACAGCGGCCATCGCGGGGCAGATCGTCGTAAGTGTCGAGGCCATCGAAATGGTCGATCGGCAAGTCGGCGACGGCTTCGGGTGGTGCCAGCCGCACATTGACTGCGATCCGTATTCGGCCAGAATCGCTGGCGCGCAAGCCGCGCCATGCCAGCACGCAGGCGCATATCGGGCAGAACAGGATTTCAAGTGACGGCGTGTCCTTTCCGGCGCGCGTATAGCTGGCCGTCCGCCCTGAAACGCGAATACGTTCGTTGACATAATCATAGGCCCAGAGCGCGCCATAGCGGCGGCAAAGCGTGCAGTTGCAGGCCGTCACCGGGCCGGGATCGCCTTCCAGGGTCCAGTGGGCCGCGCCACAGTGGCAGGTTCCCATCAGCATTCGTCCTCCGTGTCGCGACAACAGTGGTCCTCCTCGACTAATATTCTGCCGGACCCAATGCGATGCGCGCAAGACGCGGCTTGGCTCGCCGCACCAGCCGCTCTCGCACGACGTCACCTTGTTCGGTGTAATGTTCTTGCCTTCACCGCAGGCTTTCGTCAGAGAAGGCCGATGAATTCGCCTCTGCCAGCCAGCACACGCCAGCGGCTCGACGACCTGCTCGTCCAGCGCGGGCTGTTCGCCAGCCGCTCGCGTGCCCGCGACGCGGTCGAGCGCGGCACGGTGACAGTTGACGGCGCCATTGCCCGCAAGCCCGGTCAGAGCGTTTCGCCGCAATGCCTTGTTGTCATCGATGATCCGGCGCAAGGCTATGTCTCGCGCGCGGCGCTCAAACTTATCGGGGGACTGGACCATTTCGGCCTCGACCCCGCTGGCCGCGAAGCCCTCGACATCGGTGCCTCGACAGGCGGGTTCACCCAGGTGTTGCTCGAACGCGGCGCCCGCCATGTCACGGCAATCGATGTCGGGCACGGCCAGATGCATCCTGATGTCGGCGCTGATCCGCGCGTAACCGTGATCGAAGGCCTGAACGCACGCGATCTCACCGCTGCCGATCTTGCCCGTCGCAGTCCGGATTTCATCGTTTCCGACGTCAGTTTCATCTCGCTGAAACTTGCGCTGCCGCCGGCGCTTGCTCTTGCCAAGTCCGGTGCCGGCGCGGTCTTTCTGGTCAAACCGCAATTCGAGGCGGGCCGCGAGGCGATCGGCAAAGGGGGTCTGTTGAAGGATCCCTTCGATGCGGCCCGTGTCGCGGGCCTGCTGCAGGATTGGCTGGACGCCGTTCCCGGCTGGCGTTCGCTCGGCCTGCATCTGTCGCCGATCGAAGGTGGCGACGGCAATCGCGAATTCCTGCTCGGTGGGATCAAGGACCGATGAGCGCACGCTTCACAATGCGAAAGCTCGGATCGCAGGGCGACGGTATCGCCGAAACCGAAAGCGGCGATCTGTTCATTCCCTTCACGCTGCCGGGCGAGACCGTCACCGCCGCGCGCGAAAGGGATCGTGCGGCGCTGATGTCGGTGCTGGAGGCCTCGCCGCTGCGCATCGAACCCGCCTGCCGCCACTTCACCGAATGCGGCGGTTGTGCCCTCCAGCATCTGGAAGCCGAAGCCTACCGGCAGTGGAAGCGTGAAAAGGTGGTGCACGCATTGAAGGGCAAGGGCATCGAGTGCGAAATCGGAGAGTTGGTCGCCTGCGCACCGCAGTCGCGCCGCCGTGTGGTGCTTGCCGCCCGGCGCACCGAAACAGGCATGTTGCTCGGCTTCAATCGCCATCTGTCGCCGGAGATCATCTCCATATCCGAATGCCCGATCTCACTGCCCGAGATCGTCGCGGCACTCGGCCAGCTGAGGGCGCTGGCCGAATTGATATGCGCCACCACCAAATCGTTCCGGATGGCGGTCACCGTTACGGGTTCCGGCCTCGACATCGCGGTGCATGAGTCCGGCAAGTTAGGCGAACACCAGCGCCGTATCGCCGCCAATTTTGTCATTGCACAGGGCTTTGCCAGACTGTCCATCGATGACGAGATCGTCATTGAGCCAAGGAAGCCGGTCGTCATGTTCGGCAGCGTCGCGGTGGCGCTACCGCCGGGCGCCTTTCTGCAGGCGACCGAGGCAGCCGAACGGACCATGGCCGAGATCGTCGGCGGACATCTGAAGCGTGCAAAAAGGGTCGCCGACCTTTTTGCCGGTTGCGGCAGCTTCGCCTTGCGGTTGGCCGCGACGTCGGAAGTGCACGCGGTCGAAGGCGATGCGGCCGCACTTTCGGCGCTCGACCGGGGATCCCGCTTCGCGACAGGCATCAAGCGGGTGACGGGCGAGCGTCGCGACCTGTTTCGCCGGCCACTGACGTTCAAGGAGTTGAACGCCTTCGACGGCTTGGTCTTCGATCCGCCGCGCGCCGGTGCCGAGGACCAGTCGAAGCAGATCGCCCGCTCGGATGTTCCATTCATTGCCGCGGTGTCCTGCAACCCGGTAACGCTGGCTCGCGACCTGCGCATCCTCATCGACGGCGGCTACACCTTGAAAAGCGTGACGCCGATCGACCAGTTCCTGTGGTCGCCCCATGTCGAAGCGGTCGCGCTGCTGGGGAAGCCGAAGCGGCGGCGGTAGTTCACGACCGCCGGTTCACACGAAATTTCTGAAGCCTCTGTTCTTTCGACGAAATTGCGCCCTAAAGCCGCCTTTGTGCGGGCTCCTAATTTCGCATCTTTGGGAAACATTTCGGCCTATTCGTCGTTACTAATATGAATCGATGGCGATAGCGGACATGCAGGCGCTTCAGAAATTCATCGGCCTCATCGTTGTTCTTATCTTTTTCGCGGTCAGCTCCGCGACCGGAGCCCTCGCACAAGGTGAAAAGCGCCTGGGGTTCGTCATCGGCAATGGCGCGTATCAGTCCGGCGAGCTAGCCACCGCCGCCAATGATGCGGGCCTGATCGCGCAGACCTTGCAGGCGGCGGGGTTCGATGTGGTGGGGGCGCGCGATGTCGATCAGGAATCGCTGCGCGGCGCATTGCGTGATTTCCTCGGCAAGGTCTCCGCCGCCGGTCCCGACGCGATTGTCTTCGTCTATCTCGCCGGCCACGGCGTGCAGTTCGAAGGCGAGAATTACTACTTGCCGATCGATGCCCAGATTGCCAGTCCAGCCGACGTGCCGCTTCAGGCGATGCGGCTCTCCGATGTCACCAAGTCGCTGGCCGGATTGCCGACGAAGGTCAACATCGTCGTGCTCGACGCGGCGCGGCCAAATCCCTTCCCGAAGTGGAAAGAGCCGCTGGCCGGCGGCCTTGCGTTGGTCGATCCCGATCCGAACATGCTGATTGCCTTCAACGCCGCTCCCGGAACGGTCGCGCCCGAAGGCAAAGGCCCCTACGGCGCTTATGCTCAGGCGCTGGCCGAGATGATACGCGAGGGCGGATTGTCGCTTGACGACGTGTTCGACCGCACACGACTGCGCGTCAACGAGGTGACGCAAGGTGCGGAAGTGCCGTGGAACGTCTCGAAAATCACCACGCCGTTCGTCTTCTTCGACCGTGCCGCGGACGCGCCCGCACCCAAGGTTTCGGAGGCCGAATCCCGGTCCAATCGGACCAGGGCCATCCGCGACTTCAACGCTCAGGACGCCTATGTCGCGGCTCTCGACCGCGACACGATGCGCGGCTACGAGGATTTCCTCGGCGCTTATCCACACGATCCGATGGCCAAGCGCGTGCGCGCCATCATCGCCGCGCGGCGCGAGGCGATGACGTGGCGCGAGACCTGGCTGCAGGACACGCCGGAAGCCTATTGGTCTTATCTGCGGCGCTATCCGCATGGTCCGCATGCTTGGGACGCGCGCCGGCGGCTCGAACATTTCGATGCGGCCCTGGAGCCGCCGGAGGAATTCACCGTCTATGAGTATGATTTGCCGCCGCCGCCGGAGGAGGAAATCGTCTACGTCGACAGGCCGGTGCTCTATTTCGACGATCCCGATTTCGACTTCGAACCGCCGCCGCCGATCGCGGTGATCTTCCTGCCGCCGCCGCCGCCGGATTTCGTGGTGCTGGTGGCGCCGCCGCCGCCGGTCGACGTCTTCGTCCTGCCAACGCCGGTGTTCGTGCCGATACCTGCGTTCATCAACCCGCCGCGTCACATCGTGCCGCCGCCGAACGACATCATCTTCAACAACATCCACAACACGACCGTCATCAACAACATCAACACCACGATCAAAAACGAGACCATCAATCACAATGCTCAGGGTGGCCTCGCTACAGGCCAGAACACGGCCGGAGGCACGGTTGGGGCCGGCTCGGCTGCACTGGCGGCCAGGGTCGCGCTGCCGCCGCTGCTGAAAAAGAGAGCGGCCATGTCCGGTCAGGCCCCGTCCAGTCAGCAACAGGGTGGCTTGCCGGAGAAGCCTGGCCAGCGTGTGATACAGGGCCAGCAGCCTGGTGCCGCGACTCCGCTGTCGAAGGACTTGTCGACCGGCAAGCTTGAAACCGACCACGCCCTGCCAGGAGCCAACGGTAAAAAGCTGCCGCTCGTCAACGGTAAGCCGGCGCTGAACGGTGAGAATTTGCCCAGCAACAGGTCCAGGCAGCAGCTTGGCAAGGAAGGCATCGTGAGCGGGAACCAAGAGGCGACCGGAAATGCCGGTGCTGCTGTTGCCGGAGAGCAGGGCACGGCTCAGCAGAAGGGCAAGAAGTTCCGCAAGCTGCCGACCGTCAACGGTGCTCCGGCCGAGAACGGGCTGAGTGCCGAGGAGAGGTTCAGGAAAAACAATCCGAACGCCTTCTCCGACCAGAACACCGGCAAACCGAAAAAGCTGACGCGCAGGGACTTGTCCGCCGGCCAGTCCGCTGTCGAATCGAACGATCAGGGCCTGGCCAGTGGAAAGGACAAGGGCAGGAAGTTGCGCAAGGTGCCGACCGTCAACGGTGCGCCGGCCGAAAATCGGCCTGGCGTGCAGGAGCGGCTCAGGAAGAACAATCCGGAGGTGTTCTCCAACCAGGATCAAGGCCCGGCCAGCGGAAACGACAAGAGCAGGAAGTTCCGCAGACTACCGACCGTCAACGGTGAGCCAACCGACAACGGATCGGGCGTGCAGAAACGGTTCAGGAGGAACAATCCGGCCGTGTTCTCCGACGAGAATCAGGGCTCCGCCAGCAGGAACGACAGGGGCAGGACGTTGCGCCGGCTGCAGAACAGCCAACAGGGCGCCGCCGGCCCGGAGGTTAACGTCCAGCGCAACCTCAGGATCAGGCCGAACGAGAATGCGCAGCGTCAGTTGAGACCGGAAAGGCCTAACGAGCAGGTGCTCCGGCCGCAGAGATCGGAGCCGAAGCCGGAATTCCGCGCGCAGCCGAGACAGCAGATGCAAGAGCGGCGTCTCCCGCAGGAGCAGCCGCCACAGCAGCTCAAGAAGAAGCCGTCTTGCGGACAGCAGGGCGAACCGGCCTGCAACCAGTAAGCTGTCGCGGCCGGTCACCTTCCCGTTCGCGGGGCGCACATCCCGCCCATGGCCTTGCGAGAGAGGGGATCGCTGGTTTGTGGCGCGTCAGCCTGTCAAAGGCGGCTCGCTCCGGCCGCTCAAACTACGAGCTTGGCGGCATCCGTCAGGTTTTTGGCGTGCCGCCTCGCTGGTTGAGCGAAACCCAGATGTTCGGGTTCTGTTGCGATTGGCGTTTCAGGAAATAATAGCCGGTTGCATTCCAGGGACGGATTTCGTCGACCATATTGTCTAGGATGAGATCGCCCTTGTCGGTCTTCACCGTCAGGATGGTGTGACCCTCATTGTTCAGGTCGCGCACCACCGTCATCAGCAGCGCCTGCCGGGGAAATCCCGCCTCCCGAAGAAGCTTGCGCTTGTAGAGCGCGTAGATCTTGCAGTCGCCCTTGCCGTCCACCGGATAGTCCCAGTGGTCCATCGTCGTACCCCAGTGATCGTAGTTGCTGACGGGCTTGATGGAGCGGTTCGCCTTTTGGTTTATCCGTTTGAGGATGCTCAGGTTCTGCGCTGTCAGCCTGACGCTCGTGGCGGGCAGGGCCGGCACCTTGCACTCTTTCGGCCGGCGATGGCAGAAATCGACCCAGCCATACGGAACGCTGGTGCGTCCCCCGACCGCGACTGAGTTTGCACCGGCCGCAGGTTGCGTCGATGTTCGCTTGAACCATGTCGACTGCGCCGCCGCCGGACTGACACAGAGCGACGAAACACCAACCAACGAAACGACGCCAAAGAGGAAAGAAGAGGTCAGGACGTGAGGGAAACGCAGCACTGCCAACACCACCACAACGAGAAGACTTGCGATAAGCTAATGCGCAAACGCCAGTTCGAGCAATTGAACAATTAATAATATCCTAACACGATTGTGTTTCGCATAAGGCAGAGGTTGCCGCGCCGTAGGTTGGCATCAATCGCGAGCATGGCCCTGCTGCGCTTCAGCACGTACACCCGGGTCCATATCCTCCAATGTTTTTGGCCCGCCGGCGTGCTGCAGGATTCCAAACACGTCCTGCGGCCGCGTGGGAGCAAAGGCCGGCATCGGTTTCAGATGGACGTCCTCTGGCGCGTTCCCGGATTTGGACACGATGGCTGCACGCCCGGAAAATATCGTTGGCGGGCGATGATTCCAGAACGCCCCGACGCCTCAGACCCTCGTGCCGCCGACTGTCATCTGGTTCATCCTCAGATGCGGCTGGCCGACGCCGACGGGTACGCCCTGGCCGGCCTTGCCGCACATGCCGATGCCATTGTCGAGCTTCATGTCGTTGCCGACCATCGTGACGCGGTGCATGGCGTCAGGCCCGTTGCCGATCAGCATGGCGCCCTTGATCGGCTGCGTCACCTTGCCGTTCTCGATCATGTAGGCCTCGGTGCAGCCGAACACGAATTTGCCCGACGTGATGTCGACCTGGCCGCCGCCGAAGGAGACGGCATAGATGCCGTTCTTGACGGAAGCGATGATCTCGTCCGGCTCCATGTCGCCTGAGGTCATGTAGGTGTTGGTCATGCGCGGCATCGGCTGGTGCGCATAGCCTTCACGCCGGCCATTGCCGGTGGCTTTCATGCCCATCAGACGCGCGTTCTGCCGATCCTGCATGTAGCCGACCAGCTTGCCGTCCTCGATCAAAACGTTGCGGGCCGAAGGCGTGCCTTCGTCGTCGACGGTGAGCGACCCGCGCCGTTCGGGGATGGTGCCGTCGTCAACGACAGTGACGCCCTTGGCGGCCACCTGCTGCCCCATCAGGCCGGCGAAGGCCGAGGTCTTCTTGCGGTTGAAGTCGCCTTCCAGTCCGTGCCCGACGGCTTCGTGAAGCATCACGCCCGGCCAGCCGCTGGAAAGTACGATGTCGAAAGTGCCGGCCGGTGCCGGGATCGCCACCAAATTGACCAGCGCCTGCCGGAGCGCCTCCCTGGCGGCGTGCTTCCAGCTATCCTCGATCAGGAAGTCGCCGAACGCCTTGCGTCCACCCATGCCATAGGAGCCGCTCTCCTGGCGGTCGCCGTCGCCGACGACGACCGAGACGTTGACGCGGACCAGCGGCCTGGTATCGCGTACCATCTGGCCGTCGGCGCGCACTATCTCGACATGCTGCCAGGATGCGGCGATCGAGGCCGTCACCTGGCGCACGCGTGGATCCTCGGCGCGCAGCCAGGCGTCGATTTCCTGCAGCAGCTTCCCCTTGGCCTCGAAGGAAGGCGAGGGGATCGGGTTCTCGTCGCCATAGAGATGGCGGTTGGTGCGGGCGGGGGCTGCGGCAAGCGTCCCAGAATAACCACCCTTGACGGTCGACACGGCTTCGGCCGCGCGCAGCAGCGATGCCTCGGACAGGTCGCTGGAATGGGCGTAGCCGCTGGCTTCGCCCGCGACCGCACGCAGGCCAAAGCCCTGGTCGGTGTTGAAATTGGCGGTCTTGAGCCGGCCGTTGTCGAACATCAGCGCTTCGCTTTCGCTGTATTCGAGGAAAAGCTCGCCGTCGTCTGCACCCTTGATGGTATCGGCGACGATCTGCTTGATGCGGTCGTCTGAAATGTCGAATTGGCCGATCAGGCTGTTCATGGCGCGTCCGTCCGTGGGATGATTGCTTTCCCCCGATGTAGGCGTGAAGCCGCGCCCACACAATCGGCAATGAAGATCAGTGCCGACGAATGACATCGTACGGTTGATGCAAGCCATGCTTCTGGGTCGGCAAAAGCCGCGTCCAGGTCTGATTCAGCGTCCAAGTCTTGTTCAGCGCAGAGCCGCGATCAGGGCAGGGCGGCAAAGCCGTCGGCGAAACCCTTGAGGTCGACCGGGATGCCGATGCCTTCCTCAGGCGTCTGGAAGACGATGAACGTTGCCGACGTGCCGGTCTTCAGCGTGTCGAGCAGCGGCTTTTCGAGAATGACCTCGGCGTAGCAGCCGTCCTGGAAACAGCGCACGAAATAGGCGCGGCCGATGTCCTTGCCGTCGACGTTGAGGCCGAGCCCGTTCGGCAACAGCACGCCGAGCGGCGCCAGCACGCGCAGGATCTCGGCCTTGTTGTCGGCGGTGCGCAGCACGACGACCGAAAGCCCCATCTCCGGACGGTCCTCGGCGACGACGTTCTGCATCATCACGCATTGTTCCGCGGTGGCGCCGGCCGGCGTGTCGCAGATGATCGACCACGCGCCATGCGTCGAGCGCACCGTGCCGCTCGGCTGGGCGGCATTGGCCTGACCGGCGACGAACAGGCCGACCGCGGACAGCACGGCGAGAAACACGGCGTTCGCCAGGGTTCTCGAAAGTCCCGGTCGCGTATGCCTCAGTCTCGAAAGCCAAGAGTTCATGACGGCTCCATTGCGAATCACGGCACTTTAAGCCGCGCCAATACCAAGTAAAGGACGAGACCGCGGCCGGACTGTCCCGAAACAGGCAATACAGCGCTTTTCCCTGCCAAATTCGCCTGAATTACGACGCTTTGCGGGCGCCGCCAGCATAGGGCGGACAGACCGCCGAACATACTCGATTCGCTACCGTGGCCATTGCCCTGGAAGAGCTATGTCAGCTTGCGCGCAAAAATGCCGCACGGTTTCGACCGCTCCTTTCTTGCGGAGGGAAAAAGAGTATGGTTTGAACCAGCTTGAGACTGTCGGGATTCCCGTCCCGGCATTGTTCGTTATTCTCGTTGGCACCGCCGCGAGGAACTGGGAGACGAAGAGGGCGATGAGAAATTTCCTAGCTAGCGCCAGGTTTCTAGCAAGTGCCAAGTTTCTGAGTGCTTGTGCCGCTGCCACGATTTTTGCAGGCACATCCGCCCATGCCGATCAGCCCGTGGAGTGGGAGACCACCTTCCAGGCGCCGGCGACCGACATGATGCGGCAGATCGAGTGGTTCGGAAACTACACGATGTGGTTCATCGTTCCGATCACCATTCTGGTGCTGCTTCTCCTTGCCTACTGCATCGTGAGGTTCCGCGCGAGCGCCAACCCGGTTCCCTCCAACACCAGCCACAACACGCTGATCGAGGTGATCTGGACCGTCGGCCCGGTCGTCGTCCTGCTCTGTCTCGCCATTCCCTCGTTCCAGCTCTTGACCGCGCAATACACTCCGCCGGAAGAGGCCAAGCTGACGGTCAAGGCGACCGGCAACCAGTGGAACTGGGATTACGAATACCAGACCGACAACACGCTCGCCTTCAACTCCGCTATCCTCCAGGACGGTGACCGCGCCGCCGCCGGCAAGGAGGACCGCAAGGCCTATCCGCGCCTGCTCGCTGTCGACAATGAGCTGGTGGTGCCGGTCAACACAATGACCCGCGTGCTCGTCACCGCGACCGATGTGATCCACTCTTTCGCCATGCCGTCCTTCGGTATCAAAATCGACGCCGTTCCGGGGCGCACCAACGAGACCTGGTTCAAGGCGGAGAAGGAAGGCCTGTATTATGGTCAGTGCTCGCAACTCTGCGGCAAGGATCACGCCTTCATGCCGATCGCCATCCGTGTCGTCTCGGATGCGCAATTCAAGACCTGGCTGGCGGCAGCCAAGACCAATCTCCCGGGCGCCAACAAGACGCTCATGGCCGAGGTCGATGGCCAGAACAAGGTAGCGGCCGCCGGCAATTGATGTCGCGGGTTAGCAAGATTTAGGGAACGGAGCGGAACATGGCAGACGCTGCAGCTCACGACGGGCACGACCATAAGCCGTATCATGGCTGGGTGCGGTGGGTTTATTCGACCAACCACAAGGACATCGGTACGCTCTACCTGATCTTTGCGATCATGGCCGGCATCATCGGCGGCGCGCTTTCGGTCGCCATCCGCATGGAGCTGCAGGAGCCTGGTATCCAGATCTTCAGCGGCCTGGCGCAGATGGTCTATGGCATGAACGGTGACGCCGCGATCGACGGCGGCAAGAGCATGTACAATGCCTTCGCAACCGCGCACGCCCTGATTATGATCTTCTTCATGGTCATGCCGGCGCTTATCGGCGGTTTTGCCAACTGGATGGTGCCGATCATGATTGGCGCTCCCGACATGGCGTTCCCGCGCATGAACAACATTTCGTTCTGGCTGCTGCCGCCGGCGTTCATCCTGCTGCTCACCTCGATGTTCGTTCCGAGTGCGCCTGGCGCCTTTGGCGTGGGCGGCGGCTGGACGCTCTATCCGCCGCTGTCGACTTCGGGCCAGCCCGGACCGGCCATGGATCTGGCGATTCTGTCGATCCACATCGCCGGCGCCTCGTCGATCCTCGGCGCCATCAACTTTATCACCACCATCTTCAACATGCGCGCGCCCGGCATGACCCTGCACAAGATGCCGCTGTTTGCATGGTCGGTGCTGATCACCGCATTCCTGCTGCTGTTGTCCTTGCCGGTTCTGGCCGGTGGCATCACCATGCTGCTCACCGACCGCAACTTCGGCACGACGTTCTTCGCGCCTGATGGCGGTGGTGACCCGATCCTGTTCCAGCATCTGTTCTGGTTCTTCGGTCACCCGGAAGTGTACATCCTGATCCTGCCGGGCTTCGGCATCATCAGCCACGTCATCTCGACCTTTTCGCGCAAGCCGGTGTTCGGTTATCTCGGCATGGCTTACGCGATGGTCGCGATCGGCGCCGTCGGCTTCATCGTCTGGGCGCACCACATGTACACGACCGGCCTGTCGCTCGACACGCAGCGCTATTTCGTCTTCGCCACCATGGTCATCGCGGTGCCGACGGGCGTGAAGATCTTCTCCTGGATCGCAACGATGTGGGGCGGGTCGATCTCGTTCAAGACGCCGATGCTGTGGGCGCTGGGCTTCATCTTCCTGTTCACCATCGGCGGTGTCACCGGCGTCCAGCTGGCCAATGCCGGCCTCGACCGGTCGCTGCATGACACCTATTTCGTCATTGCCCACTTTCACTACGTGCTGTCGCTGGGCGCGGTGTTCGCCATCTTCGCGGGCTGGTATTACTGGTTTCCGAAGATGACCGGCTACATGTATTCGCCTGTCATCGCCAACACCCACTTCTGGGTCACCTTCGTCGGCGTCAATCTGATCTTCTTCCCGCAGCATTTCCTCGGCCTCGCCGGCATGCCGCGCCGCACCATCGACTATCCCGACGCGTTTGCGGGCTGGAACTATGTGTCGTCCATCGGTTCTTATATCTCGGCCGTCGGCGTCCTGATCTTCCTCTACTGCGTGTTCGAAGCGTTCCAGAAGAAGCGGGTGGCCGGAGCCAACCCATGGGGCGAGGGCGCAACGACTCTCGAATGGCAGCTGCCTTCGCCGCCGCCCTTCCACCAGTGGGAGCAGCTGCCGAAGATCAGGTAAGGCGGCTCCCCTCGAATGCAAAACCGCCGGTCCGCCGGCGGTTTTGGCCAACGGAATAATGGACTTGAGTACGCATGGCCCTAGTCGACAAAACCAGCATTGACGAAGCGGGCTTCCGCATGTCGGAAGCGACGGCGGGCGATTTCTTCGCCCTCCTGAAGCCGCGCGTCATGTCGCTGGTGGTGTTCACCGCCTTTGTCGGGCTAGTCGCGGCACCGGTGACCATCAACCCGCTGCTGGCGGTGATAGCCATCCTGGCTATTGCGATTGGGGCCGGCGCCTCGGGTGCTCTCAACATGTGGTACGACGCCGACATCGACGCGGTGATGACCAGGACCGCCAGCCGCCCAATCCCGTCCGGTCGTATCCAGCCGCACGAGGCGCTCAGCTTCGGCCTGGTCCTTTCGGTCCTGTCGGTGATGACGCTCGGCGTGCTGGTCAACTGGCTGGCCGCGACGCTGCTGGCCTTCACCATCTTCTTCTATGCCGTCGTGTACACGATGTGGCTGAAACGCTCGACGCCGCAGAACATTGTCATCGGCGGTGCCGCGGGCGCCATCCCGCCGGTTATCGGCTGGGCCGCGGCGACCGGATCGGTCAGCCTCGAAAGCATCATCCTGTTCCTGATCATTTTCCTGTGGACGCCGCCGCATTTCTGGGCGCTCGCGCTGTTCAAGTCCGAGGACTATGGCCGCGCCGGCATCCCGATGATGCCGAACGTTGCCGGCCATGCATCGACCCGCCGTCAGATTTTCGCCTACGCAGTGGTGCTGGCCCCGGTCGGCGTGCTGCCCTGGCTGCTCGGCTACACGACGCCATTCTATGGCGTGGCCGCTCTGCTGCTGGGCGTTGGTTTCGTCTGGTATGCCTGGAAAGTGCTTGGCATGGCCGACGACGACCGCGCCATGAAGCCGGCCAAGGCCCTGTTCGCCTATTCGCTGCTCTATCTCTTCGCCATCTTCGCCGCCTATCTGGCCGACTGTGTCGTCGAACGCGCGCTTGCCATGGGTGGGGCATGACTATGGTTGAGAAAGAACTCGAGATGGTCACCTTGACCGATCGCCAGAAGAAGGCCCAGCGCAGCCGTTCCATTGCGATAGGCGTAGCGCTGGCTCTGCTGGTCGTGATTTTCTACATCGCCACGATCGTGAAGTTCGGCCACAATTTGTCGGGCAAGATCTGATGAGCGTCGAGACGCCCAGAAAGACGGCCGGCAAGACCAGCAACCGCGCCGTCGCGGCCGTCTGCCTCGCCTTCTTCACCGGCATGATCGGCATGGCCTATGCAGCCGTGCCGCTCTACAAGATGTTCTGCCAGGCGACCGGTTACGGTGGTACCACGCAGCGTGTCGAGAGGCAGTATGCCGGCCGCGTGCTTGACCGCGAGGTTACCGTCCGCTTCGACGCCAACATCGCCGGCGTGCCTTGGGAGTTCCAGCCGGTCCAGCGCTCGATGACCATGAAGATCGGGCAGACCGTGCAGGCGCACTATCAGGCGACCAACAAGTTCAATCGCCCCGTCACAGGCCGCGCCACCTTCAACGTGCAGCCGGAACTGGCCGGTCCGTACTTCAACAAGGTCGAATGCTTCTGCTTTACCGACACGACGCTGAAGCCCGGCGAGACGCTGGACATGCCGGTCCTGTTCTATGTGGACCCCGACATCGTGAATGTGCCGGAACTGAAGGACATCAAGACAATCACCCTGTCCTATACGATGTTCCCGGTCGAGAAGAACAAGCCGGTCGCCTCCTCGGAGCCAGCCAAGGGCAATAGCAAGACAGTTTCAGATACCGAAGGAAATCTCGGGGGTTGATATGGCAGACGCTCACGCAAAACCACACCATGACTACCATCTCGTCGACCCTAGCCCGTGGCCCTTCGTGGGATCGGTCGGAGCGCTTGTCACCGCTTTTGGCGGTGTCTGCCTCATGGAATACCTGAAGGGCGGCTCCTTCCCGATCTTCGGCTTCAACATCGCCAATCCGTGGCTGTTCTTCATCGGCATCGTGATCGTCCTGTACACCATGTTCGCCTGGTGGTCTGACACGATCAAGGAAGCGCATGAGGGCCACCACACGCGCGTCGTGTCGCTCCACCTGCGCTACGGCATGATCATGTTCATCGCCTCGGAGGTGATGTTCTTCGTCGCCTGGTTCTGGGCCTATTTCGATGCCAGCCTTTTTGCCGGGGAGGTGCAGAACTACGCGCGCCACACGTTTACCGGTGGTGTCTGGCCGCCGAAGGGCATGGAGGTTCTCGATCCCTTCCATCTGCCGCTTTACAACACCGTCATCCTGCTGCTGTCGGGCACCACGGTCACCTGGGCGCATCACTCGCTCCTCCATGGCGACCGCAAGGGGCTGGTCAACGGCCTGGTGCTGACCGTCGGCCTCGGTATGCTGTTCACCATGGTGCAGGCCTACGAGTACATGCACGCGCCGTTCGGCTTCAAGGATTCCATCTACGGCGCCACCTTTTTCATGGCGACCGGCTTCCATGGCTTCCATGTCATCATCGGCACCATCTTCCTGCTGGTCTGCCTGATCCGCGCGATGAAGGGCGACTTCACCCCCAAGCAGCATTTCGGCTTCGAGGCGGCCGCCTGGTACTGGCATTTCGTCGACGTGGTCTGGCTGTTCCTGTTTGCCTCGATCTACGTCTGGGGATCGGTCGGCGCGGTGATCGAAGGTCACTGATCCCGCCTTTGGGATTCGATTTAGGGAGGCGGCCGCGGCGACGTGGCCGCCTTCTTCTTTTCGGCGCTATGATCGTCGATCGATGGAAGATGCGGCTGATCTCGGTAATTTTCGCGTTTATCGTCTTGGCATTCCCGGCTCTTGCCGGTGACAGGGTCGATCTGGTGCGTGTCCATAAGGCGCAACGGCGGCTCGAACTGATCGGCGACGGCAAGCAAGGTCCTGCGCAGCTACGGGATTGCGCTCGATGGGGATCCCTTCGGCCACAAGCACCAGGAGGGCGATCAGCGCACGCCCGAGGGGGCGCTATATCCTCGACTGGCGCAATCCCAACAGCATCGCGCACAAGTCGATCCATGTCTCTTATCCCGATGCCAAGGATCTGGTGGCCGCGAAGGCACGCAATGTCGATCCCGGCGGCATGATCATGATCCACGGCCAGCCGAACGGCTTCGGCCGGTGGGGCTGGCTGCTTCAATTGGTCGACTGGACCGATGGCTGCATTGGGGTTACGGACTCCGACATGGACGAAATCTGGGCAATGGTGGCCGATGGGACGCCGATCGATATCGGGCAATGACCGTGAATGAAGACAACCATGAGTGAAGACAACCATGAGTGAAGATAGGGCGATCTGGCCTCCGATCGATCCGATCTCGGCCGGCCTGCACGGCCGTTGCCCGCGTTGCGGCGAGGGGCGGCTGTTCTCCGGCTTTCTCACCGTCGGCAAGCGCTGCGTCAATTGCGGCCTCGACTATTCCTACGCCGATGCCGGCGACGGGCCGGCGGTCTTCGTCATCCTGATCATCGGCTTCATCATCGTCGGCCTGGCGCTCTGGGTCGAGGTGACGCTGAGCCCGCCGCTCTGGCTGCATCTGCTGATATGGATCCCACTGGCCCTGGTGCTGTGCCTGACGGCGCTCCGGTTGATCAAGGGCGTGCTGCTCACCCTGCAATACCGCAACAAAGCGGCCGAGGGTCGGCTGGACCGCGGCGAATGAGCGAGGCTTCCGTCAACGTCGGCGGCCGTTCGCGGCCGAGATCGGCACTGTTGTTCGCCCTTGGCCTTGCGCTGTTCTTAATCTTGCTGGCGCTCGGCACATGGCAGGTCCAGCGCCTGCACTGGAAGGAAGGCCTGCTGCAGACCATCGACCAGCGCACGCATTCGGCGCCGCTGCCGCTGGCCGAGGTCGAGAAGGAATTCGCCTCGACCGGCGACGTCGACTACACGCCGGTCACTGTCACCGGCACTTTCCTGCATTCCGGCGAACGGCATTTCTACGCGACCTGGCAAGGGGATGCCGGCTTCAATGTCTACACGCCGCTGGCCCTTGACGATGGCCGTTTCGTCCTGATCAACCGTGGCTTTGTGCCCTACGACCTCAAGGACGCCGCCAAGCGCGCCAAGGGACAGGTGGCGGGCAAGGTCACGGTCACCGGGCTTGCCCGCAACCCGCTTCCGGCAAAGCCCTCCATGATGCTTCCCGACAATAACGTGGCCACGAACATCTTCTACTGGAAGGACCGCGACGTCATGGCCGCGAGCGCCGGCCTGCCTGCCGGCTTCACGCTGGTGCCGATCTTCATCGATGCCGACAAGACGCCAAATCCAGGCGGCCTGCCGGTCGGAGGCGTCACCATCATCGATCTGCCGAACAGCCATCTGCAATATGCTGTCACCTGGTACGGGCTTGCCGCGGCGCTTGCCGCCGTACTCATCCTACGGCTTCGCCGGCCGGCGAAAGAGGACTGAATACGAGCGATACCCTTGACAGGGCAGGGGTGGGCACCTCATTTCGGCGCTGACGAACCGGCAGGATTTAATGCTTCACACAATCGCCAAGCCTTCTCTGACGATCCGGCTCTGCCAGCCGCGCGGTTTTTGCGCGGGCGTCGACCGTGCCATCCAGATTGTCGTGCTGGCACTGAAGAAATATGGCGCGCCGGTCTATGTCCGCCACGAGATCGTGCACAACCGCTATGTTGTCGAGGGGCTGCAAAGCCTCGGCGCCGTCTTCATCGAGGAACTTTCCGAAATTCCGGCCGAACACCGGCAGTCGCCGGTCGTCTTTTCGGCGCACGGCGTGCCCAAGTCGGTGCCGGCGGACGCGCAGGCGCGCAACCTGTTCTATCTCGACGCAACCTGTCCGCTGGTCTCCAAGGTCCACAAACAGGCGATGCGTCACCAGCGGCTTGGCCGCCACGTTCTGCTGATCGGCCATGCCGGGCACCCCGAGGTGATCGGCACCATGGGGCAGTTGCCGGAAGGCGCGGTAACGCTGATCGAGACCGAAGCCGATGCCGCCCGGCTTGTGCCGGCCGATCCCAAGGCACTCGGTTTCGTCACCCAGACCACGCTCTCGGTCGAGGATACCGCCGGCATCATCCGCGCACTGCAGGAGCGCTTTCCGGACCTTCAGGCGCCGGCGGCGGAATCGATCTGCTACGCCACCACCAACCGCCAGGAGGCGGTCAAGGACACCGCCCCGGGTGCTGACCTCTATCTGATCGTCGGCGCTCCCAATTCCTCGAATTCGCGCCGCCTCGTCGAAGTTGCGGAACGCGCCGGCGCCGCCATGTCGCTTCTCGTGCAGCGCGCCGCTGAAATTCCGTGGAATGAGATCGGCGGCATTTCGACGCTTGGCCTGTCGGCCGGGGCATCGGCGCCGGAGATCATCGTCGACGAGATCATCGACGCGTTCCGCCAGCGTTTCGATGTGACCATCGACCTGGCCATCACGGCCACCGAAACAGAGGATTTTCCGGTCATGCGGGTATTGCGCGATGTCGAACTGACGCCGGCCGACATGGCTTTCGTCAACGGAGCCGCGTGAACGGCCATGGCGGTCTATACAGACGTTGCGGAGGGCGAACTCGGCGCTTTCCTGAAGCACTACCCGGTCGGCGATCTCCTGTCCTACAAGGGCATCGCCGAGGGCACCGAGAATTCGAACTTCCTGCTGCACACCTCCAGCGGCTCCTACATCCTGACGCTCTATGAAAAGCGGGTCGAGAAGAAGGATCTGCCGTTCTTCCTCGGGTTGATGGGCCACCTCGCAAACAAGGGGGTGTCCTGCCCGCTGCCGGTGACCGCGCATGACGGCAGCGTAATCGGCACGCTGGCCGGCCGGCCGGCGGTCATCATCACCTTTCTCGAAGGGCTTTCGCTGCGGCGACCGGCCGCGACGCATTGCGCCGAGGTTGGCAAGGCGCTGGCCGCGCTGCATCTGGCTGGCGCCGATTTTTCCATGAGGCGCCCGAACGCGCTCGCTCTCGATGGCTGGCGCAAGCTTTGGGATGCGTCTCGCGAGCGCGCCGACGAGGTCGAGCCGGGCCTTGCGGCCGAGGTCGATGCCGACTTCGCCGATTTCGAGCAGAACTGGCCCAAGGGCCTTCCCGAGGGCATCATCCATGCCGATCTTTTCCCGGACAATGTCTTTTTCCTGGGCGAGAAGTTATCGGGGCTGATCGATTTCTATTTCGCCTGTGACGATCTCTACGCCTACGATGTCGCCACCTGCCTCAATGCCTGGTGCTTCGAGAAGGATTTTTCCTTCAATCTCACCAAGGGCAAGGCATTGCTTGCCGGTTATCAGAGCGTGCGCCCCCTGAGCGCGGAGGAGAAGGCGGCGCTGCCCATGCTGGCGCGCGGCTCGGCGCTACGCTTCATGCTGACCCGGCTTTACGATTGGCTGACCGTCCCCGATGGCGGGCTGGTGATGAAACGCGATCCGACCGAATACATCAGAAGAATGCGGTTCCATCGGGCGATCAGGTCTCCTTCGGAATATGGATTGGCATGAGCAAGCAGGTTGAAATCTTTACCGATGGCGCCTGTTCAGGCAATCCCGGCCCCGGCGGCTGGGGCGCCATCCTGCGCTTCAACGGCACCACCAAGGAGCTTTTCGGCGGCGAGGCCGAGACCACCAACAACCGCATGGAATTGCTGGCGGCCATTTCAGCGCTGAACGCCTTGAAGGAGCCTTGCACGGTCGAGCTTCATACCGACAGCAAATACGTCATGGACGGCATTTCCAAATGGATCCATGGCTGGAAGAGGAATGGCTGGAAGACCGCCGACAAGAAGCCGGTCAAGAACGGCGAGCTCTGGCAGGCGCTGGACGAGGCCAACCGGCGCCACAAGGTCACCTGGAACTGGGTGAAGGGCCATGCCGGCCATACCGAGAACGAGCGTGCCGACGAACTGGCAAGGGAAGGCATGGCGCCGTTCAAGAAGGGACCTTTCAGGCCGGCGGTGTCGGCACCGAAGCCCGATACCCAGGCAAAGCAGCCGCTGGTCACGAAAGCACGTCGTTCGACCCAGAGCTATTGAGCTTCTGTTCGCGGCGGCTGACCGGCCGGAGAATTTCTGTCATGCCGATCGCCTACTACATCACCCATCCTCAGGTTCAGATCGACGCCACTATTCCGGTACCGGATTGGGGCCTGTCCGACATCGGCCGGGCCAGGGCGCACGCAATGCTGAACCAGCCGTGGATCGCATCGATCGGACATGTGGTGTCGTCGGCCGAACGCAAGGCCATCGAAACCGCCGAAGTGCTCGGGCGGCATCTAAATCTTGCCGTAGAGGTGAGGCAGCGGATGCATGAGAACGACCGGTCGGCGACGGGTTTCCTGCCGCCTCCGGAGTTCGAGGCGGTCGCCGATCAGTTCTTCGCCAATCCGCACGAAAGCATCCGTGGCTGGGAGCGGGCCATCGACGCGCAGCAGCGCATCGTGAGCGAGGTCGAGGCCGTGCTCGATGCCGGCGGCGCCGGCAACATTGCTTTTGTGGGCCATGGAGGCGTGGGAACACTCCTGCTGTTGTCGCTGAGTGGCAGGCAGATCAGCCGCGAAGCGGATCAGCCGGCGGGCGGCGGCAATTATTTTGCTTACAATATCGGTGCGCGCCACGTTATCCATGGATGGCAGCCGATCGACAGGCTGGAACAGCCCTGATTTTAACGGATCAGCAGCGCCGTAACCCAAAGGCCGAGCGCGAACACCGTGTGCGAGACCAGATTGAGGGCGCGGATCTGCATCGGGTTCGGCCGCTTTGAAGCCGCCCAGCCGGCGCCCATGCCTGGCGCCAGCAGGAACCACCCGGCGCCGACGGTGACGATGCCGAGGATGAAGGCCGGCAGGAAGGTCGGGGAGGCCAGCCAGCCTGCGCCCGCCAGCACCACCAGGATAATGCCGTAGACGATGCCGACGAAGTAATGGAAAGCCCAGCCCAGCGCCTTCTCATGAGCGTAGGGCGCCGCATCACCGATATCGTCATGAAACACCTTGTCGCCGAGGTGCCAGACCCAGCGCCCGACCGGCCCCCAGTTCGGCCGTGGCTGGCCAAACGCCTTGTGCAGGAAAAAGGCCCAGACGTCCATCAGAACGGTGGCGCCGACGCCGATCGCGATAGCGCGCCAGAAGATATCAAACATCGTTGATCCCCCGAAAATCGGCAGTTCTGGAGCGCAGCCGCATGTCGGGCGAGGCCAGCCGTTGCGACCTCGCCTGACCGGCCGTCGAAGCTCAGAGCTGGCCGAGAATATGAGCCGCGCCTGACTCATCGACACCGGGTTTGGTCTCGACATTGAGCGCGGTGACCTTGCCGTCGTCGATAATCATCGAAAAACGCTTCGAGCGCAGGCCCATGCCGCCACCGGAGTAGTCCGCGTCAAGACCGACCGCCTTGGCGAAATCGCCATTGCCGTCGGCGAGGAACAGGATCTTGCCTTCGCCGCCGGTGAAGCGCGCCCAGGCGCCCATGACGTGGACGTCGTTGACTGAAACGACTGCGATAGTGTCGACGCCGCGCGCCAGGATCGCATCATGGTTCTCGAGATAGCCGGGCAGATGGTTATTGCTGCAGGTCGGCGTGAAGGCGCCGGGAACGCCGAACAGCACCACTTTCTTGCCCGGAAAAATCTCGGCCGACGTGATCGGCTTCGCGCCGTCGGCTGTCATGGTCTTGAAGGTCGCCTCGGGCAGCTTGTCGCCAACGGAGATGGTCATGAGTTCCTCGCTTGGGGAATGGGAAGGACGCGTGCTTGCCTAGCGAACTCGGTGGCTTCCTGCAACCATCGCGGCAGTAGCTTCAGTACATGTCGCCCAAAATGCGCAGCGGTCTTGGGCTGACGACATGTACAAGAAGATGACCTTGGAGCGCATCGTACGGATTCGTTTCAATACGACGCGCTTTAAGGGAAAGGCAGCAGCCCTTCGACCGCGCCCGCCGAACTCGTCAGCGTGTAGTGGAGCCCGCCGTCCGTCGGCGTCGTCGAGGGGCGATCGAGGATCGGCACGGTGAAGATCAACTTGCCGTCTTTTTCCGCGCGGGAGGAGGTGCCGAACATATAATCGCGCTCGCCGGCGACGAAGAAATCCGCTGCCTGCGGATCGCCAGGGAAGCTCGCCTCGACAACCAGCGTTTCGTGATCGCCCGGCAGCACCTTGACGCCAAAATCGGGTTTTGCAGGTGCCGGCAATGCCGTGAAACTCGCCTTTACCAATGCCGCGTCGTCGGCATTGTCGGGATCGGAAGCTGGGTCGACGCTCAGCCGTGTCTGCACCGGGATGCAGATGGTTTCACAAATGCCGAGAAAAATGTCGGCATCGATGACGGCCGGCTGGTCCGGCGTCGCCAGCGTGAACGTCACCGGCAGCGAAACCGGATAGTTGTAGCCGGCCCATTTGCCATAACCATCGTCGTGGCGCTGCGGTGCGGGAAACGACAGTGTCGCATCGGCGATATTGGTGCTGGCCGAAATGTCCAGCTGTGGCGGCACACCTGCGTCACCCGGGTCGCGCCAGTAAGTCTTCCAGCCGGGTTTGAGCGCGATATCGAGAACACCCTGGATGCGGCCGGCGTCGTCCCGCTTGCCGCTGGTCACCAGCCGCACCTTGCCGCCCTCGCTGTTGTACCAGGCTGATGAGGAGGCGGTGGCGGGGAGGGCGACCGCCAATCCGATGGCAGTGCCGAGCAACAGGATTTTCAAGCTTTGCATGGCGATGATTTGAGCGTCCCTTCGTGGCCACGCAATGATTTCATGGCCCTTGCCGATATCATATTTGCGTGACCTGCGCGGACAAGCCAAGGCCGGCCCCGCAATGTGGGCTTTGGTCGAATCCGGTACTGCGCATCTTTTCGGCGCCCGGGAAACGCGTTACGCTCCCTGGCATGGATTTGTTGCGCCACAAGAAGACAGCCGCCGGACGCGGCTTTCTCGACGATCAGTTCCTGATTGCCATGCCCGGCATGAAGGACGACCGTTTCACGCGCTCGGTCATCTACATCTGCGCCCACAGCGATGAAGGCGCGATGGGCCTGATCATCAACCAGACGCAGCAGATGCTGTTTCCGGACCTTTTGGTGCAGCTCGGCATCATGAACGAGCTGGAGGCGATCCGCCTTCCGGCGCAGGCGCGCGATTTCGTCGTGCGCAATGGCGGGCCTGTCGACCGCAGCCGGGGCTTCGTCCTGCATTCGGGCGACTACCGCGTGGACTCCTCGCTCACCGTTTCCGACGACATCTGCCTGACCGCGACCGTCGACATATTGCGGGCGATATCGTCAGGGCGAGGGCCGCGCCGCGCGCTGATGGCGCTCGGCTATTCGGGTTGGGGCGCCGGCCAACTGGAAACCGAGATCGCCGAGAATGGCTGGTTGACCTGCCCGGCGACGCCGGAATTGCTGTTCGACGCCGATATCGAGCGCAAATACGATCGCATACTCGCGTCGATCGGCATCGATCTCGCCCATCTCAGCCTGGCCGCCGGACACGCCTGAGATTCTCTCAGGCCTGGGTCAGCGGATACTGCTCCTTCAGTGTCTTCAGCACCTGGTCGCCCGGCATCGGCGCGCCGAACATGAAGCTCTGCACATATTCGCAGCCCATCTGACGCAGCTCCAACGCATCGCGCTCGTCTGATATGCCTTCGGCGACCACCGACAGGCCGAGCTCATGCGCCATGTTGACCATGGATTTGAGCAGCACCGCGCGTTTTGGCGTGCTGTCGTCGACGAAGCTCTTGTCGATCTTGATGGTGTCGAACGGGAACCGCGTCAGATAGGCGAGCGATGAATAGCCGGTGCCGAAATCGTCCAGCGACAGGCCGATGCCGAGCTGCTTCAGCTTGGTCAGTACGTGGGCCGTCTGCTCGGGATTGTCCATGACCAGGGATTCGGTGAGTTCGAGCCGGAAGCAGCGCGGCTTCAAATTGGCGCGCGCGATCACGGAACGCACATCGCTGACGAGGTCGCGGCGGATGAGCTGGCGGCTGGACAGGTTGACCGAGACCGACAGCGGCGCGTCGCCGATCTGCTTTTGCCATCCTGCGAGATCCTCGGCTGCCTGCTGCATGGCAAACAGCCCAAGCTGCACGATCAGCCCGCAGCTTTCGGCGACCGGGATGAAATCGGCCGGCGGGATCATGCCGCGGCGTGGATGGTCCCAGCGCAGCAACGCTTCGAAGCCGGCGACGCTGCCGTCTTCCAGGCGCACGATCGGCTGATAGGCCAGCGTGAATTCGCGCCGTTCGATGGCGCGACGCAGGTCGGATTCGAACTGCAGACGGTCGGTGCCGACTGTGCGGAAAGCCGGCCGGAACGGCTCGATCCTGTCGCCGCCGAAACGCTTGGCCTGATGCATGGCGAGCTCCGCATCCTTGACCATGTCCTCGGCCGAGGTCTGCGCCGAGGTCCAGGTGATCAGGCCGATCGAGGCGGTCAGCACGATCTCGCGCTTGGCAAAGGTGATCGGATTGTTGATCGCATGCTTGATCGCATCGGCCACGCCGGCGATGCGGGCGGGATCCTGCTCGGACAGCAGCATCAGCGCGAACTGGTCGCCGGCGAAGCGCGACAGCGAATCCTTCGGCTTCAACAGCCGGTGCAGGCGCCGCGCTATGGTGAGCAGGATGGTGTCGCCGGCCGAGATTCCGAGCCCATCATTGACCTGCTTGAAGCGGTCGATGTCGATCACGAAGACGGTCGGCCGAACCTTCTCTTCGGTGCGGGCGATCGAGATGATCGCCTCCAGCCGGTTCATGAACAATTCGCGGTTCGGCAGGCCGGTCAGATTGTCGTGCACGGCGTCGTGCAGCAGCCGCTCCTCGGATTTCTTTTGTTCGGTTACGTCGACCATGGTGCCGACGCAGCGGATCACCTCGCCGTCCGACCCGATCACCGGGCGCGCGCGCAGGGCAAACCAGTGATAGTGCCCGTCGGCGCCGCGCAGGCGGAAATTCTGCGCCACCTTGCCGCGGCGATGCTCCAGAACGACGTCGAGCGTCGTGCGGAACGTGTCGCGGTCATCGGCATGCAGCACCGGCAGCCAGTTGCGCGCGGCACCGCCCAGGCTGTTGGGGGCAAGGCCGAGCTGGATGCTGACATCGGGTTTGGTCACCACGCGGTCGCGCAGCACGTCCCAGTCCCACACCGTATCGCCCGACCCGGCGACGGCCAGCGCCTGTCGCTCGAGATCGGAGAACAGCCCCTGATGCAGCGCACCGCCTGCAAAGGCGTGCTGCATGACGGTGAAGCCGATCAGCAGGATGATCAGGATCAGCCCACCGCCGAGCGCCGGCTGGGCGATGTCGTTGTCGAGCATGCCGGTGATCGCCATCCACGATCCGCATAGCCATAACAGCACCATGACCCAACTGGGCACCAGCATGATCGCTCGGTCATAACCACGAATACCGAGGAAGATGATCAGGCCGAGCCCGGTCAGCGCCGTGGCGGCAAACGAGATGCGGGCGATGCCGGCGGCAACCGCCGGATCGACGATGGCGACGCCGGCGATCAGCAGCAGGCCCAGAATCCAGACCAGGGCGCCATAGCTGAAATGGCCATGCCATCGGTTGAGGTTGAGATAAGCGAACAGGAAGACCACGAAGGTCGCCGCCAGCGCCACCTCCGTTCCGGCCCGCCACATTTGCTCGTTGCCGGGCGAAATCTCGATGACCTTGTTGAGGAAGCCGAAATCAACGCAGATATAGGCAAGCACCGCCCAGGCAAGGGCCGCCGTCGCCGGGAACATCGACGTGCCCTTGACGACGAACAATATGGTCAGGAACAGCGCCAGAAGGCCTGCGATGCCGATGACGATGCCACGAAACAGCGTGTAGGAATTGACCGAGTCCTTGTAGGATTCCGGATCCCAGAGGTAGACCTGCGGCAGCTTCGGCGAGGCAAGCTCGGCGATGAAGGTGATCACCGTGCCGGGGTTCAGCGTCACCCGGAACACGTCGGCGTCGGGGCTGGTCTGGCGGTCGAGCGCGAAGCCTTCGCTGGGCGTGATGGCCGCGATGCGCGTCGAGCCCAGATCCGGCCAGAAGATGCCGGAATTGACCAGCCGGAAATGCGGCGCGACAATCAGCCTATCGAGCTGCTGGTCGGTGGTGTTGGCGAGCGCGAAAACCGCCCAGTCACCGGTCGAGCGGGCATCGTTGGCCTCGACCTCGATGCGCCGCACGATGCCGTCCGGCCCGGGCGCGGTCGACACCTGGAAGTTCTCACCCTGGTTGCGGTAGATCTCGACAGCGCGCGAAAGGTCGAGCGCGACATCGTCGCGCGCAATCTTGATGGGTTCGACGGCAAAGGCCGATGAAGCGGCGCACAGCGTCAGCATCGTCGCCAGCAGAACGGCGATCAGCGGCCCGTTTCGCAGGAAATTCGTCAAAATCAGTCCTTCGTTCCAGCGCCCGGCGGATCGTCGGCGATCCGGGCGTAGAGGTAGTGGTCCTGCCAGACGCCGTTGATCCTGAGATAGGATCGCAGAAGTCCTTCGCGCCGGAATCCGGCTTTTTCAAGCACGCGGATCGACCTGATATTGTCGGGAATACAGGCGGCTTCGATCCGGTGCAACCTCAGCGTATCGAAGGCGAAGCGGGCCACCACCTTGACCGCATCGGTCATCAGGCCGCGGCCGCCGAACCGCTCGCCGATCCAGTAGCCGACATGGCCACTTTGCGAGACGCCGTGGCGTATGTTGCCGAGCGTGATGCCGCCCGCGAGCTTGCCGCTCGACTTCTCGAAGATGAAGAAAGCGATCGCGGTTCCCTGCGCATAGTCCTCGCGATAGCGGCTGATGCGCAGGCGCCATGCCGTGCGATCGAGTTCGTCCGGGGTCCAGCGCGGTTCCCATGGCTCCAGGAACGCCCGGCTTTCGCCGCGCACCGTCGACCACTCGCGGTAGTCGTTGGTGAACGGCACGCGCAGCGTGACCAGGTTGCCCTTCAGTGCCGGCAGGTCACGGCGAAAGAAAGGGAGCGCGAACACGGCGCTGGGGACTTAGACGGCGAGCCTGCGGGCCGTGGTCTGCGTGCCCGGAAGCGAATCAAGGATCGCCTCGTATGGCGCCAGCGTACCCACGGGCCCGACAGCGGTAAGCGTCGGCTTGGTCGAGAACATCCGCGACGACAGATCGGTCAGGCGCTCGACCGTCAGCGCCGCTAGCCGCTCCATCAGCTCTTCCTTTGCGATCGGCCTGCCGAAAAGGAGCAGTTGCCGCGCGATCTGCGAGGCGCGGCTGGCCGGGCTTTCGGCGGACATGATCAGCCCGGCGCGATACTGCGCGCGTGCACGGTCGAGCTCTTCCTGCAGGATGCTGTCGCCGACCTTCTGCAACTCGTCGACGATGACGGGCACCAGTTTGGCGATGTCGCTTTGCCCCGTGGCGGCATGGACGCCGAATATGCCCGTGTCGGAAAAGCCCCAGTGAAAGGCATAGACCGAGTAGCAGAGACCGCGTTTCTCGCGAACTTCCTGGAACAGACGCGATGACATGCCGCCGCCGAGAATCATCGACAATACCTGCGATGCGTAGAAATCGCGCACATGGTAGGCGCGGCCCTCGAAGCCCAGCACGATCTGCGCGTCCATCAGGTCGCGGTCCTCGCGGAAATCCCCGCCCACATATTGCGCGTATTGCGGAATGGTGCTGTCGGCTTTGCTGCGGAAACCGCCGAGCCGGTTTTCGACCTCGCGCACGAACTTGTCGTGCTTGATGTCGCCCGCGGCCACGATCACCATCCGCTCGGCGCCATATTGGCGTTCGATGAAATCGTGCAACTGCTTGGAAGTGAAGGATTTTACGGTTTCGGGCGTGCCCAGGATCGAGCGGCCAATGGTCTGGTGGCGGAAGGCCGTCTCGGTGAAACGGTCAAAGACGATGTCATCTGGCGTGTCGTGCGCGGCGCCGATCTCCTGCAGGATGACATGCTGCTCGCGCTCGAGTTCCTGCGGGTCGAATTCGGACTCCTGCAGGATGTCGGACAGGATGTCGACGGCCAGCGGCACATCGTCGGAGAGCACCCTGGCATAGTAGGATGTGGTCTCGACGCTGGTGGCGGCATTGATCTCGCCGCCGACGTCCTCGATTTCCGAGGCGATCTCGAAGGCGCTCCGCCGCTTCGTCCCCTTGAACGCCATGTGCTCGAGCAGATGGGCCATGCCATGCTCTTCTTCGCGTTCATTGCGGGCGCCCGACTTGACCCAGGCACCCAAGGCAACCGATTCGATACTTGGAAGGGTTTCGGTGGCGACTGTCAGGCCGTTCGACAGACGGCTTACCTCAACACCCATATGGCTCGTACTCCTTAACGCGCCGCCCGCGCGCGGCGGCTGACGTAATCTTCCACCATTTTGAGGTCGGATGGAAGTACCGTGTATTTTTCCTCAAATGTCATCAATCCCCCTAGCCATGCGGGCAGGGCGGGCGAGACGCCGCTGGCGGCCTCGACGGCGGCCGGGAATTTCGCCGGATGGGCGGTGCCCAGCACCACCATCGGCACCGCGCCAGCCTTGTCCGCCGCCACGTGCATGGCTGCCGCCGTATGCGGATCGAGCAGGTAGTTGCTGTTTGCCAGCGTCGAGCGAATGGTGGCGGCGACCTCGTCCATGTCAGCGCGGCCGGCATCGAATTCGGACTGCATCCCAGCGATTTCCGCGGCTTCGATGGTGAAGGCGCCCGACTGTTTGAGGCCTGCCATGTAGCGTCGAACGGTCGCCGCGTCGCGGTTCGACGCCTCGAACAGCAGGCGTTCGAAATTCGACGAAACCTGGATGTCCATCGACGGCGAGGTGGTCGCAAAGACCCCCTTGGTCCGGTATTCGCCGGTCGCGAAGGTGCGTGCCAATATGTCGTTGTCGTTGGTGGCGATGACCAGCCGTTCGATCGGCAGGCCCATCTTCTTGGCGGCGTAGCCGGCGAAGATATCGCCGAAATTGCCGGTCGGCACCGTGAACGACACCGGCCTGTCCGGCGCGCCGAGCGACAGCGCCGAGGAGAAATAATAGACGATCTGGGCCATGATGCGCGCCCAGTTGATCGAATTGACCCCCGACAGCGACACCCGGTCGCGGAAGCCGTGATCGTTGAACATATCCTTCAGCAGGCCCTGACAATCGTCGAAATTGCCCTCGATCGCCAGCGCATGGACATTTTCAGCCGTCGACGTTGTCATCTGCCGCTGCTGCACCGGCGAGACGCGGCCATGCGGAAAAAGGATGAAGATGTCGGTGCGGCTGCGCCCGGCAAAGGCATCGATGGCCGCGCCGCCGGTATCGCCCGACGTGGCGCCGACGATGGTCGCATGCTGGCCGCGTTCGGCAAGCACATGGTCCATCAACCGGGCAAGCAACTGCATCGCCACGTCCTTGAACGCCAGTGTCGGCCCATGAAAGAGTTCGAGGACAAAAGTGTTGGCGCCGGTCTGCACCAATGGGCAGACAGCCTCATGGCGGAAGGTGGCATAGGCTTCGCGGACGAGGCGCTCGAAGACCGGCGCGGCGATCTCGCCGCCCAGAAATGGCGTCAACACGCGGATGGCGAGGTCGGGATAGGCAAGGCCGCGCATGGCGCGGATGTCGGCTGCCGAGAAGCGCGGCCATTCGCGCGGCACATAGAGCCCGCCATCGCGCGCCAGCCCAGCCAGGATGGCGTCGGAAAATCCAAGCGCGGGCGCTTCCCCGCGGGTACTCACATAATGCATGTCACAGATCCGTTTGCCGCCTGGTTTTTCCGTTCACCACAAGGTGGTTAATTTCTGCACCGGCTCTAGTCGCATTTTTGCCGCGCGGTTGATATACGTCACCATATTTGCGAGAGGGAAGTGCAGTTTCATGGCGTTTCGTATATCAAGTAGTCGCTTTTTGGCGGGTCTTGCGCTCACGGGCTTTATGCTTGCCGCCGCCGGCTGCCAATCAGGCGACAATGGCATCCTGAACCTCGGTTTCGGCAAGAAGGACCCGACGGCGCCTCCGCCGCCACAGGATCCCAAGGTGCTGGCCAGCCAGCTGAACGCCTATTGCCCGAGGGTGACGGTGCGCGATGGCACCGCGTTCTTCAATACCTATGTCAACGAGGTCCAGAAGCTCAAGCCGAAGCTCAAGAAGACCGGCGACGCGGCTGCGGATGCCGCGGCCCAGGCCGCGGCCGATGCCGCTGCTGCTACGCCGCCCGACGATTCGGCGAGGATCATTTATCAGGCGTCGATCAGCGACGTGACCCGCGATTGCAGCCGTGCCGACGGGCAACTGACGATGAAAATCGCGGTCGCCGGCAAGATCGTACCCGGACCGAAGTTCACGCCGGGCACCATCACCATGCCGATCCGCACGGCGGTCATGCATGGCACCGACGTACTTTATTCGCAGATCCACCAGTATCAGGTTCAGGTGACCGATCCCTCGGTCGCCACCCAGTTTGTCTTCACCGATTCCAATGTCGTCGTACCGGCGCCGACGGCCGCGGACTATCAGGCTTATGCCGGTTATGATGAAACCGCGCCCAAGGCAACGACCGACAAGCCGAAGCGCAAGAGGAAGAAAGCCACGGCAACGAACTGAACGAAGCCCAGGCGCTCGCGGCAAGTTTGCCGAGGCGCATCGTCACATGCAGGGGACAACGGCCGCGTCGCTGGCCAACCCCACGCAGTCCGTCGAGTTACTCGGGCAGTCCTGCGCGCCGTAGTGCGCTTCCGAGAGCCTCCGCGAGTGCCGGCGCGCAGTTCACGCCTGCGAACTGGCGGCTGTAGCGAAAGCCAGGCTGAAGCTCGAGCACGCGAGTGGCGGCCACCTTCGCTTCATCCAACCGGTCCAGGTTGGCCAGCGCGGCGGCCAGTTGCACATAAGTGATACTGTGCGCCGGGTTGGCTTGAACGGACTTGTAGGCCGCACGGCAAGCTTCTTCGTAACGACCGCGCAGCAAATGGCTCATTGCTTGAGCGTCAAATGCCGCCCAAGTCCACGAATCGAACGGACTAAGCCGCATACCCTGCTCGCTCCATTCTATCGCGCGCTCAGCTTCGCCGCTCCATCCGAGGATGACGCTGCCAAGAATGTAGGTCAGCGCCGATGACGGGCTGATGGCGAGGGCGGCTTCCAATGCGGCGAATGCAGCGGCGCGATCGTGCGCATCCATTCCGATGGAAAAGCCGGCCCAGGTCAGCGCGAGCGCATCGTCCTGGCCATGGACAATGGCAGACCGGGCGTGCCGGATCGAAGACGCACGGTGGATCTCCTGCAGCCCGGCGCGAAGAAACAGGCAATGGTGGCACATCGAGGCATTGCCATGTGCCAGCGCATAAGTCGGTTCGAGCGCGATAGCGCGGTCAAGAAGCAGCAGCGCTCTGGTCACTTGCCTCGGCATGCCTGAATCGACGTCGGGCTGGGCTTGCAGCACGAGATCGTAGGCATCGAGACTGTCAGGCCGCTTCCGCCTGACACGTTCGATTTCGGCTTTCCGCACGCTGGGCGCAATTGCGCCCACCGCCGACAGCGCGATCTCGTCTTGAAGCGCAAAGATGTCTTCGGAGCTGCGGTCGTAGCGCTCGGCCCATACATGCGCACCGGTCGATGCATCGATCATCTGCCCGGTAACGCGCACATTACCGCCGGCCTTGCGCACACTGCCTTCGAGGACATAGCGAACGCCAAGCTCGCGACCGACCTGCTTCACGTCCACGACGCGACCCTTGTAGGTGAAGGTCGAATTTCGGGCGATGACGAACAACCACTTGATGCGCGCCAGGCCTGTGATGATGTCGTCCACCATTCCATCGGCAAAGTATTCCTGCTGCGGATCGCCGGTCAAGTTGGAGAACGGCAGGACCGCGATGGAAGGCTTTTCAGGCAAAGTCGGTGCCGACGCGGCACGGACGGCGGCCGAAGTATCAGGAACATTCGTGGTGACAGCCGGGCCGACATAGCGATAGCCGCGGCGCGGCAATGTTTCGATCCAGCTCTCGACATTCGCTGTGTCGGCCAGGACGCGACGCAAGGCTGCGATCTGAACCGTCAAATTGTTATCGGCAACCGCCAATCCGCCCCAGCCGGCCTCGATCAGCGCGTCCTTGGATACGGGAACGCCCGCATTCTGGATCAGCAGGCGCAGCAGCGCGACGGCGCGTTGCCCAAGTATGGTCGGCTCACCCCAGCAAAAAAGAATGCCCACCTCCGGATCGAGGCGGAACGGGCCGAACTGGTAGAGGTCGCCCCTTACGGTCATCAGAGTCTTTTAGCAAATTTTTGGGAACGGATTCATGACTTTCCGCCGCGACCGGCCGATCTTGGCCAAATGCTTGTTAAAAGCATGCGCCCAGCCAAAGGAGGGTCATATGAGCGCCAATGCCTTCATCCGCAGGCCCGATGAGAAGAAGGGCGTCATGCTGCGTGGTCATCCCATGGCTTTCCTCGTAACCGGCGAGAATACCAGGCACACCAGCATGTTCGATTGGACGATCCCGCCGCAGTTCGCCACCGGGCGGCATGTGCACCGGGTGCAGGAGGAGACCTTCTACCTGCTCGACGGCGAGTGTGAATGGCATTTCGGCGACGAGACGATCCGCGCGACGCCTGGAACCTTTCTGTTCATCCCGCCGGGGGTGCCGCACAACATCACCAATATCAGCGAGAAACCGGCTCGCGTGCTGATGACCGTTTCTCCGCCTGGCCATGAGCATTATTTCGAAGAGCTCGCCAGCCTCGCGGCGCGGGGGGCGCCGGATCCAAAAGCGCTCGCCGATCTGCGAAATCGCTATGACACTGACCAACTCTCGACTCTGACGACGCGCGCGTAGGCTCGTCACCAAACTTCGATAGCCACTCCGGGTTTTTCTGAGTTCGGACCTTTCTACCGCGAGCCGCCGGACACGCTTCGCGAACGACACCGGCTAAGCGGATGCGCTGGAAAATCTTCGCGAGCAGAGTTTCCGGCAGCCGCCCTAAGCGTCTTCCGACCATTCCGACAGCGCCGCGATCACGCTTTTCAACTCCGCCCAGCGGCGGATCACCGTTTCGGCACCGGCCTCCGTCAGGGCATCGGCATGGCCGGGATAGCTGTGGCTGGCGCCCGTAAAACCGATCACGCGCATGCCGGCGGCCTTGGCTCCGGTGACGCCGTGCACGGAATCCTCGATGACGAAGGTGTTCGCCGGGTTGGCGGCGAGCTTTTCGGCGGCATGCAGGAACACGTCCGGAGCCGGCTTGGTCTTTCCGGTCGGCGTCTCCATCGCCGAGAAGATGCGCCCGGCGAAGAATGGCAGCAGATGCACCTTCTCCAGCATGAACTCGATCCGCTCCGAACGTGAATTGGAGCAGATGCAGCGCTGCGCCGTGACCGAGGCGACCGCTTCGCGCACACCCTCGATGGCACGCACGTCGCTGCGCAGTTTGCGGTCGACCAGTTCCTCGGCGCGATCGATCAGCGACACCTGAAACGGGATTTTGGACTTCTCCTCGATCCGGATCAGGATGTCCTTGAAGGTCAGGCCCGCATAAGTCTCGGCAATCTCCTCCGCCGAGATTTCATATCCGGCCAAGGTGATCAATTCGGCCTCGACCCGCGCGGCGATGATTTCGGAATCGACGAGCACGCCGTCGCAATCGAAGATGACAAGATCTGGCTGGGGCATGGTGATCCGGACGATGGAGGATGGAGGGATGGCCACTCAGGGCTCAAGCGGCGCGGCATACACCAACGGCCGGACCTTCGCAAATCTGGTGGCCATCCGCGCGCCTTCACCGAATATTTACGCTGATCGGTAACCATAACGGGGAGTAAACAGTAACGCGTGCCTTGGGTGTAAAAATGTCAGCCGTGCGTCTTCTCGACGAGCTCTCCCACGCTCCCCAGCAGTCCGAATGGCTGGACACCATCCTGAAAGGCGATTGCGTCGCGGCCCTTGACCGCCTGCCGGAAAAGTCGATCGACGTCATCTTTGCCGATCCGCCCTACAATCTGCAGTTGGACGGCGATCTGCACCGTCCCGACCAGTCCAAGGTCGACGCGGTCGATGACGACTGGGACCAGTTCGAGAGTTTTGAGGCCTATGACGCCTTCACCCGCGCCTGGCTGCTGGCAGCGCGCCGCGTGCTGAAGCCCAACGGCACGATCTGGGTCATCGGCTCCTACCACAACATCTTCCGGGTCGGCGCCAAGATGCAGGATCTCGGCTTTTGGATCCTCAATGACGTGGTCTGGCGCAAGACCAACCCGATGCCGAATTTTCGCGGCCGCCGCTTCCAGAACGCGCATGAGACGATGATCTGGGCCTCCCGCGATCAGAAGGGCAAGGGCTATACCTTCAACTATGAAGCGCTGAAGGCGTCGAACGACGATATCCAGATGCGCTCCGACTGGCTGTTCCCGATCTGCACCGGTGGCGAGCGCCTGAAGAACGACAATGGCGACAAGCTGCATCCGACGCAGAAGCCCGAGGCGCTGCTTGCCCGTATCATGATGGCCTCGACCAAGCCGGGTGACGTCGTGCTCGACCCGTTCTTCGGCTCCGGTACGACGGGTGCCGTGGCCAAGCGCCTCGGACGCCACTTCGTCGGCATCGAGCGCGAGCAGGCCTATATCGACGCCGCCAATGAGCGCATCGATGCCGTGCGGCCATTCGACGAAGCGGATCTTACCGTGCTTACCGGCAAACGCGCCGAGCCGCGCGTCGCCTTCGTCAGCCTGATCGACACTGGGCTGATGACGCCCGGCGCCACGCTCTACGACGCGAAGAAGCGCTGGGCTGCCAAGGTTCGCGCCGATGGCACGGTGGCGATCGGCGACAGCGCCGGCTCGATCCACAAGATCGGCGCCGAGGTGCAGGGGCTGGACGCCTGCAACGGCTGGACCTTCTGGCATTATGAGCGCAGCGGCGGATTGACCCCGATCGACGAACTGCGTCGCATCGCCCGCCTCGGCATGGAACGGGCAGGGGGCTGACCCCTGGGCTGACCCCCTGCCGCTTGCATCATATTCGTTGATTCAAATTCTCAACGTATCGCCGCAAGCGATAGAGATCACGCCTTGATTCCAAAGCGTTCAAGATCTGCCTGAAGCGTACTGGCATCGGTGAACAGCACCGCTTGCCAGCCGGCGGCCTTGGCGCCGTCGACATTTTTCTGGCTGTCGTCGATGAACAGCGTCGCCGACGGCTCGAGGCCGAACGCAGCCACGTGATGGTCGTAAATGCCGCGGTCCGGCTTGATCTTGCCGATCTCGCCCGAGATGGTGACGCCACGCGGGCGATCGAGGAAATCGAAGCGTTCACGCGCTTCTGCCAGCGTGTCGGAGGCAAAGTTGGTCAGCATTGTCACATCGTGGCCGCTGTCGATCAGCCCGAGCATGATGGCGACGCTGTCGTCATAGGCATGCGGAACCATCTCGTGCCAGTGGCGGCGGAAATTGCGGATGTTTTCGGCGTGCTCGGGATGCTCCGCGATCAGCAGCGCTTCGGCCTCTTCCCACGTCCGCCCGCGATCCTGTTCGATGTTCCAGTCATGCGTGCAGACATTGTCGAAGAACCACTTTCGCTCTTCGACATCGGGAATGAGGCGGCTGAACGGAATGTTCGGATCGTAGTGGATCAGCACGCGGCCGATGTCGAAAACGATGTGGCGGATTTCAGTCATGGGGCCTCTTTGCACTCAATGGCGACGGCTTTTTCGTCGCGCCGGGTATCGCAGCCTCGATTGCCTTTTTCATGACAGTGGGCAGCGCCTCGCCTGAAATGTCATGGGCCGGCGACCAGAAATACCCTGCCGGTGCATCACCTTTGATGTGAGCGCAAAAGACTTCGAGTTCGAGCGCGAAATGGGTGAAGACATGCGTGATTTTTCCGGCGCGCAGCCAGTTGCCGGGAAAAGGCGCCGCCGCTTGCGTGGTGGCTCCGTCCGCCCGCGCCGTCCAGGCGGTGGTAGGCACTTCCGTCATGCCGCCAAGCAGGCCCTTTTCCGGCCGCTTGCGCAAAAGAATGGCGCCGTCCTCACGTGTGGCCACGAAAGCCGCGCCGCGCCGCAGCGGTTTGTCGGCTTTTGGCAGCCGCACCGGGAAATTCTCGGGGTCGCCTGCAATGACGGCGCTGCAGTCCTCGCGCAGCGGGCACAGCATGCAGCGCGGCCGGCGCGGCGTGCAGATCGTCGCGCCGAGATCCATCATCGCCTGGGCGAAGTCGCCGGGCCTTGTCGCCGGCACCATGCGCTCGACATGGGCTCGTATCTCGGTCTTGGCTTCGCTCAGCGGCGTCGTGACCGAAAACAGCCTTGAGATGACGCGTTCGACATTGCCGTCGACAACGGCCGCGGGACGGTCGAAGGCGATTGCCGTGATGGCAGCCGACGTATAGGTGCCGATCCCCGGCAATTCTCGAAGTTCGGTCTCGGTATCTGGAAACCGGCCGCCGCGTGCCGCCACCAGATCGGCACAGGCCTTGAGATTGCGGGCGCGGGAGTAATAGCCGAGCCCCGCCCAGGTTTTCATCACATCCTCGGTCGGCGCCGCTGCCAGCGCTTCGACGTCGGGCCATTTCTCGACAAAGGTGCGGAAATAGGATTTCACCGCTTCGACGGTGGTCTGCTGCAGCATCACTTCGGACAGCCAGATGCGGTAGGGGTCGGGCCGCACACCGCGTGCATGCTCGCGCGGCGTCACGCGCCACGGCAATTCGCGATGATGCGCATCGTACCAGGCGAGCAGGCGCGACGCCCTATCGTCTGAGATGGCCATGCTGGTCAGGGCCTTGCGGGTCTGGTCTGCTGGTGCCATTGATCTTGCGTTGGCCTGGCCGGTATCTGCTGGGTCGTGGCTGGAGAACGCACATGGCAGGGAAAAGGCCCTTCGGCAATCCCGTTCCGGTGAGTGACCTCGCCACCGAGATCCTCGACCCGGTGCTGCGCAAGCGGGCAGGCATATCGATCGGTCTTGTCCAGTCCTGGGAAGAGATTGCCGGACCGCGCCTGGCCATCCACTCGCGGCCCGAAAAGATCCAGTGGCCCCGCCGCCTGCACGAAGACGATCCGTTCGAGCCGGCCGTGCTGGTCATCGCCTGCGAAGGCATGGCCGCGCTTCATCTGCAGCATGAGACCGGCGAGATCATCAACCGGGTGAACGCCTTCCTGGGTTTCAGGGCGATAGGCCGGATCAGGATCGTGCAGAAGCCGGTAAGCTCGGGAAGAGCCCGGCCCAAACCTGCCCTCAGGCCACTGAGCGCGGCGGAAAAGGCGAAATTGGCCGATACTGTCGGCTTGATCGAGGATGACGGGCTGCGTGCCTCGCTGGAACGGCTGGGTGCGACCATTCTGGGCGCAAGGAAAGCCTAGTTATCACTGGCAGCGGTCATAGGTTTGTCGTTAATCTCTCGCATTCGTGATCACCCTCGTCAGGTTTCGCGATTGGATTGGGGACAGGGATGCCTTAATTCGCGCCAACTCTCGCTTTTTCGTGCCATTGCATTGCAAAATCCAAACCCTTATCAGGTGATTCGTATGAGCCGTACCCCGTTTGGCCAAAGCTTCTCTCGCAGAAACGTCCTGACTTCGCTGGCCGCCATCCCGGCGGTGGCCCTGCTCGCCGCCTGCAGCGATTCCGGCGAACAGGCCAAGGCTGCGGATGTGAAGCCCGCGGATCCTGCGGCGCCCGCAAAGCCGGCCACGCCCGCCGCGGTCCAGGTGCCGGAAGCGCAGGGCACCGTCGACATGACCGAACTGATGAAGCCGGGTGCGCTGCCCGACAAGCAGCTCGGCAAGGATGACGCCAAGGTCACCATCGTCGAATATGCCTCGATGACCTGCCCGCACTGCGCGCATTTCGCCGAGACCACCTTTCCGGATTTGAAGACCAAGTATATCGATACCGGCAAGGCCCGTTACATCCTGCGCGAATTCCCGTTCGATCCGAGCGCCGAAGCAGGTTTCATGCTGGCGCGCTGCGCCAAGGACAACTATTTCCCGATGGTCGATGTCCTGTTCAGGCAGCAGGCGAACTGGGTCGGCGTGTCCAACACAAAGGATGCGCTGCTGCAAATCTCCAAGCTTGCCGGTTTTACACAGGAGTCCTTCGAGGCCTGCTTGACGGACCAGAAACTTCTGGACGATGTGAGATCGGTCCAGAAGCGTGGCGCCAATGAATTCAAGGTCGACTCGACACCGACCTTCTTCATCAACGGTAAAACCTACAAAGGGGCGATGTCGATTGAGGAAATGTCGGCCATCATCGACCCTCTGCTCTGACATCAGCTCAGCGCCGAAGCGGCAGCGCTCCGGCGCTGCTTGCCTCTCTATCTGTTCGCGCGCTATGCGCCCTGTCGCAAAACCTCGGTACAGTTTTGCGGAACCGGTGTATGAGGCGCGTGAATGAAGTTTTCGCGCCTCCGCCTCCTTGGCTTCAAGTCCTTCGTCGAACCTGGCGAGTTCGTCATCGAACGCGGCCTGACCGGCATTGTCGGGCCGAACGGGTGCGGCAAGTCGAACCTCGTCGAGGCGCTGCGCTGGGTGATGGGCGAAAGCTCCTACAAGAACATGCGCGCGTCCGGCATGGACGACGTGATCTTTTCCGGCTCGGGCACGCGCCCCGCCCGCAACACCGCAGAAGTCACGCTGTTCCTCGACAACAGCGACCGCTCGGCTCCATCAGCCTTCAACGATGCCGACGAACTGCAGGTGTCCCGCCGTATCGAGCGCGAGGCCGGCTCGCTCTACCGCATCAACGGCAAGGAAGCGCGCGCCAAGGACGTGCAGCTTCTGTTCGCCGATCAGTCGACCGGCGCGCGCTCGCCCTCGATGGTCGGGCAGGGCCGTATCGGCGAACTGATCCAGGCCAAACCGCAGGCGCGCCGCGCGCTGCTCGAAGAGGCGGCCGGCATTTCCGGTCTGCACACCCGCCGCCATGAGGCGGAGCTGCGGCTTAAGGCGGCCGAGCAGAACCTCGAACGCCTGGACGATGTCGTCGGCGAACTGGAAAGCCAGATCGAAAGCCTGAAGCGCCAGGCGCGCCAGGCTTCCCGCTTCAAGAACCTGTCGGCCGACATTCGCAAGGCCGAAGCAACGCTCTTGCATCTGCGCTGGACGTTGGCCAAGACGCAGGAAGGCGAGGCGCGTTCGGCACTGGCGACGGCCACGGCGCTCGTCGGCGACCGCGCCGCCACGCAGATGAACGCGGCCAAGGAGCAGGGCATCTCCGCCCATCGCTTGCCCGACCTGCGCGACGCGGAAGCCGCGGCTGCCGCGGCCTTCCAGCGGCTGTCGATCGCCAGGTCGCAGATCGAGGAAGAAGCCGGCCGCATCCGCACCCGTCAGGCCGAACTCGAGCGCCGGTTGCAGCAACTCGACGGTGACATCGCCCGCGAAGAGCAGATGGTGCGCGACAATGCCGACGTACTCGAGCGCCTGCGCGCGGAAGAGGCCGCGCTGAACTCCGAAAACGCCGGCGCCGCGGAGCGAGAGGCCACTACCCGCGCGGAATTCGAACAGGCCGCCTCGACGCTTGCGCAAAGCGAAGCCAAGCTCGCCGCGCTGACCGCCGAGCGCGCCGAGGCCGCCGCCTCGCGCCATCAGATCGAACGGACTTTGCGCGAAACCGCCGAGCGGCGCGATCGCTTCGCCCGTCAGCTCGCCGATGTCGATCGGGAGTTATCGGACATCCTCGCCAAGGTGGCCGGCCTGCCCGATCCGGCCGAGAAACGGATCCTGGTCGAACAGGCGATGGCATTGCTGGAAGAGTCCGAGGCCTCGGTGGCGCAGGCCGAGCAGTCGGTCATCGACGCTCGTGGCGCCGAAAGTGCCGCTCGGCCCCCGCTTCAGGACGCCAGGGCGGAACTGGCCGGGATCGAGACCGAAGCGCGTACGCTGGCCAAGATCCTGAACGCGGCCAGCGGCGATCTCTTCCCTTCCGTGCTGGAGCAGATCAGCGTCGAGCGCGGCTTCGAGACGGCCCTGGGCGCGGCCTTGGGCGAAGACCTGGACGTGCCGCTCGACCGTAGCGCACCGGCGCATTGGGGCGAAAGCGAAATCCAGCCCGGCGACGCCGCGCTTCCGGAAGGGATCAAGAGCCTTGCCAGCGTGGTTCGCGCGCCGGCACAACTTGCCCGCCGCCTGGCGCAGATCGGCATCGTCGAGGCGGCTGACGGGCGCCGGTTGCAGGGGCTTCTGGCTCCCGGCCAGCGCCTGGTCAGCCGCGAGGGCGCGTTGTGGCGCTGGGACGGTCTGACCGCCAGCGCCGATGCACCGACCGCCGCGGCACAAAGGCTGGCGCAGAAGAACCGGCTTGCCGAACTCGATGCCGAAGCGGTGCAGGCGACGCTCGTCCTGCGCCAGGCCGAGAAGACGCTGGCACAGGCCGAGCAGACGCTGCGCCAGGCAAGCGAAGCGGAGCGAACCACACGCCAGGCCGGACGCGAAGCCCAGCACCGGCTGGACGCCGCCCGCAATGCGTTGGCCGAGGCCGAAAAGGCCGGCGGTGAACTGTCGAGCCGGCGTGCCGCGCTGGACGAAGCGCGCGCCCGCATCGTCGACAGCCACGAGGAGACATCGGCGGCTTTCGTCGAGGCCGAGATGCTGCTGCAGGACGCGCCGGATCTCGGCGACCTGCAATTGCAGCTCGAACAGTCCTCGGCCAATGTCTCTCGCGACCGCGCCACGCTTGCCGACGCGCGTGCCGTCCATGAGGGGTTGCGGCGCGAAGCCGAGGCCCGCACGCGACGGCTGGACGCCATCGGCGCCGAGCGCAGCAACTGGCTGGTGCGTGCCGAAAACGCCTCGACACAGATCGCCTCGCTCGGCGAACGCAAGGCCGAGGCCCAGGCCGAGCGCGAACGGCTGGCCGATGCGCCCGACGAGATCGACGTCAAGCGCCGTGCGCTGCTGTCGCAACTCACCGAGGCCGAGACCTTGCGCAAGGCGGCCGCCGACCGGCTGCAGGAAGCGGAGAACAGGCAGGCCGAACTGGACAAGGCGGCCACATCAGCCATCCAGTCGCTGGCCGAAGCGCGCGAAACCCGCGCCCGCGCCGAGGAACGGCTGACGGCGGCGGACGAACGCCGGCTGGAGATCGAGGCGCGTATCCAGGAAACGCTGAACACGCCGCCGCATCTGGTCATCCGCCACACCGGCCTGGAAGCCGGCGACCCGATGCCCGAGATGCCCGAGATCGAACGCCAGCTCGACCGGTTGAAGATCGAGCGCGAACGGCTCGGCGCCGTCAATTTGCGCGCCGAGGAAGAGCAGAAGGAGCTTTCCGATCGCCTGGAGGCAATCGTGTCCGAGCGCGAGGACATCATCGAAGCGATCCGCAAGCTCAGGCAAGCAATCCAGAGCCTCAACCGTGAAGGCCGCGAGCGGCTGCTGGCCGCCTTCGATGTGGTGAACAGCCATTTCCAGCGGTTGTTCTCGCATCTGTTCGGTGGCGGCACGGCAGAATTGCAACTGATCGAATCCGAGGATCCGCTGGAGGCGGGACTTGAGATCCTGGCCCGCCCGCCCGGCAAGAAGCCGCAGACCATGACGCTGCTGTCGGGCGGCGAGCAGGCGCTGACGGCGATGTCGCTGATCTTTGCCGTGTTCCTGACCAATCCGGCGCCGATCTGCGTGCTCGACGAAGTCGATGCGCCGCTTGACGATCACAACGTCGAGCGCTTTTGCAATCTCATGGACGAGATGGCCAACACCACCGAGACACGTTTCGTCATCATCACCCACAATCCCATCACCATGGCCCGCATGGACCGGCTGTTCGGCGTGACCATGGCCGAGCAGGGCGTCAGCCAGTTGGTCTCCGTCGACTTGCAGGCCGCCGAAGCGATGCGCGAGGCGAGCTGACGCTGCGGGATCTGCGCGTTCGCCCTCAGCCAAGGATCGTAGCGAAGGGATCGCGGGCGGTAAGCCACGCATTCTGGCATCGACTTTCCCGATTATCGCAAAAGTCGCGGCAAAACCGAACAAGTCTTGGAGGGCGTCAGGCTGAAGCGGGTTGAATGCGCGACAGTGCAAAACCGCCTTTGCCCGACAGGCTCTCTTCCGCCGGCCGGAACATGTCCTCGAAGTCCAGGTGCTGCTCGAAAACCACGCCTCCGACGGTGACGGCCAGGATCTCCTCGGCGCCTTGAGGGGCAAAATAGACCTGCGAGACACTGGCGCGGATACGCTCGCCAACCGTCCTGGCTTCGGCCTCGCTCGTTCCAGGAAGGAAGACGCCGAACATGGACGCGCCTATGCGGCCGACGACGTCTTGCGAGCGCACGCAAGAGCGGATGGTCGAGGCTATGAGGCGCAAGGCTTCGTCGCCCCAGCTCAGGCCGAAGCGCAGATTGATGGCGTTCAGATGTTCAGGATGAACGACTAGGAAGGCGCCCGATCGCTCGCCAGGTGGCGAAGACCTGATTGCCCGTCTCTCGATCAGCGACGTGAAAACCTTGCCGTTCAGGCAACCGGTCAGCGTATCGAAGGTAGCGGCCCTGTTGAGTTCCCGCCTATAGCGACGGATCTCGGCCAGTTTCAGGCCTATGAACACAAAAAGCGGCAGGCAGATCACCAAAGGCAAAAGCGTTGCGGTGATCATGCCGCGCCCGAAAGGCGTCAGCGTCTCGCTGAACAACAGCAGATAATTCAGGATCAGGGAGACGCACAGGCTGCCGGTGGTTCCAAGGAAAGCCAACCAGGCGACATTCTTCCATTCGTGATGGGCCGGGACATCAGCTGCTGCGTTGCTCATCGTCGATCTCCGTTCGAACGCCAAGCATAAGACCGGCAAGTTACGATTTCGGTCTCGAAGAACAATACAATTTGAGACGTTCGCCAGTTTTCTGAACAGACGATGCGGCCCTTTGTGGCGAATCCGGTTGCTGCCGCCTACGGGGGGCCAAAGATACCCATCTCCGCCGTCCGGGCTGCTGCTTCGGCCTTGCCATAGATGCCGCTCGGCAAGGCCAGCGCCCAGCCATTCGATACGAGCCAGGCGCCGACATCCTGTTTGCCCAGCCTGCATGTCGCCGCGACAGGGAAGCGGTCGCCCGTCGGAGGCACGAAACAGCTCAGCGCCCGCCCGCGCATCCAGTTGTTGAAAGCCGCGCGCGCCCGCTGCCCGCAAGGCCAGGCACTCTCGTGAAACAGGCAGACCCTGTCGATCGCAACGCTTTGGGTTCCGCTGATGAACAATTTCCGCCCCATGGAGTCGAAACCGGCCGACGACGTGGCCACCGGACGGTACAGCGGTGTTTCCAGCCAATCCTTGGGCATCGATGGCTTGGGCTGTGGGGCGAGGCCGAGGTCGCCAAGGGGCGAGCGAGGTTCCACCCGCTCCATGTCGGTCCCCTCGATCTGCGGCGGTGCGATGAGATCCTCGGCAATCTTGCGGGCTGAATTGACGATCGATCGAACCGGGTGCTGCGCGACTTCATCGCTGACTTCCGGGGCCGGGTTGGTGACGGTCCGTTCGACAGGAAACAGGGTCGCTGCCCTGATCAGCAGCAGGATGCCGACGAGAAGCTCGAGGCTTGCGACCGCGATCATCATGCGAAGGCGTCCGACTTGTGCCATCAGGCCGCCGCGCCCAATTCGCTAGAAGCTGGACGTCGATTTGGCAACCGGTTTGAGCGCGCCTTTTTCAATCCGGTAAAACGGCATCGAGCGTTCGCTGGATCCATCCGCGCGGAACCTGAACAAGCCGGTCGATCCGCGAAATCCACTCCGGTTCTCGAAAACCTGCCTGTTGAAACCGTTAGGTCCGGCAGCGCTCGCGATCCCCGCGGTCAGGGCAACCATGTCATAGGCATAAGCGACATTGACGTCGGCCTGGTAGTTGAAGGTTGCCTTGAAACGATCCGAGATCGGACCTGTTTCGTGTTGATCGAGCGTCGCGATATAGGCGCCTTCGAAAAGTGGACTGGTCGGGTGCTCCAGCCAGCGGTTCGTGCCAATCACGGAGGTCGATTTTCCAGGAATGCCCTTTGCCTTCAGGGCGATCAGGATTGGCGACGGATTGCTGTCGCCGCTGGCAACGATCACGGCATCGGGAACGTCCACCAGCGAGCCCATGTCCGTCACCGCCTTTGCCGCGCTGTCGGCGCTCGTATACGGTATGGTGATTGCAAGGGCGGCTCCATACACGCTGAGGCTGTTGGCGACCCGCTTCTCCATGATGTCGGCACTCGCGCCCGCCGGCACCAGCAGAACGAACTTCTTGCCGCCCTTGGCCGCGATCGCGCCAGCTCCCGCGGCCGCGCTGTCCGCCTCGCTGAGGCATACCGCATAGACGCCCGGGCCACCGGCAAAATTGTCCGCAAGAGCCAGAACCACCGGCCGGTTTGAGCCCGACAGTTTGGCGACATGCTGCGCCGCCGCCAGTTCGGTCGGACCGATGACCACTTTCGCTCCCGAAGTAATGGCTTTAACCGCCAGTTGCTGGGAGTAAGTCGCGTCTCCCCTTGTGTCCTCGATGGTAAGCGTCAGCAGCGGGTTGCCGAGATCAGTCATGGCGAGCTTGGCGGCGTCCAGCATCTTTCTGCCGTTTTCGCCCGCGGATCCGGAGGCGGACAGCGGCAGCAGCATGGCGACTTGTGTGGGGCCGGTGCCGAGAGACTGCGTTGTCAGGCTTGCATTGGCGACAGCAACGGCAGCCGGCTGATTGGGGGCCTGGATGGCGGCGGGATCGAGCGCGTCGGACACCGCGCCTTTCGATTGGCAGCCGAGCAACGACATAGCCAGCACGGAAGCGACCACCCATGTCCGCGGGCCGTGGACCGGCCGGTCAAATTCCATTTTCTGCTCCCACCCTGTCTGCCGCGCATGGCGACATGTCTTTCCCGATCTTGTCCGCACGATATATCATGGCGGCTCCATTCGACCGAAGTGCTCAGTCACGGAACAGCTCGGCCCTGAGCGCTTTGATGCGTCTGGCCTGCTCCACGGTTCGATAGTCGGCACATCTCATGTAGCGTGGGCCGGGCACGAAAAACCTGCGCACACAGACACGCTTTGCCCCTGTCGGCATGCCTTCCTGCGAAAGGGCGGAAAACCCGAATGTCGCCACAGGCAACGGCCCGGCTACCTCCAGGCCGTCCCTTGCCAGTATGGCTCTCGCACGCTCGCAATAGCGAACGGAAAGTGCCGAGAACCGGGTCTCGTTGTGGCCAGCGCGATATTTCATCACGGTCGTGCACAGATCGCCGCCGGCGAGCTTGTTCGCGAGCGCCAGATACTCGACGCCAAACGCGATATTGGTCGCGGGCGCGCTGAGATTCTCGAGCGAACCGCGAAAGCCGAGCATGCGCGCGGTCGCCGGCATGACTTGCATCAGTCCGATTTCTCCAGCACCCCCGCGTGCGTCAGGATCGAAGCCGATTTCGATCTCGATCACGGCATGCGCCAGTGCCGGTTGAAGACCGTAGATCGATGCCTGACAGGTCGCGAACGCCTTGTAGGTCTCGCGCGACCACTGGGATGCGGCGCTGCAGTGCGTCCGCCGCGTTGCGATGGCTGATGTTGCCTGGTCGACGGAAGACGGCTCGAATTCCCTGGCTGGCGCCGCCGGCATCAGCCAACCGGTCAGCGCAATCGCCCCGGCGATCACGGCGAGCGATGCGCGATCGCCAATCATCGGACCCGCTGGCGCGCTCTCGCTGCGGTCAGTTCATGTACTCGACCATGCGATCGTGAAAACACTCGCACTTGTTGAGCGTGTCTTCGTCCTTATAGTTGGTCTTCAGGTAGCCGTAAGCCATGCCGCAGGCGACCTTGGCTTCCGATGCCCAGACGAAGACCGGCCGGGATGAATGGATCCATTCCGGGCTGTTGGCGACGGCGACCGACTCGTCCATCAGCTTCACGACCTGTTTCGTGAGGTCGACCGTGTTGTCGGTCAGCACGAGATTGGACGTTCCAACGGTGCGGCAATAATCAGCCGTCGGGCCTTCGATGATGTCGGCGGCAAAGCCGGTCGATCCAGCCAGGAACAGCGCCGTGGCCGAAATCAGTATTCTTGAACGAATTCTCATGATGAGCTCCCCTCTATATTCTCAATGTATAACATAGTTATGCGACCGTGTGCCATGGCGTTAGATCGTGATGGGGTGTTGGACGTGTGCCGTGTCGTCGTAAAGCAGATTAATGGTGCCGGCTGCAGGCGCGTTCTGCAAGACGGCAACGTCCACGAAATTGGCGCCGCCGGCTGCACCATTGGCATCGACGCTGAGCGTGTGCGACGTCGAATCGTATTTCACGAAGTTAGCAATATTGTCCCCTGGCGCCGTATCGAACAGGGCTGTCAGGTCGATCTTGTCGCCCTCTCCGCCGGCTCCACTGTAGTCTGCGATGAGGTCCTTGATGTTGAGATTATCGAGCTTGAACGTATCGGCGCCCGTGCCGCCATGAAGTTCGTCTTGGCCGGTACCGCCAATGATAATATCGCCGCCACCGCCGCCATATATGATGTCGTTCCCGCCGCCACCGCTCAGCACATCGTGACCCGAAGTGCCGTAGATCTGGTCGGGCAAGGTCGCGTCGCCTGTCACTGTTATACCGGGATCGCCCGGATCATGTGTGAAGAAGTTAAACGACACTGTGCGTGCCTGGTACGAGCCGCCGTCATTGTCAGTGTAGAGCAAAGTCCAGGTATCGTTAGTTGTTGGTGGATGGGCGACTAGATAGTCGGCAAGCGATATCCCGTTGCCGTTGAGCAGGATCTGGTCGTAGTTTACCGTCGCCTTCATCAGGCCGGTTCCCCCAGTGGCGGGATCGTCATAAAACCAGCTCTGCTCGAATTTCGCTGCGGTTGTGTCAGCTTCCACGACGACAAAGTGGTTGCCTCCAATGACGATCTCGACCTGCACTTCTTGTTCGCGTTGGGTACCAGCGCTGTTGGTGTCGCTGTATGCTCCGGGATTCCGTTCGTCTCCAGGAATAGGCACAGCGAACGGGCTCTTCTGAAAGTCGGTATAGATCACAAGGGCTGAGCCGTGCGGATCATTGGTGATGCCGTTAATGGTCGATTGCGATAGCGTCAGAGTTTGGGTCTGGTCGTTGCCAGATGTCAGAGGGCTACTTCCATCGCCAATCTGTGATGTATCGGTTGGCAGACGGCTGGGCGCAACTTCATGAATTCCCACATTCTCCGTCACGGTGACGAAACCATCCGAGACATTGAGCGAGAGATTGAGGTTTACCGTGTCGTTGGCGGTCACCGTCGGCCGATAGACCAGATCATCGAGCAGGTTGATACCACCAGTCTGGAAAAGTGTCATTCCCGCAGTCACCGCGTGGTAGGCTCCATCGAAATAATAGACACCGGTGGGAACGCTTGATGCAGTGACCGTGATATTGTTGCCGTCCGGATCGGTTGGGATATTCACGAGCAGAGGATAGCCGTCGGGATGTCCGGTCGCCGTCTCCTGCGCCGGGTCGCTAGACATCCAGTTGTGCGAGTCGAGAACGACTGGCGGGCTATTGGTGACGATCGTCGGGATTGTTACTGCGGCGGTGGATGCATCGCCGTCACGATCGATGATCGTGTAGGTAAAGGAGTCCCCGCCATTATATCCGGCAGTCGGCGTATAGCTGAAAGTGCCGTCGTGGTTATTAATCAGGGTACCGTGTGTCGGAGCGGTCGCAACGTTCACGCTGGTCGTTAGATTAACGCCATCCGCCCCGAAGGCATCGTTCGCGATGACATTAATCAGGACCGTGCCGGTCACGGTGCCGAGAACAGTATCCGGTAGCGCCACCGGCGTGTCGTCGTCGATCACCACCGTGAAGCTGGTGGTTCCGGTGGAGCCGTCGGCGTCGGTCACGGTGGCGGTGACGGTGAACGGCGCGGTGTTGTCCTCGGTACCGCCGACCGTGTGCTGGACCGGCTGCAGCAGCGTCATGGCGTAGTCGGCGCCGCTGTTGTTGACACCCGTCACCGCGATGGTGAACACCTGGTTGGCCGCGAGGTTCGGGTCCGTGCCGTGCACGTAGCCGATCAGCTGGCCGCCGACCCATGTCGTGTCGACCGCGGCGCCGGCCAGCGTCTGCAGGCCTGTCGCATTGCCAGCCGTCGACAGCGCAACGCTGCCGATCTGGTCCGCGCCAAGCGTATAGGAGATGTGGCCGGCCAGAACCGGCGCGTCGTCGCCCAGACCGCCCGGGTTGCCGCCAGCCCCGACGATGTCGTCCTCGTCGGCGATCAGGTTCGCCGAGGCCGCAACCGCCGTCACCCCGGTGTCGGTCAGCGTCACCTTGAAGGTCGCCGTCGTGATGTCGCCGTCGCCGTCCTTGATCGTGTAGGTGAAGGTCTCGTCGACCGTCGCCCCGTTGGCCACGTTGAGCGTGGTGTTGGTGTAGACCAGGTTGCCCGCGACAATGGCCACGGTGCCGCCATGGTCGCCGGCGCCGATCACCAGCGCGCCCGAGGCCGCCGGACCGTCCGCGCCATAATGGTCGTTGCCCAGGATGCCGGCGACCGTGCCGATGGTCAGGCCCGACACGTTCTCCGCATGGCTGGCAAGCACGCCGTCATTGACCGCCACCGGCGTGTCGTCGTCGATCACCACCGTGAAGCTGGTGGTTCCGGTGGAGCCGTCGGCGTCGGTCACGGTGG